>NZ_DASUFR010000046.1:0-58935 GCF_036274455.1 Nocardioides sp. | reverse complement strand
GGGCTGTTCTTCTCGAACGGCCCGGGCGACCCGGCCGCGACCACCGGCCAGGTCGAGCTCCTCCAGCAGGCGCTGCAGCAGGACCTGCCGTACTTCGGCATCTGCTTCGGCAACCAGCTGTTCGGACGCGCCCTCGGATTCGGCACCTACAAGCTGAAGTACGGCCACCGAGGCATCAACCAGCCGGTGATGGACCGCACCACCGGCAAGGTCGAGGTCACCGCCCACAACCACGGCTTCGCGGTCGACGCACCGACCGACGAGGCGACCGACACGCCGTACGGCGAGGCCACGGTGAGCCACGTCTGCCTCAACGACGACGTCGTCGAGGGCCTCGAGCTTCGCAAGGACGGGAAGCTCAGGGCGTTCTCCGTGCAGTACCACCCGGAGGCGGCGGCGGGTCCGCACGACGCCGCCTACCTCTTCGACCGCTTCTGCGATCTCATGGGCTTCGAGGCTCCCTCCGGTCGCACCTCAACCACCGAGAGCGATGCCTGATGCCTAAGCGCGAGGACATCAAGTCCGTCCTGGTCATCGGGTCGGGGCCGATCATCATCGGCCAGGCCTGCGAGTTCGACTACTCCGGCACCCAGGCGTGCCGGGTGCTCAAGGCCGAGGGGATCCGGGTCATCCTGGTCAACTCCAACCCGGCCACGATCATGACCGACCCGGAGTTCGCCGACGCGACCTACGTCGAGCCGATCACGCCGCAGTTCGTCGAGAAGGTGATCGAGAAGGAGCGCCCCGACGCCCTGCTGGCGACGCTGGGCGGCCAGACCGCGCTCAACACCGCGACGGCGCTCGCCGCCGCCGGCGTCCTCGACAAGTACGGCGTGGAGCTGATCGGCGCCTCGATCGAGGCCATCGACCGCGGTGAGAACCGGCAGATCTTCAAGAAGATCGTCGAGGAGCTCGGCGGCGAGGTGGCGCGCAGCGCGATCTGCCACTCGATGGAGGACTGCCTGGCTGCGGTCGAGGAGCTCGGCTACCCGGTGGTGGTGCGCCCGAGCTTCACGATGGGCGGGACCGGCTCGGGCATGGCCCACGACGAGGCCGATCTGCGCCGGATCGCCGGCGCCGGGCTCCAGGCCAGCCCGACCACCGAGGTGCTCCTCGAGGAGTCGATCCTCGGCTGGAAGGAGTACGAGCTCGAGGTGATGCGCGACACGAAGGACAACGTCGTGATCGTGTGCTCGATCGAGAACCTCGACCCGATGGGCGTGCACACCGGCGACTCGATCACCGTCGCCCCGGCGATGACGCTGACCGACCGGGAGTACCAGCAGATGCGCGACCTCGCGATCGGCATCATCCGATCCGTCGGCGTCGACACCGGCGGCTGCAACATCCAGTTCGCGGTCAACCCGCGCGACGGCCGGCTGGTCGTCATCGAGATGAACCCGCGGGTCTCGCGGTCCTCGGCGCTCGCAAGCAAGGCGACGGGCTTCCCGATCGCCAAGATCGCGGCCAAGGTCGCGATCGGCTACACCCTCGACGAGATCCCCAACGACATCACCACCCGCGAGGACGGGCAGAGCACGCCGGCGGCGTTCGAGCCCACTCTCGACTACGTCGTGGTGAAGGTGCCGCGGTTCGCCTTCGAGAAGTTCCCGGCCGCCGACCGGCTGCTCACCACCCACATGAAGTCGGTCGGCGAGGCGATGGCCATCGGCCGCAACTTCACCGAGGCGCTGCAGAAGGCGCTGCGCTCGCTCGAGAAGGCGGACGCCGTCTTCGACTGGGAGAAGGACTGGGTCGACCTGGACAAGGACGCACTGCTCGAGGAGATCCGTACGCCGCACGACGGCCGGCTCAAGAAGGTCATGGACGCGCTGCGGGCCGGGGCCACGCCGCGGGAGATCTTCGGGGCGACCCACATCGACCCGTGGTTCGTCGACCAGCTGCTGCTGATCAACGAGGTCGCGGCCGAGGTCACCGCGGCGCCCGAGCTGACCCCCGCCGTGCTGCGCAAGGCCAAGCGGCACGGCTTCTCCGATGCCCAGATCGGCAAGATCCGCGGGATGACCGCGGACGTGGTCCGCGGGGTGCGGCACGCGCTCGGCATCCGGCCGGTCTTCAAGACCGTCGACACCTGTGCCGCGGAGTTCGCGGCCGCCACGCCCTACCACTACTCGTCCTACGACGAGGAGACCGAGGTGGAGCCGCGGGAGAGGCCGGCGGTGATCATCCTCGGCTCGGGTCCGAACCGGATCGGGCAGGGCATCGAGTTCGACTACTCCTGCGTGCACGCGTCGATGGCGCTCGGCCAGGCCGAGGACGGCGCGGGCTACGAGACCGTGATGGTCAACTGCAACCCCGAGACGGTCTCGACCGACTACGACACCTCCGACCGGCTCTACTTCGAGCCGCTGACCCTCGAGGACGTCCTCGAGGTCGTGCACGCCGAGCAAAAGGCCGGCCCGGTCGCCGGCGTGATCTGCCAGCTCGGCGGCCAGACGCCCCTCGGGCTCGCCCAGGGGCTCGAGGACAACGGGGTGCCGATCGTGGGGACCTCCCCGGCGGCGATCCACCTCGCCGAGGAGCGCGGCGCGTTCGGGCGGGTCCTGGCCGACGCCGGGCTGCCCGCGCCCAAGCACGGCCTGGCCACGTCGTTCGCCGAGGCCAGGGCGATCGCTGAGCAGATCGGCTACCCGGTGCTGGTCCGGCCGTCGTACGTCCTCGGTGGCCGCGGCATGGAGATCGTCTACGGCGACGACGCGCTCGAGGGCTACATCGCCCGGGCCACCCAGGTCAGCCCGGAGCACCCGGTGCTGGTCGACCGGTTCATCGACGACGCCGTCGAGATCGACGTGGACGCGCTCTACGACGGCGAGGAGCTGTTCCTCGGCGGCGTGATGGAGCACATCGAGGAGGCCGGCATCCACTCCGGCGACTCCTCGTGCGCGCTGCCGCCGATCACGCTCGGCGACTCCGAGATCGAGGAGATCCGGCGGGCCACCGAGGCGATCGCCCGCGGGGTCGGCGTGCGCGGGCTGCTGAACATCCAGTACGCCCTCGGCGCCGACGTCCTCTACGTGCTGGAGGCCAACCCGCGGGCGTCGCGGACGGTGCCGTTCGTGTCCAAGGCCACCGCGACCCCGCTGGCCAAGGCGGCGGCCCGGATCATGCTGGGCGAGACCATCGCCGGGCTCCGCGCCTCCGGGGTCCTGCCCGCGACGGGCGACGGCGGCACGCTCCCGCCCGACCAGCCGATCGCGGTCAAGGAGGCGGTGATGCCGTTCAACCGGTTCCGCACACCTGACGGCCAGCAGGTCGACACGGTGCTCGGGCCGGAGATGAAGTCGACCGGCGAGGTGATGGGGCTCGACGCCGACTTCGGGTCGGCGTTCGCGAAGTCGCAGGCCGCGGCGTACGGCTCGCTGCCGCTGCCGCAGCAGGAGGGCCGCGCGGGCCGGGTGTTCGTCTCGATGGCCAACCGGGACAAGCGGACCATGATCTTCCCGATCAAGGTGCTCGCCGACATGGGCTTCGAGATCCTGGCCACCCAGGGCACCGCCGACGCGCTGCGCCGCAACGGCGTGGCCGCGACCGTGGTGCGCAAGCACTTCGAGGGCCCGGGCGAGGGAGACGACCGCACCACCGTCCAGCGGATCCTCGACGGCGACATCGACCTCGTGGTCAACACGCCCTACGGCTCGGCCAGCGGCGGCTCGCCGCGGATCGACGGCTATGAGATCAGGACCGCCGCGGTGATGGCCAACATCCCGTGCATCACGACCGTCCAGGGGCTGGGTGCCGCGGTGCAGGGGATCGAGGCGACGATCCGCGGCTCGATCGGGGTGCGGTCGCTGCAGGACTGGTTTCGAGTCGCCTCGGATCGCACGTGATGGCGGATCCGGCGCTCTCACGAGCGGTCCTCAGCCCTCAACCCACGGGTTCCACCACGTGAGCCTCTACTCCACCCTTTTCGACCACGGCCTGACCCGGCTCGACGCCGAGAAGGCGCACCGGCTCGGCTTCCGGGCCGTCCGGGCGGCCCGGCCGGCGCTGGCCCGGCGGCGTGCGCCGGGTGCACCCGTCACCGCGATGGGGCTGACCTTCCCCAACGTCCTCGGCCTGGCCGCCGGCTTCGACAAGAACGCGGTCGGCATCGCAGCGCTCGGCGCGCTCGGCTTCGGGCACGTCGAGGTCGGCACGGTCACCGGGGAGCCCCAGCCCGGCAACGACAAGCCGCGGCTGTTCCGGCTCCCCGCCGACCGAGCGGTCGTCAACCGGATGGGGTTCAACAACGACGGCGCCGAGGTCGTGGCCGCGCGGCTCGCCGCGCGGCGACGCCGCGACGGTGGACCGGTGCTCGGGGTCAACATCGGCAGGACGAAGGTGGTCCCCGAGGACGCCGCGGTGGGGGACTACGAGAAGTCGGCGCGGCTGCTCGCACCACACGCCGACTACCTGGTGATCAACGTGAGCTCGCCCAACACGCCGGGGCTGCGCAACCTGCAGGCGGTCGAGAAGCTCGAGCCGATCCTCCGCGCGGTGCAGGACGTCGCGGGCGGCGTACCGCTCCTGGTCAAGATCGCGCCCGACCTCCCCGACGACGACGTCATCGCGGTCGCCGACCTGGCCACCGCCATCGGGCTGGCCGGCATCGTCGCGACCAACACCACGATCTCCCGCGAGGGCCTGGCCTCGTCACCCGCCCAGGTGGCGGCCGTCGGCGCCGGCGGCCTGTCCGGCCGGCCGCTGGCCGCGCGGTCGCTCGAGGTGCTCCGGCTGCTCAGGTCGCGGGTCGGCGACGGGCTGACCCTCATCGGCGTCGGTGGCATCACCACGGTCGAGGACGCGCAGGCACGGATCGACGCCGGCGCGGACCTCCTGCAGGGCTACACCGCGTTCGTCTACGAGGGGCCGGGCTGGCCCCGCCGGATCCTGAAGGGGCTCTCATGACCACGTTCGGCACTCGGTTCGTGGCCGCGCTCGACGACCGGGGGGCGCTCTGCGCGGGCATCGACCCGCACTCGGCCCTGCTGCACGAGTGGGGGCTGCCCGACGACGTGTCCGGGCTCGAGCGGTTCGCGCTGACGGCGGTCGAGGGGCTCGCGCCGTACGTCGCGGTCGTGAAGCCGCAGTCGGCGTTCTACGAGCGGTTCGGCAGCCGCGGGATCGCGGTCCTCGAGCGGGTCCTGGCCGAGTCGCGGGCGGCCGGGGCGCTGGTGCTGCTGGACGTGAAGCGCGGCGACATCGGCTCGACCACCCAGGCCTACGCCGACGCCTACCTCGACCCCTCCTCCCCGCTCGCGGCCGACGCGATCACCGCCTCGCCCTACCTCGGCTTCGGCTCGCTCGACCCGATGGTCGACACCGCGCGCAAGCACGACGCGGGGCTGTTCGTGCTGGCGCTGACCTCCAACAAGGAGGGGCCGGAGGTCCAGCACGCCCGCAGCGAGGACGGCGGGCCGGTGGCCGGGCGGGTGCTCGACCACCTGCGGCAGCTGAACGTCGGGGAGGAGCCGCTGGGCTCGTTCGGCGCGGTGGTCGGCGCGACCATCGGAGAGAGCGACCTCGACTTCGGGTTCAACGGCCCGATCCTGGCCCCCGGGTTCGGCGCCCAGGGAGGCACGGTCGCCGACATCCGGCGGATCTTCGGCGGTGCCGTCGCAGCGGTCACCCCGAGCTCCTCGCGCGAGCTGCTCCGCCGTGGGCCGTCGGTGACCGCGATGCGCGACGAGGCACTGCGCCTGAACGACGAGCTGCGCTCGCTGCGCGGCTGACCCGCTGGTTCTGTACGGGCGGGTCAGCGGTCAGCAGGCAACCCGAGCTCGGCAATGCTGAACCCATGAGGTTGCCTGCTGACCGCTGCCCCGACTGGGGCCGGACACGCCGGGCAGTCGTCCTCGCCGTCGTGCTGGTGCTGGGCGTGTCGGGATGCCAGAGCGAGCAGGAGCAGTACTGCGACGCGGTCAAGGACCACCAGCAGGAGCTGAGCGAGGTCCTCGGCGACGGTTCGCCGGACGCGTTGCTGAAGGCGCTGCCGATCTTCGAGGACCTCGCCGACGACGCGCCGGACGACATCCGGGACGACTGGAAGACCGTCATCGACGCGCTCGACGGGCTCCAGGAGGCGCTGGACGATGCCGGCGTCGACCCGGCGACCTACGACCGGGACCACCCACCGGCTGGGCTCAGCGAGGCCGACCAGGAGGCCATCGACCAGGCCGCCGCGCAGGTGGGCAGCCAGGCCAGCACGACCGCGTTCAACGCCGTGGACCAGGAGGCGAAGGACGTGTGCGGCACGCCGTTGCAGCTCGGCTGACGACCGGTTGACGACCGGACCCGTTCGCGAGCCGGACCAAACCTCTCGCCCCGGGGGTCGATTGCCGCGCGGACAGGTACCTGACTATGTTGAGCAGCACGCTCCCTCCCACTTCGAGCACCGAAGGACCCCGCAACGTGGCTCTGCCCCCGCTCACTCCCGAACAGCGCATGGCGGCCCTGGAGAAGGCCGCAGCGTCCCGACGGGAACGTGCCGAGGTGAAGAACCGGCTCAAGAACGCCGGCGCCTCGATCTCCGAGGTGCTCGCCGAGGGCCAGCGCAACGACGTCATCGGCAAGATGCGGGTCGTCGACCTGCTCCAGTCGATGCCCGGCCTGGGCAAGGTCCGGGCCAAGCAGACGATGGAGCGGCTCGGCATCGCCGAGAGCCGCCGGGTGCGCGGCCTCGGCACCAAGCAGGTCGCGGCGCTGGAGAAGGAGTTCGGTGCCTGACGCTGGGACTCGCCCGGCGCTCATCGAGCGTGTCGAGATGTCCGCAGGGTCGGCTCCCGGCCCACGCCTGCGGAGATCCCGACAGGCTCGATCAGCGGTTGGTTGCGCTCGTCGATGACCGAGCCGGAGCGCAAGCGCCGCCTCGTCGTGCTCGCCGGTCCGACCGCCGTCGGCAAGGGCAGCGTCGCGGCCGACATCCGCGAGCACCACCCCGAGGTCTGGATCTCGGTGTCCGCGACCACCCGCGCTCCGCGACCGGGTGAGGTGAACGGCGTCCACTACTGGTTCGTCTCCGACGAGGAGTTCGACCGGATGATCGCCGACGACGACCTGCTCGAGTGGGCCGTGGTCCATGGCCACAACCGCTACGGCACGCCACGCCAGCCCGTCGACCTGGCGCTCGCCTCCGGACACCCCGCCATGCTCGAGATCGACCTCCAGGGTGCCCGGCAGGTGCGCGAGACGATGCCCGAGGCGCTGTTCGTCTTCCTGGAGCCGCCGTCGTGGGAGGAGCTGGTCCGCCGGCTGGTCGGCCGGGGCACCGAGGACGAGGCCGAGCGCGAGCGCCGGCTGGCCACCGCCCGCGAGGAGCTGGCCGCGCAGGCGGAGTTCGACGTGAGCATCGTCAACCGCGAAGTTCACGCTGCCGCGGAGGAGTTGGTAGCCTTGATGAAGCTCGACACCGCGGACTGAGGGCCCGACCCCGCGTCTGCGACGAGCGGCGCGGTCCCGCCGGACCGCCGCCCACCACCGACACTCCATCGATCACAAGCTGCGAGGCTCACGCGTGTCTGCCCCCCACATCGAGGCCGAGGGTGTCACCAACCCCTCGATCGACGACCTGCTCACCAAGACCGACAGCAAGTACAAGCTGGTTCTCTACAGCGCCAAGCGCGCCCGGCAGATCAACGCCTACTACTCCCAGCTCGGCGAGGGCCTGCTGGAGTACGTCGGCCCGCTCGTGGACACCCACGTGCAGGAGAAGCCCCTCTCGATCGCGCTGCGCGAGATCAACGAGGACCTCCTGACCTGCGAGGACGTCGACCCGGCGGAGCTGGCCGCCGAGGAGGCCGCAGCCAAGGCCGCGGCCGCCGACGCCTCCGCGGAGTAGGACGCTCCCCTGAGCAGGGTCGTCCTCGGGGTCTCCGGCGGCATCGCGGCCTACAAGGCCGCCGAGCTGCTGCGCCGCTTCACCGAGTCCGGCCACGACGTCACCGTCGTACCGACCGCCGCGGCCCTGCACTTCGTCGGCGCCCCCACCTGGTCCGCGCTCTCCGGGAAGCCGGTCGCGACCGAGGTGTGGGACCACGTGCACGAGGTGCCACACGTGCGGATCGGGCAGTCCGCCGACCTGGTCGTGGTCGCACCGGCGACGGCGGACCTCCTGGCCAAGGCCGCGCACGGCATGGCCGACGACCTGCTGACCAACACGCTGCTCACCGCGCGCTGCCCGGTGGTCTTCGCGCCCGCGATGCACACCGAGATGTGGGAGCACGCCGCGACGAGGGCCAACGTCGCCACCCTGCGCGAGCGCGGCTGCCTGGTGATCGAGCCCGCGGAGGGCCGGCTCACGGGTGCCGACTCGGGCAAGGGCCGGCTGCCCGACCCCGACGAGATCTACGACGTGTGCGTCGACGTCCTCGCGCGCGGCTTCGGCCCTGGGTCACCTTCTCGGCAAGACCTCGCCGGCCGCCAGGTGGTCGTGTCGGCCGGCGGCACCCGCGAGTACCTCGACCCGGTGCGTTTCCTCGGCAACCGGTCCTCGGGGCGGCAGGGCTACGCCCTTGCCCGCGCCGCGGCCTCCCGTGGAGCGGAGGTGACCCTGGTCGCCGCCAACACCTCGCTGCCCGACCCGGCCGGCGTCAAGGTCGTGCGCGTGGAGACCACCGAGCAGCTCCGCACCGAGGTGCTGGCCGCGGCCGCCTCCGCCGACGCGGTGGTGATGGCCGCGGCGCCGGCGGACTTCCGGCCCGTCTCGGTCAGCGGGGCCAAGATCAAGAAGGCCGACGACGGCTCGGCGCCGGGGCTCGAGCTGATCCAGAACCCCGACATCCTGCGCGAGCTGAGCGCCACTCGGCCCCGGCCCGGTGCGGTGATCGTCGGCTTCGCGGCCGAGACCGGCGACGACCACTCGACCGTCCTCGAGCTCGGCCGGGCCAAGCTCGCCCGCAAGGGCTGCGACCTGCTCGTCGTCAACGACGTGAGCGGGGGAGCGGTCTTCGGCAGCGCCGACAACGAGGCGGTCGTGCTGGGCGCCGACGGCTCCGAGACCGCGGTTCCGCGCGGGTCGAAGACCGCCCTGGCCCACGTGATTTGGGACGAGGTGGCCCGGAGGCTGCAGGATTGACCCCGTTCGCCGGTGTGTCACCCGGGTGACGCGAATTGGGGACCGGCGCTGAGACATCGGTCCCGCCATGCGAGACACCGGCTAGCGTAGGCCCGCACCAGGAACGAACCAGGAGACACCACTGTGCCAGGACGTCTGTTCACCTCAGAGTCGGTGACCGAGGGTCACCCGGACAAGATCGCCGACCAGATCAGCGACTCCGTCCTCGATGCGTTGCTGCGCCAGGACCCCTACAGCCGGGTCGCGGTGGAGACGCTCCTGACGACCGGGCTCGTCGTGGTGGCCGGTGAGGTCAGCACGACGGGGTACGCCGACATCAAGGACGTCGTACGCCAGAAGATCGTCGAGATCGGCTACGACTCGTCGATCAAGGGCTTCGACGGCCACTCCTGCGGCGTCATGGTCGCGATCGGTGGCCAGTCCGGCGACATCGCGCAGGGCGTCGACAGCGGCCACGAGGCCCGCACCGGCTCGGTCGACGCCATGGACAAGCAGGGCGCCGGCGACCAGGGGCTGATGTTCGGCTACGCCTGCGACGACACCGACGTGCTGATGCCGTTGCCGATCGTCATGGCCCAGCGGCTGGCCGAGAGGCTCAGCGAGGTCCGCAAGGACGGCACGCTGCCCTACCTGCGCCCGGACGGGAAGACCCAGGTCACCATCGAGTACGACGCCGACAACCGGCCGGTCCGCGTCGACACCGTGGTCCTCTCCTCCCAGCACGACGAGGACACCCAGCTCGACACCCTCGAGTCCGACGTCAAGAAGCACGTCATCGACCCGGTGCTCGCCACCTTCGACCTGCCCTCCGAGGGCTACCGGCTGCTGGTCAACCCGACCGGCCGCTTCGTGGTCGGCGGCCCGATGGGCGACGCCGGGCTGACCGGTCGCAAGATCATCGTCGACACCTACGGCGGCATGGCCCGCCACGGTGGCGGCGCCTTCTCCGGCAAGGACCCGTCGAAGGTCGACCGCTCGGCGGCCTACGCGATGCGCTGGGTGGCCAAGAACGTCGTCGCCGCCGGGCTGGCCCGCCGCTGCGAGGCGCAGGTCGCCTACGCGATCGGCAAGGCCCAGCCGGTCGGGGTCTTCGTGGAGACCTTCGGCACCGGCACCGCCTCCGACGAGGCGATCCAGGACGCCGTGCTGAAGGTCTTCGACCTGCGGCCCGCCGCCATCATCGCAGACCTCGACCTGCTCCGGCCGATCTACGCCAAGACCGCCGCCTACGGCCACTTCGGCCGCGAGCTCCCGGAGTTCACCTGGGAGCGCACCGACCGCGCCGAGGCGCTCAAGGCGGCCTGTCTACCCTCGTGAGTTTCGGCCCGGGTCCACGACGACCGGAACGCCCTCGTGGGCCCGGGCCCGGGCCCGCGGCGACAGCTCGCTGCGCTCGCGAAAGACGGCTCTCCTGATGAATCCGTGGGTACCCGCGCGCCTACCGGATCGCGTCTCGCCGTCAAGGATCGCGATCGGCGCCCGCTTCGCGAGCAGGGCCGTGGGTTCTGTAGCGACCCATCCGCTTCTGTGCCGAGATCTCGGCACAGAAGCTCAGGGGTCGCCGGATATCCGGTGACCCCTGCGCTGTCGTGAGTGCCCCGCGCCTACCAGATCGCGTCTCGCCTCGCGCGATCCGGTGATACGGCGCACAACGGCGGGCTTCGCCGCGCCGTTGCATGGCGCGGGCAACACCAGCCCCGGTCGGTGGGGTTTGCGGAGGGATATCGGCACCTGGTGCCGGGAATCCTCGGCAAAGGCCAGGCTTGCTGGGTTGCACCACATCTCGGCGTCCTGGTGCAGAACCCGAGCTGGACGGCCGCGCCTGCGGGGCGGAGCTTGCTCCGCCCTTGCGGGCCTGCTACGCACGCGGCCGCCCACCCACGGATCCATCTCAGGAACCCGAAAGACCGGGTCGCTTCGCTCCCACAATCCCGTCACCTTCCGCGGGGATGCGTCGGTCAGCACTGATATCCATGTGACGTGCCCGAGCCGAACGACGATGAGCTGCTCCCCGGGCTGGCGCGCTCCCGAGTCCGGCCGACACGGCGGACCGCGCCGGCCGCGGAGCCGGTGGCTGAGGTCGACCCGGTCGTCCGGGTGCTGGTCGACGTACCCCTCGCCCACCTCGACCGGAGCTTCGACTACGCCGTCCCCGCCTCGATGGCCGACGGCGCCCGCCCCGGGGTCAGGGTCAAGGTGCGGTTCGCCGGGCGCGACGTGGACGGGTTCGTGCTCGAGCGTGCCGCGGCGAGTGACCACGAGGGCGAGCTGACGCCGCTGCGCCGGCTGGTGAGCCCTGAGCCGGTGCTGCTGCCGACGGTCTCCGCACTGGCCGCCGAGATCGCCGAGCGCTACGCCGGCACCCGGTCCGACGTGATCCGGCTGGCGGTGCCGGGCCGGCACGCCGCGACGGAGGCGAAGGACTCGCTGCCGCCGGCCCCGCCGCCGGCCTACGACTCCGCGGCCGCGGCGACCGCATGGTCCGACCACGGCCCGGCCGACGCCTTCCTCGGCCACCTGTCCGGAGGCGGTTCGCCGCGGGCGGTGTGGACCGCCGCGCCGGGCACCGACTGGCCGGTCCTCGTGGCCCACGCGGTCGCGGCGACGGTCGCCGGCGGTCGCGGCGCCCTCGTCGTCGTGCCCGACGGCAAGGACGTGGCCCGCGTCGATGCGGCCCTCACCTCGGTGCTCGGCCCCGACCAGCACGTGGTGCTCACCGCGGACGCCGGCCCGGCTCGGCGCTACCGCGACTTCCTCGCGGTCGCCCGCGGCCGGCGCCGGGTGGTGGTCGGCACCCGCGCGGCGGCGTTCGCCCCGGTGCACGGGCTCGGCCTGGTCGTCATCTGGGACGACGGCGACGACCTGCACGCAGAGCCGCGGGCGCCGTACCCCCACGCCCGGGAGACGCTGCTCACGCGTGCCGAGCGCGAGGCCGCGGCGGCGCTCGTGGGGGGCTTCGCGACGGCCGTCGAGGGCGACCAGCTCGTACGCTCGGGCTGGGCACACCGACTCGCTCCATCACGGGAGACGCTGCGGTCGCGGGTGACCGTGTCGGTGGCCGGGGCCGACGAGCGCGCCCTGGCCCGCGACCCGCTGGCTCGCGCCACCCGGGTGCCCACCGAGGTCCACCACGCCATCCGGGACGCGCTGGACCGCGGACCGGTGCTGGTGCAGACACCCCGGACCGGGTACGCCGCCGCGCTGGCCTGCGAGCGGTGCCGGACCCCGGCCCGCTGCGGGGTGTGCTCCGGCCCGCTCGCGCTGGGGTCGGCCACCGCACCCCCGACCTGCCGCTGGTGCGGCACCGGGCACGACGGCTGGGCCTGTCCCGAGTGCGGGCACCGCGGCCTCCGGGCGCCGGTCGTGGGGGAGACCCGCACCGCCGAGGAGCTGGGCCGGTCCTTCCCCGGCGCCGTGGTCCGCAGCTCCGGGGGTGACCGGGTGCTGGCTGCGGTCGACGGCGAACCGGCGATCGTCGTGGCGACGCCGGGCGCCGAGCCGGTGGCGGCCGGTGGCTACGCAGCGGTCGTCCTGCTCGATACCTGGCTGGTGCTCGGCCTGGCCCACCTGCGCGCGGCGGAGGAGGCGCTGCGCCGGTGGATGAACGCCGTGGCGCTGGTCCGGCCCGGTGGCCGTGCGGTCGTGGTCGGCGACCCGGCCCACCCGGCGGTCCAGGCGCTGGTCCGCTGGGACCCGTCGGGGTTCGCCGCCCGCGAGGCGGCCGAGCGCCGCGAGGCCCACCTCCCGCCCGCCTCCCGGCTGGCCACCATCACCGGCGAGCCGGGTGCCGTCGACGACGCGCTCACGCTGCTCGCGGCGCCCACCGGCTTCGAGCTGCTCGGGCCGGTGCCCACCGCTGACGGTGAGTCGCGCGCGGTCGTCCGCGTCCCGCGGGCGCACGGGGCCGAGCTCTCCCGCGCCCTCGGAGAGGTCCAGCGGGTGCGCTCGGCCCGCAAGCTCGACGCGGTGCGCATCCAGGTCGACCCACCGACCCTCTAGGTCATCGGACCGGTCCAACCGATCGGACCAAACCGACCGGACCGCCGGGATAGTCCCAGCCGTTCCCAACACGTTTCCCGCGCACGCCATGTTGGAAAGGTCTGGGACTATCCCGGCGGGGGCGGCCAGGAGAGCGACTTCCTAGACTTGCCGGGTGATGTCACCCCCATCAGCTCCGGGCTCTCCCGGCTTCGCGTTTCGGCCTCACGGCTCGCCGGGGACGCCGAGATGATCCAGCCGATCCGGCTCTTCGGCGACCCGGTGCTGCGACAGCGCGCGGTCGAGGTGGTCGACTTCGACAAGGAGCTCCGCAAGCTCGTCGAGGACCTCACGGACACGATGCTCGACGCACCCGGTGCGGGGCTCGCGGCGCCCCAGATCGGCGTGGGGCTGCGGGTGTTCACCTGGCACGTGGACGGCGAGACCGGTCACCTGGTCAACCCGGTGCTCGACCTGTCCGACGAGGAGCAGTTCGGCCCCGAGGGCTGCCTGTCCATCCCGGAGCTGTCCTTCGACTGTCGGCGGGCGTTGTCGGTGGTGGCCAAGGGGTTCGACATGCACGGCGAGCCGCTGACGATCGAGGGCTCGGAGCTGCTGGCCAGAGCGCTCCAGCACGAGACCGACCACCTCGACGGCGTCCTGTTCATCGACCGACTCGACGACGAGACCCGCAAGGCGGCCAAGAAGGCGATCCGCGAGGCGGAGTGGTTCGGGGCCGAGCCCCCGCGGGTCAAGGTCTCGCCGCACCCGACCGGGGGCCTGGGCCTTTGACCGCGCGGGCGGGCTCCTCGGCCGCTGTCGGGATCCCAGGCTCACCTGGGACCGCTGAGCCTCTCGGCCGTTGCAACGCCCCAGAAGTGCAGGGATCCCAGGTGCACCTGGGATCCCTCCACCGGCGCGTGGCTCCCCACCCATGAGAGTCGTCTTCGCCGGTACGCCGCAGGTGGCGCTGCCGAGCCTCCGGGCGATCGCCGGCTCCTCCCACGAGCTGGTCGGCGTGGTGACCCGCCCGGACGCGCCCGCCGGCCGCGGCCGCAGGCTCACCCCCAGCCCGGTCGCCGAGCTGGCGCGCGAGCTCGGCGTACCCGTGCTCACCCCCGAGCACCCGCGCGAGCCGGATTTCCAGGCCGCGCTGCGCGAGCTGGCGCCGGACTGCTGTGCGGTCGTCGCCTACGGCGCCCTGCTCCCGCAGAGCGCGCTCGACATCCCCCGGCACGGCTGGGTCAACCTCCACTTCTCGTGCCTGCCCGCGTGGCGTGGCGCGGCGCCGGTCCAGCACGCGATCTGGGCCGGCGACGAGGTCACCGGCGCCACCACCTTCCGCATCGTCAAGGAGATGGACGCCGGAGCGGTCTTCGGCGTGATGACCGAGCGGATCCGCGACACGGACACGGCCGGGGAGCTGCTGGCCCGCCTGGCGGAGGGTGGCGCCGGGCTCCTCGTCGCGACCCTCGACGGCATCGAGGACGGCAGCCTCGAGGCGCGGCCGCAGCCGGCCGAGGGCGTCAGCCTCGCGCCCAAGATCACCGTCGCCGACGCGGAGGTCGACTGGGCCGAGCCGGCAGCGGCCGTGGACCGCCGGATCCGGGCCTGCACGCCCGCTCCCGGCGCCTGGACGACGTACGACGGCACCCGGGTCAAGCTCGGGCCCGTGACGCACACCGACGAGCGGCTGGCCCCGGGCGAGCTCCGGGCCGGCAAGGCCGACGTGCTGGTGGGCACCGCCACCACCGCGGTCCGGCTCGGTGACGTCAAGGCGTTCGGCGCCCGCGAGATGCCCGCCGCCGACTGGGCGCGCGGGCTGCGGCTGCCGCCGGGGGCGCGGGTCGGTACACCCGGGGGGGTGTCCGGGGTCGAGTAGCGTTGGGTGACGTGACCAAGGCTCCCCACCGGGCCGCGACCCCCCAGGACGTCGACGAGATCTGCCTCAGCCTCCCCGAGGTCGAGCTCGGCACGTCGTGGGGCGACAACCTCACCTACAAGGTGCACGGCAAGGGCTTCCTCATGCACCGGCCGCCGGGCCGGACCGCGGTCGACCCTGCCACGGGTGAGTGGTACGCCGACCTCCTCGTCATCCAGGTGCCGAGCGAGAGCGAGAAGCGTGCCCTCGTCGAGGACGACTCGCTGCCGTTCTTCACCATCGACCACTTCAACGGCTACAACGCCGTGCTCGTGCAGCAGAGCCGGCTCGGCGAGATCAGCCGCGACGAGCTGGCGGAGATCATCACGGACGCCTGGCTGACCAAGGCTCCGAAGTCCCTGGCGAAAGCGATCATGACGCCGGGGCCAGTCGATGGCTGACCCGCAGCCGCGGCCCGACACCGGCGCGCCCCCCAGTGGTCCGGTCAGTGGTCCGGGCGCGGGCCGCAAGCTGGTGCTGGACCCGGCCCGCGCTGCCGCCCTCGACGTGCTGAAGGCGGTGCGGGTCGACGGTGCCTACACCAACCTCGTGCTCCCGGCCGCGATCCGGCACTACCACCTCGAGGGCCGGGACGCGGCGTTCGCCACCGAGCTGGCGTCGGGCACGATCCGCCGCCGGGGCACCTACGACGCGATCCTGGCCGCCTGCACCGACCGGCCGCTGTCGAAGGTCGAGGCGCGGGTGCTCGACGCGCTGCGGATCGGGACCCACCAGCTCCTCTCGATGCGGGTGCCAGACCACGCCGCGATCAGCACCACGGTCGACCTGGTGCGCGCGCGGGTGAACACCGGTGCCGGCAACTTCGTCAACGCCGTGCTGCGCGCGGTCAGCGAGCACGACCTCGACGAGTGGATCGAGAAGGTCACCCCCGACGCCCGCAGCTCGCCGACCCGGTACGCCGCGATCGCCTTCAGCCACCCGGAGTGGGTCGTGGACGAGCTCCGGGAGGCGGTGGGGCGCGAGGAGCTCCACGCCCTGCTCGCCGCGGACAACCACAACCCGCGGGTCACCCTGGTCGCTCGCCCGGGGCGAGCGCGCCGCGAGGAGCTGCCGGGAGAGCCGACGCCCTTCTCGCCGTACGGCGTCCTGCTGGACGGCGGCGACCCGGGAGCGGTGCCGGCGGTGGCCGAGGGCCGGGCGGCCGTCCAGGACGAGGGCTCGCAGCTGGTGGCCCTCGCCCTCGCCGAGGCGCCCCTCGAGGGCCGTGACGAGCTGTGGCTCGACCTCTGCGCGGGCCCGGGCGGCAAGTCCGGGTTGCTGGCGGCGCTCGCCGCGCAGCGGGGTGCCGCCCTCGTCTCCAGCGAACGGCTGCCCGCGCGCGCCCGGCTGGTGCGCCGCACGCTCATGACGGCGGACGGCCTCGCTCCGGGTGCTGTCGGGGTCGTGGCCGCGGACGGCGCGCTCGCGCCCTACCGGGCCGGATCCTTCGACCGGGTGCTCGTCGACGCTCCGTGCACCGGCCTGGGTGCCCTGCGCCGCCGTCCCGAGGCGCGCTGGCGGCGCAAGCCCGACGACCTGTTCACGCTGGTGATGCTGCAGCGGCAGCTGACCCGGGCGGCCCTCGACCTGGTGCGTCCCGGCGGCCTGGTCCTCTACTCGACCTGCTCGCCGGTCATGTCCGAGACCTCGAGCGTGGTCACCTCGGTCAACGGCGCCCGCATGGACGCCGAGCTGGCCGACCTCGGCCCACAGTTCTCCGGCGTACCCCGCTCGGAGGGCCCGGTGTCCGGCACCGTCCAGCTCTGGCCGCACCGGCACGGCACCGACGCCATGTTCATGGCGCTCTTCCGGCGATTGCCCTGACCTCGGGCTCTCAGTCCAGCACGTGCCGCAGGTGGCGGCCGGGCAGCTCCAGGTAGGCCTTCCGGCTAGCGTTTCGCCATGGCCCCGTCGTCCCCCTCGGTCGAGATCGAGGTCGACAACCGGGTGGTCCGGGTCACCAACCCGGACCGCGTCTACTTCCCCAAGAGCGGCGCCACCAAGCTCGACCTGGTCAACTACTACCTCGCGGTCGGGCCCGGGATCCTCAACGCGCTCCGCGAGCGGCCCTGCATGCTGCACCGATTCCCGAAGGGGCTGGCCGAGAAGAAGGTCCACCAGAAGCGGCTCCCCGCGGGCGCGCCCGAGTGGGTGGAGACCGTACAGCTCTACTTCCCGCGCTGGGGGCGCACCGCCGACGAGCTGTGCGTCACCGAGCTCGGCTCGGTGATCTGGGCGGTGCAGATGTCGACGGTCGAGTTCCACCCCTGGAACAGCAGGCGGGCCGACACCGAGAAGCCCGACGAGTGGCGGATCGACCTCGACCCGGGCGAGGAATGCACCTACGACACCGTCCAGCGGGTCGCGCACGGGGTCCACGAGGTGCTCGACGAGCTCGGCGCGGTCGGCTTCCCGAAGACCTCCGGCGGCAAGGGCATGCACGTCTACGTGCGGATCCACCCCGAGCATGGCTTCAAGGACGTACGCCGCGCGGCCCTGGCCTTCGCCCGCGAGGTCGAGCGGCGGGACCCCGGCGAGGTCACGACCGCCTGGTGGCGCAAGGACCGCGACCCCGAGAAGCTGTTCGTCGACTACAACCAGAACGCCCGCGACCACACCATCGCCGCGGCCTACTCCGTGCGCGGCCTGCCCGACGCCCCGGTCTCCACCCCGATCACCTGGGACGAGGTCGACGACGCCGACCCGCGCGACTTCACGATCTTCACCGTCCCGGAGCGCTTCGCCCGCCTCGGCGACCTGCACGAGGAGATCGACGAGCACGTCTACGACATCCGGCCGCTGCTCGAGTGGGCCGAGCGTGACGAGGCCGAGGGCGCCGAGCCGCCAGGAGCTCCACCGGGGGAGCCGGACGACGGCTGAAAACCCGGTGGGTGTCCGCGGGCGGCGCTGGTTAGGTTGGTCGCATGGCCGTCGTCGACATCGCGGACAAGCTCTCCCTGTTCTCCGAGCACTGGTCGCCCAAGGTGGTCGCGAAGCTCAACGACTACGAGATCAAGCTGGTGAAGATCAAGGGCGAGTTCGTCTGGCACACCCATGAGGACACCGACGAGCTGTTCCTCGTCATCGACGGGAGCCTGACCATCCAGCTCCGCGACGGTGATGTGACCCTCGGTCCCGGACAGCTGTACGTCGTTCCGCGCGGCGTCGAGCACTGCCCGATCGCCGAGGGAGACGTGAGCATGATGCTCATCGAGCCGGCGGGGGTCCCCAACACCGGCGACGCAGGTGGGGAGCGCACCGCCGAGCCCGACTACAACCTGCTCGACCCGCAGTAGTCCGCGGCGCCGAGGTCAGCCCTCGACGTGGGCCTTGAGCCCGTCGAGCATGCCCTGCCAGTTCGCGGAGAACTGCTCGGCCTGCTCCTCGCTCTCGTTGCCGTCCTGGGTGAGCTCGAGGCGGGTGCCGTCCCCGTCGGGCGTCAGCGTGTAGACGACGGTGTGGTAGTTCTCCGGTTCGTCGGGCCTGCCCATCATCGGGCTGTAGTGGGTCACCGACAGGACCCGCGGCTCGTCGTAGGTGAGCACCTCGCCCTTGTCCTGGTAGGGGCGGCCGTCGTACTCGCCCTCCCAGGTGATCGGGCTCCCGACCTCCCAGGTCGAGGTGACCTTCGACCCGTGCATGTACGCCGCGATCTGCGCCGGGTCGGTCAGCGCCTCCCACACCCGCTCGGGCGTAGCGGCGACGTCGGTCCGCGCGGTGGCTACGAAGCCGGCCATCCTGCTCATCTCCTCCGATTCATATGACTCACTCATACAATAACCGGATGGCCGCCGACCCACACCCCCGGCTGCACAACCTGCTGGCCGCGCTGGCCCTCAACCTCGGCGAGGAGACCACCGCGGCCCTCGAGCGTGCGTCCGGGCTGACCGGGGCCGCGGCGACGGGCCTGCTGGCGCTGGAGGAGTTCCTCGGGGACGCGCACGTGGGGCGGCTGGCCGACGTGCTCGGGCTGACCCACTCCGGCGCCGTACGCCTGGTGACCCAGCTCGAGCGGGAGGGGCTGGCGGTACGCCGCACCGGCGACGACCGGCGCAGGGTCGAGGTCCGGCTCACCGCCCGCGGCCGGGCGCGGGCCCGGGCGGCCCGCGAGGCGCGCGACGCGGTCGTCCGCCAGGCCACCGGCGGCCTCACCGGTGCCGAGGCCGACACGCTGGAAGTGCTGCTCGACAAGCTGGTCACGGCCCGGGTCGAGAGCCGGGTCGAGAGCCGGGTCGAGAGCCGGGTCGAGAGCAGGGTCGAGAGCAGGGCCGAGCGCCGGCGGGCCGGCGAGCCGGGCGGCTGGTGGTGCCGCACCTGCGACTTCGCCGCCTGCGGGCGCCCCGAGGGCCGCTGCCCTGCCCAGGTCACCGCGGCCCGGGTGTTCTCTGAATAGTCTGGAGGCGTGGGCATCCAGATCACCCCGAGCATCCTCAACAGCGACCTCTCGCGGCTCGCCGACGAGGTGGCCCGGATCGGGAGCGCGGACTGGGTGCACGTGGACGTGATGGACAACCACTTCGTGCCGAACCTGACCTTCGGGCCCACGATGCTCGAGTCGCTCAGCCGGCACACCGACATCCCGCTCGACGCCCACCTCATGATCGAGGACCCCGACCGCACCGCGATCGAGTACGTCGAGGCGGGCTGCGGCTCGGTCACCTTCCACGTGGAGGCGGCAGGAGCGCCGGTCCGGCTGGCCCGGGAGCTCCGGGCGCACGGCGCCCGCGCTGCCATGGCGCTGAAGCCCGCGACGCCGGTCGAGCCCTACGAGGAGCTGCTCCCCGAGCTCGACATGCTGCTGGTGATGACGGTCGAGCCGGGGTTCGGCGGCCAGAAGTTCCTCGACCTGTGCCTGCCCAAGATCCGCGCCGCTCGTCAGCTGATCGAGAAGCACGGCGTGGAGACCTGGCTCCAGGTCGACGGCGGCGTCTCGCTGGAGACGATCGAGCGGTGCGCCGAGGCGGGGGCCGACGTGTTCGTGGCGGGCTCGGCGGTCTACTCCGCCGACGACCCCGACCGCATGGTCCAGGAGCTCCGGGCGGTGGCGGAGGCGGCGTCTTCGGTCGAGTGACGCCAATGGGGTTTGCCGAGGGAGATCGGCACCTGGTGCCAGAAGACCTCGGCAAGGACCGGGGCCGCCGGATCTGCACCACGGATCCATGAGGAGGGCAGCCGGCCGACCATGTGGGCGGGATCACGGACGCCCTCACGCGGCGCCTGTGGCAGACTCGTGACGACGAGTTACCAAGCTCGCGTGCTCTGGGGTCGGTGAAATCCCGAACCGGCGGTGACTGGGCGAACTGCCCAGAAGTCCGCGACCCGGTCACAGCCAGTGACCGGTTGACCAGGTGCAACTCCTGGACCGACGGTCAAAGTCCGGATGGGAAGTGCACGCAGGCGGCCGCTCGCCCTCACCCGAGGTGAGGCGCGCAGCGCGCACGTCGTCGCCCCGGAGTCCGCGACCCGCGAGACACGAGGGGCCGGACGATGAGCTTCACCGCAGCCGAGCAGGCGGCGATGGCGCGCGCCCTCGAGCTGGCGGCCACCCCCGGCGTACCGCTCGGCCCCAACCCGCGAGTCGGCTGCGTGCTGCTCGACGACACCGGCGCGACCGTGGCCGAGGGTCACCACCGCGGCGCCGGGAGCCCGCACGCCGAGGCTGACGCCCTGGCCCGGGCGGGGGAGCGGGCGCGCGGTACGACAGCCGTCGTCACCCTCGAGCCCTGCGCCCACACCGGCCGGACCGGGCCGTGCGCGGTGGCGCTGCGCGACGCCGGCGTACGCCGGGTGATCTTCGCCCAGGCCGACCCCAACCCGGTCGCGACGGGCGGTGCCGCGCTGCTGCGCGAGGGTGGGGTCGACGTCGAGTCGGGGCTGATGCTGGACGAGGCGCGCGCCCTCAACCGGGTGTGGACCTGGGCGGTCGAGCACGGCCGGCCGTTCGTGACCTGGAAGTTCGCGACCACGCTCGACGGCCGCAGCGCGGCCCCGGACGGCACCAGCCGCTGGATCTCCTCGCGCGCGGCCCGGCTGGACACCCACCGGCTGCGCGCCCTCTGCGACGTGATGCTGGTCGGGGCCAACACCGTCGCGGTCGACGACCCGCAGCTCACGGTGCGTGACGAGCACGACCGGCCCCTGCCGCGCGAGCGCCAGCCGCTGCGCGTGGTGATGGGCGAGCGCGACCTACCTGCAACGAGGCGGGTCTTCGACGACCTCGCCGAGACCGTGCACCTGCGCACCCGCGACCCCGAGACCGCGCTCAAGACGCTGTTCGCACGCGACCGGCAGCACGTCTTCCTCGAGGGCGGGCCGACCCTCGCCGCGGCGTTCGTCGGCGCGGGGCTGGTCGACGAGATCGTCACCTATGTCGCGCCGATGCTGCTCGGCGCCGGCCGGCATGCCGTGGCCGACCTCGCAATCACCACCATCGCCGACGCGTTGCGTCCCGTGGTCACCGACGTGACCGTGCTGGACGGGCTCGACGGCGAGGAACCCAACGTCCGCATCACCATGAAGCCAGAAGGGGACCACTGATGTTCACCGGCATCGTCGAGGAGCTCGGCACCATCGCCGGGGTCGAGGACCAAGGTGACGCGATCCGGCTCACCATCCACGCCCAGCACGTGCTGGCCGATGCCGGGCTGGGCGACTCCATCGCCGTCAACGGCTGCTGCCTGACCGTGGCCGACCGCGACGGCGACACCTGGACCGCCGACGTCATGCAGGAGACGCTCGACAAGACCAGCCTGGCCGGCGTACGTCCCGGCGACCGCGTCAACCTCGAGCGCGCGGTCACGCCGACCACCCGGCTCGGCGGCCACATCGTCCAGGGGCACGTCGACGGCGTGGGCACGATCGTCTCGCGCACCCCCAGCGAGCACTGGGAGGTCGTTGACGTCTCCATGCCCACCCACCTGTCCCGCTACCTGGTCGACAAGGGCTCGATCACCGTCGACGGCGTCAGCCTGACGGTCGTGGAGGCCCGCGACGACGGCTTCACCGTCTCGCTGATCCCTGAGACCCTCGCCCGCACCACGCTGGGCAGCCGCCGGCCCGGCGACCGGGTCAACCTCGAGGTGGACGTCCTCGCCAAGCACGTGGAGAAGCTGCTCCAGCACGGGGCGGACCGGGAGGTCGTGGCATGAGTGTCAAGCACCAGTACGCCGGGGTCCGGATGGACTCCATCGAACGGGCCGTCGCCGACATCGCGGCCGGCAGGGCGGTCATCGTGGTCGACGACGAGAGCCGCGAGAACGAGGGCGACATCATCTTCGCGGCCAGCAAGGCGACACCGGAGCTGATGGCGTTCACGATCCGGCACAGCAGCGGCGTGATCTGCGTGCCGATGCCCGGCGACATGCTCGACCGGCTCGAGATCCCGCTGATGACGCCGCACAACAAGGACCGGATGCGGACGGCGTACACGATCTCGGTCGACTCCAGGGACGGCGTGACCACGGGCATCTCGGCGGCCGACCGCTCGCACACGGTGCGCGTCCTCGCCGACTCGGCGACCGAGCCGTGGGAGATCACCCGTCCGGGCCACGTCTTCCCGCTGCGCTACCGCGAGGGCGGCGTGCTGGCGCGGCGCGGCCACACCGAGGCCGCCGTCGACCTCGTCCGGCTCGCCGGCCTCACCCCGGTGGGGGTCCTGGTGGAGCTGGTCAACGACGACGGCACCATGAAGCGCGCGCCCGAGCTGCGGGAGTTCGCCGACGAGCACGGCCTGGCGCTGGTCTCGATCGAGGACCTGGTCCGCTGGCGGCGCCGCAACGAGGTGCTGGTCGACCGGGTGGCCGAGACCCGGCTGCCGACCCGGCACGGCGACTTCACGGCCTACGGCTACACGATCGCCGTGGACGACTCCGAGCACGTGGCGCTCGTCTACGGCGACCTCTCCGGTGACGAGCCGGTGCTCACCCGGGTGCACTCCGAGTGCCTGACCGGCGACGTGTTCGGCAGCGACCGCTGTGACTGCGGCCCGCAGCTCAACGAGGCCATGGACCGGATCGTCGAGGAGGGCCGAGGCGTGCTGGTCTACCTGCGCGGCCACGAGGGCCGCGGGATCGGGCTGGTCGCCAAGCTGCAGGCCTACCAGCTGCAGGACGGCGGCCGCGACACCGTCGACGCCAACCTCGACCTCGGGCTGCCGGCCGACGCACGCCACTACGGCGCCGCGACGCAGATCCTCAAGGACCTCGGGGTCGACACCGTGCGGCTGATGACCAACAACCCCGACAAGGTGACCAGCCTCGAGGAGTACGGCATCACCGTGGCCGAGCGGGTGCCGCTGACCCCGCACCCCAACGACCACAACCTGGCCTACCTGCTCACCAAGCGGGACCGGATGGGCCACGTGCTGCCCGACCTCGACGGGCACCTCCAGGAGGCCCGGTGAGCGGCGAGGGGGCGGCCGCGGTCGAGCCGTTCGACGCCTCCGGCCTGCGCGTCGCGGTGGTGGCCGCGAGCTGGCACACCCCGGTGATGGACGGGCTGCTGGCCGGCGCATCCCGGGCGTGCGCCGACTTCGAGGTCGAGCCGTCGGTCGTGCGGGTGCCGGGGACCTTCGAGCTGCCGGTGGTGGCCTCGGCGCTGGCCCAGCAGGGCTGCGACGCGGTGGTCGCGCTCGGCGTGGTGATCCGCGGTGGCACTCCGCACTTCGACTTCGTCTGCAACGCCGCCACCGACGGGCTCACCCGGGTCGCCCTCGACCACACGGTGGCGGTGGGCTTCGGGGTGCTGACCTGCGACACCGAGCAGCAGGCGCTCGACCGCGCCGGGCTCGACGGCTCTCAGGAGGACAAGGGCTACGAGGCGACCGCGGCCGCGCTCGCCACGGCCCGGACGCTGGGCCGGCTGCGGGACCGGCTGCGGAGCGACGTCAGCTCGGGCTGAGCCACTCGTCCTTCAGCATCGCGTACATCATCCCGTCCATCCACTCGCCGTTGCGGTGCAGCGAGTCCTGCTTCGTGTGCTGCTCGCGGCGCATACCCAGCCGTTCCAGCAGCCGCCGCGAGGGAAGGTTGTCGGCGAAGAGCTGGGCGATCACCCGGCGTACTCCGATCTCCACGAAGGCGATCTCCAGCAGCGCCCGGACGGCCTCCGTGGCGACCCCCCGCCCACCGTACGCCGGATCCAGGGTGTAGCCGATCTCCGCCTCGGTCCCCACCGCCTGCTCCTTGACCTCGGTCTGCGCCCAGGCGTCCTGCACCCGGAGCATCAGGTCGCCGACCACGACGCCGTCCAGCTCGATGATGAGCGTGTCCGCCAGCCGGTCGCCGAAGCCGGCCTCCCAGGCTGCGAGGTCCGTGGTCTGCGAGGTGATCCACTCCGCGACCTCGGGCAGGGAGCGGAAGGCGTACGTCGCGGCAGCGTCCCGCTGCTCGGCCGGCCGGATCGTCAGCCGCTCGGTGGTCACTGGCCAGTCGAGGTCGGCGATGCTGCGGCTCACCCGCCCATCCTGACCGGTCCACGCACGGGCGGGCGAGCGGGTTCCGGTCGCCCGCCAACTAGGCTGACCGGTCGTGAAGACGTTCGAGGAGCTCTGGAGCGAGCTCTCCGAGAAGGCTCGCACCCGTCCCGACGGGTCCGGCACCGTGCGCGAGCTCGACGCCGGCGTGCACGCGATCGGCAAGAAGCTGGTCGAGGAGGCATCGGAGGCCTGGATGGCGGCCGAGCACGAGGGCAAGGAGCGCGCGGCCGAGGAGATCAGCCAGCTGCTCTACCACGCCCAGGTGCTGATGCTGGCCACCGGCATCGAGCTCGACGACGTCTACGCACACCTCTAGGAAGCCGCCGTGTCCCTCCTCCGCATCGCCGTCCCCAACAAGGGGTCGCTGGCCCAGTCCGCGGCCGACATCCTGCGCGAGTCCGGCTACCGCCAGCGCGACGACGCCAAGCAGCTCACCCTCACCGACGCCGAGAACGGCGTCGAGTTCTTCTACCTGCGCCCGCGCGACATCGCGCTCTACGTCGGTGAGGGCACTCTCGACGTGGGAATCACCGGCCGCGACCTCCTCAGTGACTCCGGGGCCAAGGCCGAGGAGGTGCTCTCGCTGGGATTCGGGCGGAGCCGGTTCCGCTTCGCCGGCCCGATCGGGACCTACACCGACCTCTCGGAGCTGGCCGGGACCCGGATCGCGACGTCGTACGTCGGTGTGGTGAGTGCGTTCCTGGAGGAGCGCGGCGTCGAGGCCGAGGTGGTCCGTCTCGACGGTGCGGTCGAGACGTCGATCCAGCTGGGCGTTGCCGACGTGATCGCCGACGTGGTCGAGACCGGGAGCACGCTGCGTCAGGCGGGGCTCGAGGTGTTCGGCGAGACGATCCTGGAGTCCGAGGCGGTGCTGGTCACGCGCTCGGGCGACGTACCCCCGGGGTTCGAGGTCTTCCGGCGGCGCATCGAGGGCGTCCTCGTCGCGCGGGCCTACGTGATGATGGACTACGACATCGAGCAGGCCAGGGTGACCGAGGCGGTGGCGCTCACGCCCGGCATCGAGGGACCGACCATCGCGCCGCTGCACCGGGAGGGCTGGGTGGCGGTGCGGGCGATGGTGCCGCGCGACGGCGCCCAGCGGCTGATGGACGAGCTCTACGAGATCGGTGCCCGCGGCATCCTGCTCACCGACATCCATGCCTGCCGACTCTGAGCCTTCGGCCGACCTGCCCCCGCTGCCGCGCACCTGGCGGCCGCTGGGGCCGCGGGTGGTCGGCATCGCGGTCACCTTCGCGCTGGTCGCGGTGGTGGCCGCCGGGTGGTTCGGCTTCGACCCCGAGGACCGGGCCAGGTTCACGTGGTTCCAGCGCGGCACGCTCATCTTCTTCGGGCTGCTCTACCTGGCCCTGATGTTCGCGCTGATCCGCTCGCGCGCGGTGGCCTACGCCGACCGGCTGGTGGTGGTCAACGGCTACCGCCGCCACGAGTTCGCCTGGCCCCAGATCGTCGCCGCCCGGCTGCCACCCGGTGCGCCGTGGGTGACCCTCGACCTCGCCGACGGCGAGACCGCCTCGGTGATGGGCATCCAGGGCTCCGACGGCGCCCGCGCCCGCACCGCCCTCCGCGAGCTCAAGGCCCTGGTCGAGGCCGGCTCCGCCCCCTGACCCCGCCGACTCGCGGTCAGTCGAGGGCGCGGATGCCCCACGAGGCGGAGAAGTCCTGGCCGGGTTCCAGCCAGATCAGGTCCTCACCAGAGCGGAAGGCGTCGGCCTGGGCGGTCATGGGCTCGACGGCGAGGGCGCGGCGATGGCCGCTCGGGTCCTCGTCGGCGGTGAAGACCATCAGCCACGGGTGGGCTTCGTCCACCCACAGGGCCACGGCATCGCCGGAGTCGGGGTTGCGGAGCTCGACGGTGGCGCGGCCGGCGGCGTCGCGGGTCAGGTCGGTGAAGGCGTGGTCGACCACGGTGTCGCGCAGTGGGCGGGCGACCCGGAAGTCGAACGCCGTCCCCTCGACGGGCTCCGACCCGGTCGGCAGCTTCCGCTCCGGGTCGGACAGCGTCCGGGTCGCGGCGGGCAGCGTCAGCTCCCAGCCGTCGCACGGGCCGGGCCCGACGGTGAGGTAGGGGTGCGCGCCGTGGGCGTACGGCGCGGCATGCCCGCACACGTTGGTGGCGGACTGGGTCACCGTGAGCCCGTCGGCACTCACGTCGTAGACCACCTGCAGGTCGAGGGTCCACGGGTAGCCGCTCTGCGCCATCAGCCGGCAGCGCAGCTCGACCGACCGAGTGGTGTGCTCCTCGAGGCTCCAGGCCACCCAGCGGACCAGCCCGTGCGAGGCGTTGTGCCGTGCCGGTTCGCTCAGCGGCAGCTGCAGCTGCCGGTCGCCGACGGCGTACCGACCGTCCCGGATCCGGTTCGGCCACGGCACCAGCAGCTGGCCCCGGCCGCCCGAGGCCATCTCGTCCTCGGCGAAGCCGTCGACCAGCGGCCGGCGCTCGTGCTCGAGGAGCCGCAGGCTGCCGCCGCACTCGGTGACCACGGCCCGGTAGCCACTGGCCGAGATCTCGAACTGCTCGCCGCTCGGTGCCACCACGCGGGTCACCGTAGCCGTCGTGAGGGTGTGGTCAAGGTGACACGACCAGGACCATGATCCGAACCATGGCTGGGGAGTACGTGCTGGGCCACGATGCCGAGGAGCTGGCTCGACTCGACGGACAGGCGAAGGCGCTCGAGCCGCCCACCCGGCTCGCGATGATGATGGCCGGCATCCAGCAGGGCATGCGAGTCCTGGATCTGGGGACGGGCACCGGTGAGGTCGCGCTGCTGCTCGCCGAGGCGGTCGGACCCGACGGATCGGTGCTCGGCGTCGACCAGTCGGCCGAGGTCCTGGAGTACGCCGCGGCCAAGTGCCGCGACCGCGGCGTGACCAACGTCCGGTTCGTCCAGGCCGAGATCCCGTCGTACGTGCCCGACGAGGCCATCGACGCGGTCGTGGGCCGGCTGGTGCACTCCTACCTCCCGGACCCCGTGGCGACGGTGCGCCGCCTGCTCGGCGCACTCGAGCGCGGCGGTGTCTACCTGGCCCTCGAGTACGACACCAACGCCGTCCGCTCGGACCCGCCGACCCCGCTGGTCGAGCACGGACGCGACCTCGTCAACGCCGCCTTCGCTGCCGCGGGCACGCCGCAGACCATCGGGCCGCACCTCGGCGGCCTCCTCCGGGAGGCCGGTGCGGCCGATGCGCGCGTCCTCGGGCTGCAGGGGTACGCCGGACCGGACGACGCCAGCGGCCCGCCCATGCTCTCCGCCGTGGTCCGTGGCCTGGCTCCGGCGCTGGAGAAGTACGGGATCGCCGACGTGGCCGCGCTGCGGCTCGACACCTTCGAGGAGCGGCTCACCGCCGAGGTGAGGGAGGCCGGGGCCGTGCTGGTGCTCCCGACCCTCGTCGCCGGCTGGGGCCACGCAGGCTGACAACTCAGGGCTGGGACCGGACTCGTACGTCGGCGCGCTCGGCGGTGCGTTGCGCCGCGAAGAGGCCGACCTCGTCGCGCATCCAGGCCCGCCAGCGGCCCTCCATCGCCGAGCCGTCCCGTTCGAGGCCGCGCCGGAGCCGGACGTCGTCGTCCGCCTCGACCCAGACGAGCACCGTGACCAGGTCGGCGATCAGCGGGTTCCCCGCACCGACACCCTCGATCACCAGCCACGGAGCGGGCGGCACCTCGACGGTCCGGTCGAACCGCCCCGCGTGCCAGTCGTAGTGCCGGTAGCTGCCCGCCACGCCACCCGCCAGCGGCTCCACGATCGTGAGGAGCTGCGGCCCGGTGCCGGCCATGCCGTCCCACCCGTCCATCAGGTCGTCCATGTGCACGACCTGGGCGCCGGTCAGCTCGGCGACGGCTCTGGCCAGCGTGGTCTTGCCGGAGCCCGCGGGGCCGTCGATCGCGACCAGCCGGCCCGAGCCGAGCGTGGGTGGTCGCGACTCGGCGAGCGCCACCACCTCAGAAGGCGAGCCCGTGGCCACGGTAGGTCAGGACCTCGTCGGTGAACGCGGCCCCGGAGAGGAGCCGGACGGTGTTGGTGTGCTCGAACAGCTCGCCGGCCTTGGCGTGCCGGAACCACACGAGGTCGCCGACCGCCAGCAGCGCGGCCGGGTGGCCGGTGAGCGGGGTCTGGACCTCGCCGGCGCCCTCGAGCCCGGTCAGGTGCAGCCCGGCCGGTGCCCACGGCGTCGGCAGCCGGTCCTTGCCGATCGGCCCGGAGGCCACCAGTCCGCCGCCGTGCACGGTCGCGACCTGCGGCGACGGGCGGCGGGTCACCGGGAGCCCGAAGAACGCCGCCGGCCGGGCGTCGAAGGACTGGTAGTGGTCGAACAGCGTGGGGGTCAGCAGGCCGGAGCCCGCGGCCACCTCGGTCACCACGCGGTCGGCCGTCGTGGCCTCCACCGAGCCGGTGCCGCCGGCGTTCCAGAACTCCAGCTCGACCCCGGCCGACCGGAGTGCATCGGCGACCTCGCGGCGGCGCACCGCGAGCTGGCTCATCGAGAGCGACTTGATCCGGCGTACGACGGCCGACCTGGCGCGCTGCGACGGCACGTCGTCCTGGACGCCGGCGACCTGGCCCTCGTAGGTCATCGCACCGACCAGCCGGAAGCCGGGCCGGCGCTCGATGTCGCGCGCCAGCTGCAACACCTCGTCGGCGTCGTGGAGCGGGGAGCGCTTGGGCCCGACGTGCTGGCCGCCCATCCGCAGCCCGGCGTCCACGTCGATCGCCACTTGCACCGGTACGGCGTGGGACGCGCGCACCGAGTCGACGACGTCGAGGTGGGCCAGGTCGTCGACCATCAGCGTGATGTGCGCGGCCGCGGACGGCGATGCGACCAGCCGGGCCAGGGCGCCCCGGTCGACGGTCGGGTAGGCGACGACCACGTCGTCGGTGACGCCCTGCTCCTCGAGCCACAGGGCCTCGGCCAGGGTGAAGCCGAGCACGCCCTGGAAGCCGTCGCGGGCGAGCACCCGGCGCAGCAGCGCGGGCACCCGCACCGACTTGGACGCGACCCGGATCGGGGTGCCGCCGGCCCGGCGGACCAGGTCGTCGGCGTTGGCGTCGAAGGCGTCGAGGTCGATCACCATCAGCGGCGTCGCCAGCGGCTCCTCGTGGGCCTTCACGGCGTCGTTGAGCCGCGCCCAGAGCCGGTTGCGCTCGAGGCTGCCCGCGTGGGAGGTCACGTGATCCCGCGCTTGCGCAGGAGCGCCTCGATCTCGGCGAGCTCCGGGTCGGCGAGGATCGGGTCGGACTTCTGACCCTTCCCCTTGCCCACCTGCTTGGGTGCGGCCTTCGCCGTCGCCGCCTTGTCGTCGGCCCCGCGGTTGGCCACGAACCCGGCCACCACGAAGCACACGACCGAGACGCCGCCCAGCATGATCCCGAGCCAGGTGGCGGGGCTGAACGCCAGGTTGAGCGCCCAGTCACCGATCGCGCTGCCGATCCGGGTGACCATCTGCAGGGTGTCGGTGAGGAGCAGCGCCACCGGGATCAGTGTGAACCCCACTCCGCGCAGCCCGGCCACGAAGCCGCGGCTGCGGAAGGCGAACCACGTGTAGATCCCGCCCAGCACCGTGAGGCTGAGCGTGAGTGCTCCCCAGGCGGCTTGGTCCACGCAGCCAGCCTACGGTGGTGCTCATGGACCAGGACCACGGCGGAGCGCGGCTGCTCGCCGGCGCCGGGGCACCCGATGACACGGGTGAGCCGGACCCGGCGCTGTCGGCCGCCCTGGCGGCGTACGCCGAGGACCCGGGCCGCGAGCCCGAGGTGCTGGCGGCACTGCCCGGGGCCCGGCTGCTGGTGCCCGTGGTCGCCGAGCTCGGGGAGTCCGAGACCGGGCCCGACGGGCTGGTCATTGACAAGTCGGCCGAGATGGCGACGGTCCTGATGCGGGGCGCCGACGGGCGGCTGGCGCTGCTGGCCTTCACCGGGCTGGACGCACTCCACAGCTGGGACCCGGACGCTCGGCCGGTCCCGGTCCCCGCCAGCACGGCGGCGCTGGCGGCGCTCCAGGACGGCGCCGACGCGCTGTTGATCGACGTGGCGGGGCCGGTGCCGTACGCGGTTTCAATTGGCTCGGCGCCGGAATAGTCGGTTACCATCGGGCGTTGACCGATCTGTGCTCCTAGGAGCACCGATCTCAAGCGGATGACAGCGGCCCCCGGGCCGACTGGACTCCCACCCGCACCGACCGCCCAGCTGCACAGGTCGTCGGGTCAGGTCCAAGGGTAGGTCCGTCCCTGGTCGGGACGGGCGTCCACTGGCCTCCGCTTGCGACGCGGAGGCCTTCTGCATTTCGTGGAGAGCCTCCCAGCCCAGTCACCAACCAGCAGGAGGACTCATCAGCACCGAGCTTCGTATCAACGACCGGATCCGGGTACCCGAGGTGCGCCTCGTGGGGCCCAACGGCGAGACCGTGGGCATCGTCCCCACGGACCAGGCGCTCAAGCTCGCCCAGGAAGCCGACCTCGACCTCGTCGAGATCGCCCCGCAGGGCAAGCCCCCGGTCTGCAAGCTCATGGACTACGGGAAGTTCAAGTACGAGAACGCCCAGAAGGCCCGTGAGGCCCGCCGGAACCAGACCAACGTGGTCATCAAGGAGATGAAGCTTCGTCCCAAGATCGACCAGCACGACTACGAGACCAAGAAGGGTCACGTGGTCCGGTTCCTGAAGTCCGGCGACAAGGTCAAGATCACGATCATGTTCCGCGGTCGCGAGCAGCACCGCCCCGAGCTCGGGTTCCGGCTGCTGCAGAGGCTGGCGGAGGACGTCAACGAGCTCGGCTTCGTCGAGTCGGCGCCCAAGCAGGACGGCCGCAACATGATCATGGTGCTCGGCCCGCACAAGAAGAAGGCCGAGGCCAAGGTCGACGCCCAGGCCGCCAAGGAGGAGCGCATGGCATCACGCGCCGCCGAGGAGGCCGAGGAGCGCGAGGAGCGCGCCGCGGCCCGTGCCGCAGGCCCCGTGGCACAGAAGAAGGTCCGTGGTCGCTCGGAGAACCTCGACCCGGAGATCGAGGCCTAGGCCTCATTCCCAGCCCCGCCGCCGTACACCACGAGCGGACGTACGACGTACGAGGAGAGAGACATGCCCAAGAACAAGACCCACTCGGGTGCCAGCAAGCGGTTCAAGGTGACCGGCACCGGCAAGATCCGCCGCCTCCAGGCCGGCCGGAAGTCCGGTGCTGCGTTCGCCTCCGCCCCGACCACCGGTAGCCGCAAGAAGCACCGCCGCAACCAGGGGATGGTCGAGCTGGAGAAGGCCGACGTCAAGCGCGCCAAGAAGATGCTGGGCCTCTGAGCCTGCCCCCGACCCGAGACACGAAGATTTCCCCGAGGAGCACTGAGAAGACATGGCACGCGTCAAGCGGGCAGTGAACGCCCAGAAGAAGCGCCGGACCACCCTCGAGCGCGCCAGCGGCTACCGCGGCCAGCGCTCGCGGCTCTACCGCAAGGCCAAGGAGCAGGTCACCCACTCGCTGGTCTACAGCTACAACGACCGGCGCAAGAACAAGGGCAACTTCCGCCGCCTGTGGATCCAGCGGATCAACGCGGCCGCCCGCGCCCAGGGGATCACCTACAACCGGTTCATCCAGGGGCTCGGCCTGGCCGGCGTCGAGGTGGACCGCAAGATCCTGGCCGACCTGGCCGTAAACGACATCGCGGCGTTCAACGCCCTCGTCGAGGTGGCCAAGGCCGCCCTGCCGGAGGACGTCAACGCGCCCAAGGCCGAGGCCTCCGCCTGATCACCCCACGAAAGCCTGCCCGGAGCGCGCTACGCGCGGGAGGGGCATGCTTCCGCGGGGACCCCGAAAAAACGTGACACCCCTCAAGGCGAGCAACGCTCGCCTGAAGGACGTACGTCGGCTCAGCCGCCGCTCGGTTCGTACCGAGCGGCGGCTGTTCCTTGCCGACGGCCCGAAGGCCGTCGAGGCGGCGCTGGCCGCCGGGTGCGTCGAGGAGGTCTTCCTCCGCGCAGGTGCCGAACCGCCCGCCCCGCCCGCCGACGTGCGGGTCACCGTGGTCGAGGACCGCGCGCTCGAGCTGCTCTCGGACGCCGTCACGCCGGCGGGGGTCGTCGCGCTGTGCCGGTTCGTCGACGTACCCGTCGCCGAGGCACTGTCCGGCGCGCGCCTGGTGGCCGTCTGCGCCGACGTCCGCGACCCCGGCAACGCCGGCACAGTCATCCGGTGTGCCGACGCGGCCGGCGCCGACGCCGTGGTGCTCGCCGGCCACTCGGTGGATCTCTACAACCCCAAGACGCTGCGCGCGAGCGTGGGCAGCGCCTTCCACCTGCCGGTTGCCGTCGAGCCGTCGGCTGCGGCGGCCGTCCAGGCGGCCGGAGCGGCCGGGCTGACGGTGCTCGCCGCCGACGGCGCCGGCGAGGTCGGGCTGTACGACGCCCCGCTGGGCGGCCCGACCGCGTGGCTGTTCGGCAACGAGGCCTGGGGGCTGCCCGACGACCTGGCCGCGCTGGCCGACCACCGGGTCGCGATCCCGATCCACGGCCGCGCCGAGAGTCTCAACCTCTCGACCGCGGCCGTGCTGTGCCTCTACGAGTCGGCCCGCGCGCAGCGTTCCTGACCGGGGCTTGGCCCGGGCCACGCTTCATGTGCGCGGTGATGCCCGGCCCGGCCGGCCCGTCGACGGTTGCCGCGGATCGTTATGAGGCCGTGACCGGACGTGACAGGCTGACGCCATGCCGAACCGCCCAGCGCAGGTCGTCGTGGACGCGCTGCCGGACGGTGTGGTCCTGGCCGGCGCGGACGGGCGGGTCACGGCGATCTCTAGCGTCGCGGCGGCGATGCTCGGCGTGGACCGCGACTTCGTCGGCCGGCCGCTGGCGGAGGTGCTCGCGCTCCGCGACCAGGACGGCAACGCGTGGGTGAGCCACAACCGGCCCTACGAGGGCCTGTCGACCCGGACGGCGGTTCCCGAGCAGTCCTGGCTGCTCCCGAACGGCGAGGAGGCGCTGGTGGCCGCCAGGATCCACCGGACGGCGCTCCACGAGCCGGTCTCGGAGGTCGCGGTCACGATCCGGTCCGGCCGCGGGCGGGCCCGGCTCGACCGGGAGCGTTCCGACCTGGTCGCCACCGTCGCCCACGAGCTGCGCTCGCCGCTGACGGGCGTGAAGGGGTTCGTCCAGGCGCTGCTCAACCGCTGGGACCGGCTCAACGACGAGCAGAAGAAGCTGATGCTCACCACGGTCGCCGCCGACTCCGACCGGCTCACCCGGCTGATCGCGGAGCTGCTGGATGTGGCCCGGATCGACACCGGCCGGCTCCAGCTCCACCCGCGGCCAAGTGACGCCGCCATACTCACCCGCCGCATCGTCGACTCGGTGTCGGAGGGCACCGCCCGGACGATCAGCGTCGAGGTCGAGGGCGAGCTGCCCGAGATCCATGCCGACCCGGACAAGTTCACCCAGGTCGTCACCAACCTGGTCGAGAACGCCGTCCGCCACGGCGAGGGCGTCGTCCGCGTGATGCTGGCGCCGCTGGGACCCGGCGAGCTCGGCGACCAGCCCGGTGTCCGGATCACCGTGGACGACGAGGGCGAGGGCATCCCCGTCGAGATGCGGCGCCGGGTCTTCACCAAGTTCTGGAAGGGCGGCAAGCGCGGCGGCTCCGGCCTCGGCCTCTACATCGTCGGCGGACTGACCAAGGTGCACGGTGGGACGATCGTGATCGATGACGCCCCCGGCGGTGGAGCGCGGATCCAGGTGGCCTGGCCGTCGGCGGTGCCCGAGCTGTAGGCCCACCGGACATCCGGCTGTTGTGGCCCATCCGTGGGTGCCCGCGCGCCTACCGGATCGCGTCTCGCCGTCAGCGACCTCGCCGGGTTTGCGGAAGGGAATCGGCACCTGGTGCCAGAGATCCTCGGCAAAGCCGGCCTCAGCGGCTAGAGCCGGAAATCCTGCACAGAACCTTCACGAGTCCCACCCCCGTTCCACGCCGCTCCGCTCCTACCGTGAGTCCGTGCAGGAAGCCGTGCCCCGCCGGGTCCTCGTGGTCGAGGACGAGCCGGTCATCAACGACGCGGTCGCCGAGCGGCTGCGCGCCGAGGGCTTCCTCGTCGACCAGGCGTACGACGGACCGGGTGCGGTCGCGAAGGCCACCGAGCTCGAGCCCGACGTCGTGGTGCTCGACGTCATGCTGCCGGGGTACGACGGCCACGAGGTGTGCCGCCGGATCCAGGCCACCAGGCCGGTGCCGGTGCTGATGCTCACCGCCCGCGACGACGAGGCCGACGTCCTGGTCGGCCTGGCCGTGGGAGCCGACGACTACCTGACCAAGCCGTTCCGGATGCGCGAGGTCGTGGCCCGGGTCCGGGCCCTGCTCCGGCGCGTCGACCGGGCCGCCGAGCTGGCCGCCCGCCCGACCGCGCGGCTGGTGGTGGGCGACCTGGTCGTCGACACCGGCACCCGGCGGGTGACCGTCGGCGACACCGAGGTGAGGCTGACCCCCACGGAGTTCGACCTGCTCGCCCGGCTGGCGGCCGCACCGGGCGAGGTGCTGACCCGCGAGCACCTGCTGGCCGAGGTCTGGGACTGGCCCGACGCCTCGGGCACCAGGACCGTCGACAGCCACGTCCGCGCGCTCCGTGCCAAGGTCGGAGCCCACCGGGTGCGGACGGTGCACGGCGTCGGCTACGCGCTCGAGGCGGGCTCGTGACCTCTCCGCTGCAGCCGGTCAGGTCGATCAAGGTCAAGCTCGGCCTGCTGGTCGCGGCCAGCGTCGTGGTCGCGGCCGTGGTCGGCATGCTGGCCGCCGACGCCCGCGTGCCCGTGCTGCTCGCCGTACCGGTGACCGTCGCGCTGGCGCTCGGCGTGACCCAGCTGCTCGCGGTCGGCATGACCTCGGCACTGCGCGAGATGACCGAGGCCACCCGGCGGATGGCGCGCGGCGACTACCGAGGCCGGGTGCGGGCCGACGCCTCCGACGAGATCGGCGAGCTGGCCCGGGCGTTCAACCAGATGGCCGCCGAGCTCGCCGCCGTCGACCGGGAGCAACGAGAGCTGGTCGCCACGGTCTCCCACGAGCTGCGCACCCCGCTGGCCGCGCTCATCGCGACCCTCGAGAACCTCGCCGACGGCGTGCGGCCCGCCGACCCCCGCAGCCTCGGCCGGGCCGTGGACCAGGCCCAACGGCTGGGCGACCTGGTCGGAGACCTGCTCGAGCTGTCCCGCGTCGAAGCCGGCGTGGCGGCCTTGCGCCTCGACGACGTCGCGGTGGAGCAGCTGGTCGACGAGGTCGTGGCCGACCTGGTCCCCACCGGCCGCGCGGTGCGCTTCGACGTGGAGATCCCCGAAGGCTTGGAGGTCTGCGCCGACCGGACCAGGCTGCGCCAGCTGCTCACCAACGTGCTCGACAACGCCGTGCGGCACAGCCCCGAGGGCGGCCATGTCTCGGTCCGGGCCGGCGTCGTGGGGGACCGGTGGCAGCTCGACGTCGCCGACCAGGGCCCCGGCGTACCGCCCGAGGATCGTGAGCGCGCCTTCGAGCGGTTCGGGACCCTCACCGCGCCCGACCCCGGCAGCCAGGGCACCGGCGGCACCGGGCTCGGTCTGGCCATAGCCCGCTGGGTGGCCGGGCTGCACGGGGGCACGGTCCGGTTCCTCGACCCGCCCGGTGCGACCGGAGCGCTCCTCCGCGTCGACCTGCCCCTCAGCCCGCCCGTCACGACCCTCAGCCCGACTCAGCGCGAGGAGGCCACAGTGCCTGAGAACACCCCGCTCCCGCCGCCCCCCGCCGCCCCGCCGAGCTTCCAGCCGGCACCACCGGGGACCGCGGTGCTGGCGACCCCGGTGCTCGACCCGTTGTTCGGCCGGTTCTGGCCGGACACCGCCGCCGCGCGTCAGGGCGTCGTTCTCGCCGCCGCCGGGGTCGGCGTCCTCGCCGGGCTGGTGCTCCCCGACCACGCCGCCGGCCTCGCCGTGTTCGTGGTGTCGGTCGCCGCCGGGCTCACCACGGCGTACGCCGCAGCGCATCGCCGGGACCTGTTCACGCTGACCTGCCTGGTGCTGGCCGGGCTGTGCACGCTGCCGATCCTCCTGCTCGACGCGACCTGGATCGGCGCGCTGTGCCTGCTCGCCGGCGCCAGCGCGGTGATCGCCGGGGTGTGCCGCGCCCGCCGGTTCCACGAGTTCCTGCTCGCCGGCGTCTCGTGGCCGCTCGCCGGCATCCGCGACCTGCCCTGGCTGGGCCGCACGCTGCGCACCCTCACCGGCCACGGGAGCGCGCCGCGGGTCCTGGTCACGGCCCTGTGGTCCGGCCTGGTGCTGCTCGTGTTCGGGCTGCTGTTCGTGTCCGCCGACGCCGTCGTGGCCAGCTGGGTCGACGCCGTGCTGCCGGACATCAGCGTCGACTCGATCGTGCTGCGGGTCTTCATCGCCGTCGCCGTGGCCGCCGCGACCCTCGGGGCGGCCTACGTCGCACTCAACCCGCCGGACGTGCAGGTGCTGGGGTCGGGCCGGGCCCGGTCGGTGGCGCACCGCTACGAGTGGCTGGTGCCGGTGCTGCTGGTCGACGCGGTCTTCACGGTCTTCGTCGCCGCCCAGCTGAGCGTGCTGTTCGGTGGCCACGACTACGTGCAGCGGACCACCGGGCTGACCTACGCCGACTACGTGCACCAGGGTTTCGGCCAGCTCACCGTGGCCACGCTCCTGACCTTCCTCGTCGTCTGGGCCGCGGCGCACTGGGCCGGTGACACCCGTGCCGACCGGCTCTGGCTGCGCGGCTCGCTCGGCCTGCTGTGCGGGCTCACGATGGTCGTGGTCGGCTCGGCCCTGCACCGGATGCACCTCTACCAGCAGGCCTACGGCTTCACGAGGCTCCGGCTCTTCGTCGACGTCTTCGAGGGCTGGCTCGGCCTGCTGGTCGTCGCCGTCGCGGTGGCGGGGCTGGTGACCTGGGGTGTGTGGGTGCCGCGCTTCGCGCTGGTCACCGGTGTCGTCGGCCTGCTCGGGCTCGCGGTCATCAACCCGGACGCCTGGATCGCCCAGCGCAACCTGGACCGGTACGCCGACACCGGGCGGGTCGACTGGTCCTACCTCCGCAACCTCTCCGCCGACGCCGTACCGCTCTTCGAGGACGAGAGCGCGGCCGTGATCTCGTGCGGCATGCCTCGCTACTGGTCGCAGGACGACGACTGGCTGAGCTGGAACCTCGGCCGCAGCCGGGCGACCTCGGCCGTCGACGACGGCCCGAGCGACCTGGCCGCGGCCCTGGACGCGACCTCTGATGACCAACTGGCGGGTTGTGCGGAGGACTCCTGACCCAGCCGGCCGCCGTCCACGACCGCTAACCGGTTCGCGGCAGGGGTACGCCGCTTCCTAGACTCGTCCCGTGTCCGGACCGAACACCGACTTCGACCCCGTGGAGGTCGCTGCCCTGAAGCCCGAAGAGGTCGAGGCCGCGCGCGACGCCGCCCTGACGGCGATCGCGGCCGCTGCCGACCTCGACGCGCTCAAGCAGGTCCGGATCGAGCACACCGGTGACCGGTCGCCGCTGGCCCTGGCCAACCGCGAGATCGGGGCGCTGCCGCCCGCGGCCCGCAAGGAGGCCGGCCAGCGCGTCGGCCAGGCCAGGCGAGCCGTCCAGCAGGCCCTGGCCGAGCGCCAGGCGGTCCTCGAGCAGGAGCAGGAGCAGCGGATCCTCGTCGAGGAGACCGTCGACGTCACCCTGCCGACCGACCGGATGCCCACGGGGGCCCGGCACCCGCTCACCACCGGCTCGGAGCTGATCGCCGACATCTTCGTGGCCATGGGCTGGGAGGTGGCCGAGGGGCCGGTGCTCGAGGCGGAGTGGCTCAACTTCGACGCGCTCAACCTCGGGCCGGACCACCCGGCCCGGACCATGCAGGACACCTTCTGGACCGACCCGCCGGAGGACCACCTGGTGCTGCGGACGCACACCTCGCCGGTCCAGGCCCGGACCATGCTCTCGCGCAAGCCCCCGATCTACGTCGTGTGCCCGGGCCGGGTGTTCCGGACCGACCCCTACGACGCCACCCACAGCCCGGTCTTCCACCAGGTCGAGGGGCTGGCCGTCGACGAGGGCATCACCATGGGCCACCTCAAGGGCACCCTCGACCACTTCGCCACCGCGATGTTCGGCGAGGGGATCACCACGCGGTTCCGGCCGTCGTACTTCCCGTTCACCGAGCCCAGCGCCGAGGTCGACCTGGTCTGCTTCGTCTGCAGGGGCGCGCGGGTCAACGAGGCCGGCGACCCGTGCCGCACCTGCAAGGGCGAGGGCTGGATCGAGTGGGGCGGCTGCGGCGTGGTCAACCCGCGGGTGCTGCGCGCCTGCGGCGTCGACCCCGAGACTTACACCGGCTTCGCCTTCGGGATGGGCATCGACCGGACCCTGATGTTCCGCCACGGCATCGAGGACCTGCGCGCCCTCTTCGAGGGCGACGTCCGGTTCACGACGGCGTTCGGGACAGAACTGTGAAGGCCCCGGTCTCCTGGATCCGTGAGTACGTCGACCTCCCCGCGGAGGTCACCACGGAGGAGCTGGCGGCGCGCCTGACCGCCCTGGGACTCAAGCTCGAGGCGATCGAGAAGCCCGGCGAGCAGATCCGGGGCCCGCTCGTCGTCGGGCAGGTCCTGTCGATGGACGCCGAGCCACAGACGAACGGCAAGACCATCGAGTGGTGCCAGGTCGACGTCGGCGACGCCAACGGCACGGGCGAGCCGCAGGGCATCGTCTGCGGTGCGCACAACTTCGAGGTCGGGGACCTGGTGGTCGTCATCCTCCCCGGGGGCGTGCTCCCCGGTGACTTCGAAATCTCCGCGCGCAAGACCTACGGCCACGTGAGCGCCGGGATGATCTGCTCCGCGCGCGAGCTCGGCATCGGCGAGGACCACGAGGGGATCATCGTGCTGCCGGAGGGTGCCGGCCGGCCAGGGGACGACGCGCGGCCGGTGCTCGGGCTCGACCAGGAGGTCATCGAGTTCGAGATCAACCCGGACCGCGCCTACGCCATGTCGCTGCGCGGACTGGCCCGCGAGGCCGCCCTCGCCTTCGACGTGCCCTTCCACGACCCGGCTGTCCGGCCCGTGGCCGAGCCGAACGACGACGGCTACCCCGTCGTCATCGACGACCCGGTCGGTTGCCCGGTGTTCGTGGCCCGCACGGTGAGCCGGCTCGACCCGGAGGCGACGACGCCGCCCTGGATGGCGCAGCGGCTCGCGCTGTCGGGGATGCGGCCCATCTCGCTGACCGTCGACGTCACCAACTACGTGATGCTCGAGCTCGGCCGGCCGATCCACGGCTACGACGCGGACAGGCTCCAGGGCCCGATCCGCGTCCGCCGGGCCGTCGAGGACGAGCGCCTCACCACGCTCGACGGCGTCGACCGGGAGCTCTCCACCGAGGACCTCGTGGTCACCGACGACTCGGGGATCATCGGGCTGGGCGGCGTCATGGGTGGCGAGACCACCGAGATGTCCGCGACCACCACCCGGGTGCTGGTCGAGGCGGCGCACTGGGACGCGGTCTCCATGTTCCGCACCGGCAAGCGGCACAGGCTGACCTCCGAGGCCGGCAAGCGCAACGAGCGCGGCGTCGACCCGGCGATCACGCCCGCGGCCGCCGACCGGGTCGTCGAGCTGCTCGTCCGCTACGGCGGAGGCATCGCCGAGCCCGGCGTCACGGTGGTCGGGACGGCGCCGGAGCAGCCGACCATCACCATCGACTACGACCTGCCCGCTCGTGTCTCCGGCATCGACATCGGCTCCGAGACCGTCGTGGGCAACCTCGCCGCCGTCGGCTGCCGGACCGCCCCCGACGCGGAGCACCTCGAGGTCGTCCCGCCCCCGTGGCGGCCGGACCTGACCGACCCCTACGACCTGGTCGAGGAGGTCGTCCGGATCGTCGGCTACGACCGGGTGCCCTCGATCCTGCCGCGGGAGGCCGCCGGCCGCGGACTGACCCGGGAGCAGCGGCTGCGCCGCCGGGTCGGACGGACCCTGGCCGGTGCCGGCTGCGTGGAGGTGATCAGCTTCCCGTTCGTCGGTGACGCCACCTTCGACCAGCTCGGTCTGCCTGCGGACGACCCGCGGCGCCGGACGGTGCGCCTGGCCAACCCGCTGTCCACCGAGGAGCCGGCGTACACCACCACACTCCTGCCCGGCCTGCTCCGGGCCGCTGGCCGCAACCTCGGTCGCGGTACGCCGGGCGTCGCCCTCTTCGAGACAGGCACCGTCGCCTTTCCGGCCGACCGCGGGCCGGCCCCGGTCTACGGCGTCGACTGGCGGCCCACCGAGGCCGAGCTGGCCAAGCTCTTCGAGGCCATCCCGGTGCAGCCGCTCCACCTCGCGGTCGTGCTGGCCGGCGAGCGCGAGCGCGCCGGCTGGTGGGGCACAGGGCGCGCCGCCGGCTGGTCGGACGCCATCGACCTGGTCCGGCGGCTCGGCGACGAGCTCGGCGTCGGCGTCGAGGTCGCCTCGGCCGGCCGGATGCCCTGGCACCCGGGCCGGTGCGCCCGGGTCAGCATCGACGGGGCGGAGCTCGGCCATGCCGGGGAGCTGCACCCGCAGGTCTGCAAGGAGTTCGGCCTCGCGGCCCGTTCGGCGGCGCTCGAGATCGACCTCGACCTCCTCATGTCGAAGGCGGTGGACGTCGTCCCCGGCCCGCAGTTCTCGACCTTCCCGGTGGCCAAGGAGGACGTTGCCCTCCTGGTGCCTGAGGACGTGACCTCGGCCGAGGTCGAGGCGGCGCTTCGCGAGGGCGCGGGGGACCACCTCGAGTCGATCCGCCTCTTCGACGTCTACACCGGCGACCAGGTCGGAGCCGGCCACAAGTCGCTGGCCTTCGCGCTCAGGTTCCGGGCGCCCGACCGCACCCTGACCGAGCAGGAGACCAGCACGGCTCGCGATGCGGCCGTGGCGCTGGCCGCCGAGCGGTGCGGTGCCGTCCAGCGCTGACACCGGCGTGACACGCTTGCCGGCGTGATCGCCCTCCGGCTGCTCGACGAGGTGTCCTGGCAGGGCACCCCGCTGCCCGGTGGCCGCACCCACGCGCTGCTGGCCGCGCTGGCCGCGGCCGGCGGTCAGGTCGGCGAGGAGCGGCTGGTCGACGAGGTCTGGGGACCGGACGACGTACCCGCCAACCCGGCCAAGGCGCTGCAGGTCGTGGTCTCGCGGGCGCGGGCGCAGACCGCTCCCGAGGCGGTCGCGCGCACCGACCACGGCTACCGGCTCGGCCTGGCACCGGACGCCGTGGACGCGCTCGCGCTGCGCGACGCCGTCGTCGGGGCCCGCGAGGCCGAGGGGCGGCACGACCTGGTGCAGGCGCGGGACCTGGCCCGCACCGCGCTGGCCCTCCCCGAGCCGGGCAGTGCGGCCGACGGACCACTCGGCGAGCTGCGCCTCCAGGCGGCCCGGCACCGCGCGGTCGCCAGGGCGGTCCTGGGCCGGGCGCTCTCGGGGCTGGGTGACCACGGGGAGGCGCTGCCCCTGCTGGAGGCCGCCGCCGGCAGCGCGTCGAGTGACGAGGCCACCGTCGCGGCCCTGCTGCGGTCGACGGCAGCCGTGAGGGGCGCCCCGGCGGCGCTCGAGCGCTACGAGCAGCACCGTGAGCAGCTGATCGACCGGCTGGGTGTGGACCCCGGGCCGGCGCTCCAGGCGGTCCACGCCGAGCTGCTGGCCGCCGACCGGCCGGTGCGCGCGGGGCTGCGCTTCGAGGCGACGTCCCTCGTCGGCCGCGACGAGGACATCCGCGCGCTGCGCGCCGCGGTCCGCGACGCCAGGGTGACGTCGATCCTCGGCCCGGGCGGCCTCGGCAAGACCCGGCTCGCGCACCTCCTCGGCCGCGAGGCCGAGCAGCCCGTGGTCCACTTCGTCGAGCTCGTGGGTGTGGCCTCGTCCGAGGACGTGGTCGGCGAGGTCGGCTCCGCGCTCGGGGTGCGCGACTCGGTGAGCGGGCGCCGGGTCCTGACCTCCGAGCAGCGCAACGACGTGCGCGCGCGGATCGCGCAGCTGCTCGACCAGGCTCCGACGCTGCTGATCCTCGACAACTGCGAGCACGTCGTCGAGGCGGTCGCCGAGCTGGTCGCCTTCCTGGTGGCGTCGTGCCGCCGGCTCCGGGTCGTCACCACCACCCGCGCGCCGCTGTCGATCGCGGCCGAGCGGGTCTTTCCGCTGGGCCAGCTCTCCGAGGACGCCGCCGCCGACCTGTTCGGACAGCGCGCGACGGGCGCGCGCCCCGGCGTACCCCTCGACGACGAGGCCGTACGCCGCGTGGTCCGCCGCCTCGACGGCCTTCCGCTGGCCATCGAGCTGGCCGCGGCCAAGGTGCGCGTGATGTCGGTCGAGGACATCGACCGGCGGCTCGACGACCGGTTCGCGCTGCTTCGTGGCGGCGACCGCAGCGCGCCCGACCGGCACCAGACCCTGGTGGCGGTGATCGACTGGTCGTGGAACCTGCTCAACGAGGCCGAGCGCCGGGCGCTGCGGTGGCTGTCGGTCTTCCACGACGGCTTCACGCTCAGCGGCGCGGACGAGCTGCTCGGCTGCGACGCGCTCGAGCTGGTGCAGTCGCTGGTCGACCAGTCGCTGCTCACCGTCATCGACGCGCGAGGGACGGTGCGCTACCGGATGCTCGAGACGGTCCGTGAGTTCGGCCGGATGCAGCTGGTCGGCGCGGGCGAGGACGCCGAAGCCGAGCGGGCGCAGCTGGGCTGGGCTCGCCGCTACGCACTGGTCCACCGGGCGCACCTCTACTCGCGTGAGCAGGTGGCGGCCGTCCTCGCGCTGGCCGCCGAGGAGAACAACCTCGCCGACGCGCTGCGCTCGGCGGTCGGCGTCCCCGACCCGGCAGCGACCGCCGACCTGACCTCCGCGCTGGCGAGCTTCTGGACGATCCGGGGGGAGAACACCCGCGTCATCGCCGTCGCCTCGGCCGTCGACGCGGCCTTGGAGGGCTGGGAGCCGGCTCCTGAGGAGATCGACTCTGCGGTCACCGCGGCCGCGGTGACAGTCATGAACACCGTGCTCGGCGAGATCGCCGAGGCTCCGAACTGCATGCGGCTCCTCTCGGCGTACGGCGACCGCACCAACGACCCGCGCGCGGCCGCCATGGTCGCGGTGCTCGCCGCCCAGGACCCGGAGGACCCGGAGGGCTCGCTGGAGCGGCTCCGCTCGTTCGACGTGGCGCGCGGCCACGATCGCTACGCCGCTGCCACCGCCCGGCTCTGGGCCGCGCACTACCTCGAGAACGTCGGCGACCCCGAGGGTGCGCTCGAGGAGGCCGAGGCCGGGCTGGCCGCGGTCGACGGCGACACCGACGGCCCGTGGATCACGGCGATGATGCACACGCTCGTGGGCAGCCTCTACGCCCAGCTCGGCAAGCGCGCCGAGGCCGCCGAGCACGCACGCCTCGCGATCCCGATCCTCGACCTGCTCGAGGCCAACGACGACGGCATCCAGGCCCGCTCCCTCCTGGCCGGGGTCGCGCTGGGGGAGGGGCGCTTCGACGAGGCCGAGCGGCTGGTCGCCGACATCGACCGGATGAACAGCCGGCGCACGGGCTTCGGCGGCGCCTTCGTGACCGCCACCGTCCGGGCCGAGCTGGCCCTGGCCAGGGGCGAGGTCGAGGAGGGGCTGCGGCTCTACCGCGTGGCCGGCGAGGAGCTCGACGCGATCAGGCTGCCGGGCATGGAGATGACCGGCCTGGAGCCGTGGTCGCTGTTCGGCGACGCCGCGAGCGCGACCGCGTTCGCCGTGCACGGCAGCGGCGTGGAAGGCGTGGACATCTACGACCGGCTGCGCGCGAAGGCGCCGCTGGTGCTCGACCCGGACCGTCCGCGGATGGACTACCCGGTCGCGGGACTGGTGCTGCACGGGCTCGGCACCTGGGGGCTGCTCAAGAAGGCCATGGACCCCGAGGACGCGATCCGCCTCCTGGTGCTCGCCGACCTGTTCGCCTACCCGCGCTTCACGGTCACCATGGACCCCGCGCGGACCGACGGCGAGGCCGAGCGCGTCGCGCCCGGCTTCGCCGCCCGGGTCCGCGAGGAGTACGCCGGCCGCCGCGGCCCCGCCCTCCTCCCGCAGGCCCAGCAGGTCGTGGCTCGCATCACGGCCGCGAAGTGAGGCTCTCCTGACGGATCCGTGGGTGCCCGCGCGCCTACCGGATCACGTCTCGCGCCCATCGGTGGGTTTGCGGAGGGAGATCGGCACCTGGTGCCGGAGAACCTCGGCGAAGCCGGGTTCGGCGTCCTGGGTGGCCAATATGCGGTTGCGGCGTGCCACGCGCGCGGCCGCCCACCCACGGATCCGTCACATGAGCCCGGAATGACGCCGACCCGCCCGTACCGAACGGGCGGGTCAGCGTGCGGGGGAGCAGGTGAGCTACATCTTCCGGCCGTAGGAGCGCACCGACAGCGGCAGGAAGATCGCGACGACCGCGACGCAGCCGACCAGCGCCCAGCCGACCTGGGCGGTGAGCGCGCCCTCGTTGAGCAGGTCGCGGACGGCGGTCACCACGTGGCTGACCGGGTTGATCTTCACGAAGGTCTGCAGCCAGCCCGGCAGGGTCTCGGCGGGGACGAAGGCGTTGGACAGGAAGGTCAGCGGGAACATGATCATCATCGAGATGCCCTGGACGGCCTGCGCGCTGCGGGCGACGGTGCCGAGCCAGGTGAAGATCCAGGCCAGCGACCAGCCCGCGACGATCGTCAGCAGCCAGCCGGCGAAGACCCCGACGAAGCCGCCACCGGGCCGGTAGCCCATGGCGATCCCGGTGAGGATCGTCAGTGTGGCCGCGGTCGCATAGCGGAGCAGGTCGGCGATGGCCGGCCCGGCCAGCGGCGCGATCCGCGCGATGGGCAGCGACTTGAACCGGTCGAAGACGCCCTTGTCCATGTCCTCGCGGAGCTGGATGCCGGTCGCCATGCAGGCGGTCAGCGCGGTCTGGGCGAGGATGCCCGGGATGATGATCGGCAGATAGTCCGCGACGCTGCCGGAGATCGCGCCGCCGAAGATGTAGGCGAACATCGCCGTGAACAGCAGCGGCTGGATCGTGACGTCGAAGAACTGCTCCGGGTTGCGGCGCATCTTCTTGGTCGCCCGCCACGCCATGGTGAGGCTCTGGCTGACGGTCTCGGCGATGGACGGCCGCGCGGGCAGGTCCTGAGCGCCGGTCAGGGTCTTGGCGGTGACGGTCTCCTCGACCGTGGTGGACAGCAGCGTCATCGGACGGCCTCCATCTCGTTGTTGGTCCCGTTCTCCTCCGCGGCGTGGCCGGTCAGGGCCATGAACACCTCGTCGAGGGTGGGCTTCTGGACGGTCGCGGAGGTGATGAGCAGCTCCTGCTCGCGCAGGCCGATCAGTACGTCGGCGGCCCGGTTGGCGTCGGGCAGCGGCACGTTGATGCCGCCTGCCTCCGGGGTGAGGACCGGCTCGTCGCCGACCACACGGCGTACGACGTCGACGGCCTGGCCCGTCTGGGCCGGGTCGAGGAGCCGCAGCTGCAGGGTCGAGGAGCCGACCTGGCTCTTCAGCTGGTCCGACGTGCCCTCGGCCACCTTGTGGCCCCGGTCGATGACCGCGATCCGGTCCGCGAGCTGGTCGGCCTCGTCGAGGTACTGCGTGGTCAGCAGCACCGTGCATCCCGATGCGACGAGGTCGCGGATGGTGTCCCACATCTGGCCGCGGGTGCGGGGGTCGAGGCCGGTGGTGGGCTCGTCGAGGAAGATCAGCGGCGGCCGCGCGATCAGGCTGGCGGCCAGGTCGAGCCGACGCCGCATGCCGCCGGAGAACTGCGCGATCTGCTTGTCGGCGGCGTCCTCGAGCCCGAACCGGCCCAGGAGGTCGTCACCGGTGACCCGGGCCTGCGTCTTCTCGATGCCGAGCAGCCGGCCGAACAGGTAGAGGTTCTCGCGGGCGGTGAGGTTCTCGTCGACCGAGGCGTACTGGCCGGTCACGCCGACCAGCTGGCGCACGACGTGCGGGTGCCTCTTCACATCGACACCGAAGATCTGGGCGTCGCCGCCGTCCATGGGCAGCAGCGTCGCGAGCATCTGGAGCATCGTGGTCTTGCCCGCACCGTTGGGGCCGAGGACGCCGAAGACCTCGCCGCGGCGCACCTCGAGGTCGATGCCGTCGACGGCCCGCAGGTCGCCGAAGGTCTTGACGAGGTCGTGCGCGGTGACCGCGAGCTCGTGGGTTGGGGAGGTGTTGTTCGTCATGACCACGACTGTGGCGGTCGCGGGTTTCAGGGCACCTTCAGCCCGGTTTCACGACCGGCCTGCGGGTTTCACACCGCGGTGGCTGAGGTGAGAGGCGCCCCGGTGACGAGCCTCGAAGCCAGGTGACCCACGGTGGCTGAGGTGCGAGGAGCGCCAGCGACGAGCCTCGAAGCCAGGTGACCCACGGTGGCTGAGGTGCGAGGAGCGCCAGCGACGAGCCTCGAAGCCAGGTGGGCCGAGGCTGGAACTCACCCGCGCTGCCTACCCTGCGGGGGCTTCGAGGCTCGGCCGTGACCGGCCTCGCAGCTCAGCCACCGTGAGCCGCCGGCTCACTCCTGCGACGACCGCGCCCAGAGGTTGATCCCGCTGTCCACGGCGTCCTGGTCGATCGCCTCGATCTCGTCGGGGGAGAGCACGAGGTTGTCGACGGCGGCGAGGTTGTCGTCGAGCTGCTTCACGCTCGAGGCGCCGATCAGCACCGACGTCACCCGCTCGTCGCGGAGCACCCACGCCAGCGCCAGCTGGGCCAGCGACTGGCCCCGGCCCCGGGCGATGTCGTTGAGCCGGCGGATGTGGCCGAGCGCCTCGTCGCTGAGCAGCGACGGGTCCAGCGACTTGCCCTGCGCGGCCCGCGAGTCCTCCGGGATGCCGTCGAGGTAGCGGTCGGTGAGCATCCCCTGCGCCAGCGGCGAGAACGCGATGCACCCGATCCCCAGCTCACCGAGCACGTCGAGGAGCGACGGCGAGCCGTCCTCGACCCACCGGTTCAGCATCGAGTACGACGGCTGGTGGATCAGCAACGGCACGCCCATCTCGCGCAGGAGGGCGGCGGCCTCCCGGGTCCGCTCCGCGGAGTACGACGAGATGCCGGCGTACAGCGCCCGGCCCGACTGCACCGCGGTGGCCAGCGACCCCATCGTCTCCTCGAGTGGCGTCTCGGGGTCGTAGCGGTGGCTGTAGAAGATGTCGACGTAGTCCAGCCCCATCCGCGCGAGGGACTGGTCGAGCGAGGCAAGGAGGTACTTGCGCGACCCCCACTCGCCGTACGGGCCTGGCCACATGTCGTAGCCGGCCTTGGTCGAGATGACCAGCTCGTCGCGGTAGGGGCGGAAGTCCTGGGCGAAGATCGCGCCGAAGTTCGTCTCCGCCGAGCCGTACGGCGGCCCGTAGTTGTTGGCCAGGTCGAAGTGGGTCACCCCGCGGTCGAAGGCCCGGCGCAGGATCGCGCGCTGGGTGTCGATCGGCTTGTCGTCGCCGAAGTTGTGCCAGAGACCGAGCGAGACCGCGGGCAGCTTCAGCCCGGAGCGGCCACAGCGCCGGTAGGCGTGGGCGTCGTAGCGGTCGTCGGCGGCGCGGTAGGACGGAGTCATGCGGCCATGTCTACCGCGCCGGGGGCGTGCCCGCCCGGGTCGGTCCAGGTCGGTCCGGGGTCAGGCGCTCAGTTGAGCGGCTGGCCCAGGATCGCGGAGAGCTTCTCGTAGGCGATCCGGTCGCCCTGGATCGCGATCCGGTCGCCCTCGTCCCACCCGAGCGTCAACGTCGGGTCACGCTTCCAGAGCCAGGTGTCGAGGTCGGCGGCGGTGCCGGTGACGGTCGCGACCGGCTCGGGTCCGGCGTCGACGAGGGAGATGTCGTCCTCGTCCTCGTAGGTCTTGCCGTCGTCCGGGTCGGTGCCGGAGAACCTCCCCAGCTCGACCAGCAGGTCGGTGCCGGTGTCGGTGATGTGGACGCCGATCGTCTCCCCGGACGGGGTGAACGTGCCCCACGGCGGGGCACCGCCGTACATCACCCCGAGCACCTCGGCGACGCCGTCGTCGGCCAGCGCGGCGTCCAGCGGCGTGACGGGTACGCCGGCGGCCAGCTCGGCATCGATCCGGTGGATCGCGGCCTCGTGCGCCTGACGGCGGTGGGTCGTGCCGACCCGGCTGTCGCCCGACCAGTGCCAGGCCTCGGCCTCGGGGTCGGCCTGCTCGAGCTCGGTGGCGAGCGCCGCGGAGCTCTCGTCGAAGGCCGCCAGCAGCCCGGCGTAGGACTCCGGTCGGGGCGCGGTGCCCTCGTGGGTGATCCGTGGGTCGTCTGGCGAGGCCGGGCGGTAGTGGATGACGTCCGCCCAGAAGCGCTGGACCCCGGCCAGGTGCCAGAGCAGGTCGGCGGCGTCCCAGTCAGGGCAGGTCGGCACGCGCGCGGCAGGGTCACAGTCGGCAAGCACGGCGCGGAACCGGGCGGACTCCTGGCGAATGTGGTCGAGGTAGACGGGGTACTCGAGGCGGGGCACGGGCATCGACGCTATCCACAGCGGCCGCCGAAGCGCACATGAGATTCCCGCTTGCGCATGATCATACGGCTGTCTGTATAGTCATGCGCCATGACGACCAGGGTGGCAGTCGCCGGAGCCAGCGGGTACGCCGGCGGTGAGCTGCTCCGCCTGCTGCTCGGCCACCCCCACGTCGAGATCGGCGCCCTGACCGCCGGCAGCAGCGCGGGGGAGCCGCTGGGCGCACTCCAGCCCCACCTCGTGCCGCTGGCCGACCGGGTCCTCGAGGAGACGACCGCGGAGGTCCTCGCCGGCCACGACGTCGTCTTCCTCGCGCTGCCCCACGGACAGTCCGGGCCGGTTGCGGCCGAGCTGGGGGAGCAGGTCCTGGTCGTCGACTGCGGCGCCGACTTCCGGCTGCGGAGCAGCGAGGAGTGGGAGAGGTTCTACGGCGGTGCGCACGCCGGCACCTGGCCCTACGGCCTCCCCGAGCTGCCCGGCCAGCGCGAGAGGCTGGCCGGCGCCACGCGGGTCGCGGTGCCGGGCTGCTACCCGACCGTGTCCACACTCAGCCTGGCCCCGGCCATCCACCACGGCCTCGTCGAGAACGACGTCGTGGTCGTCGCGGCCTCGGGCACCAGCGGCGCCGGCAGGGCGGCGAAGCCGCACCTCCTCGGCTCGGAGGTGATGGGCAGCGCCAGCGCGTACGGCGTGGGCGGCGTCCACCGGCACACTCCCGAGATCACCCAGAACCTCAGCGGCCTCACCGCCGGCACCGTGACCGTGAGCTTCACACCGCTGCTGGTCCCGATGCCGCGCGGGATCCTGGCCACCTGCACCGCGCGGCTCCGTGACGCGGTCACCGAGGACGACGTGCGGACGGCGTACGAGAAGGCCTACGGCGACGAGCCGTTCGTCCACCTGCTCCCGCCCGGTCAGTGGCCGCAGACCAAGTCCGTCACCGGCAGCAACGCGGTGCACCTCCAGGTGACCGTCGACGAGGCCGCCGGGAGGCTCGTCGCCGTGGGAGTGGTCGACAACCTCGCCAAGGGAACCGCCGGCGCCGCCGTCCAGTGCATGAACCTCGCGCTCGGCCTCGACGAGACCACGGGCCTGTCCACCGTGGGGCTGGCGCCGTGAGGCTGAGCCGTTACCCCGAGACGCTGGCCGTGGTGAGGCTGCCGGCGGGCGCGGACGTGCCGGACTGGGCCGAGTCGTCGTCGATCCTCTCGATCACCGCGACCGCCACCGAGACCTCGATCGTCTGCGCGGCCCGCAGCGTCCCGCGGAAGTCTCGGCACGAGCGGCCGTTCACCGCGTTCGAGGTCGAGGGGCCGCTCGACTTCGCGCTGACCGGCGTCCTCAGCACGCTCCTGCAGCCCCTGGCCGAGGCGGAGATCAGCGTGTTCACGATCTCCACGTTCGACACCGACTGGATCCTCGTGCCCGGCGACGCGGCCGACCGGGCGGAGGAGGAGTGGCGACGATCCGGGCACACCGTCGAGCCCGCCGTCCCAGCCACCCCAGGAGAGAGCAAGAAGTGAGCGTCACCCAATCGAACGGCTTCCGGGCCGCCGGCGTCGCCGCCGGGCTGAAGTCCACCGGCGCCAAGGACGTCGCCCTCGTCGTCAACGACGGGCCCACCTACGACAGCGCCACCGTGTTCACCACCAACCGCTGCAAGGCCAACCCCGTGCTGTGGAGCCAGCAGGTCGCCAAGGACGGCACCGTGCGCGCCGTCGCGCTCAACTCCGGCGGCGCCAACTGTTACACCGGCCCCGAGGGGTTCCAGACCACGCACGCCGTCGCCGAGCGGGTGGCAGGCCACCTGGGCAGCGGGGCGATCGACGTCGTGGTCTGCTCGACCGGGTTGATCGGCCTCAAGAACGACCGCGACGCCCTGCTGAAAGGTGTCGACGATGCGTACGCCGTCCTCTCCGCCGACGGTGGACAGGACGCCGCCGAGGCGATCATGACCACCGACTCGGTCAGCAAGCAGGCGGTGGTCGAGGGCAGTGGCTGGTCGATCGGCGGGATGGCCAAGGGCGCGGCCATGCTCGCCCCGCAGCTGGCCACGATGCTCGTGGTGATCACCACCGATGCTGTCGTCCCGGCCAGCGACCTCGACACCGCCCTGCGGAAGGCGACCGGCGTCAGCTTCGACCGGCTCGACTCCGACGGCTGCATGTCGACCAACGACACCGTCACCGTGATGGCCAGTGGCGCCAGCGGCATCACGCCGGCACCGCCCGACTTCACCGACGCCCTGACCCAGCTCTGCACCGACCTGGCCATGCAGCTGCTTCGCGACGCCGAGGGCGCCGACCACGACATCGCGATCACCACCCTCAACGCCGCCTCGGAGGCCGACGCGGTCGAGGTCGGCCGCAGCGTGGCGCGCAGCAACCTGTTCAAGGCCGCGGTCTTCGGCAAGGACCCCAACTGGGGACGGGTCCTGGCCTCCATCGGCACCACCCGGGCCGCCTTCGACCCCGCCGACCTCGACGTCGCCATGAACGGCGTCTGGGTCTGCAAGGGCTCCGAGCCGCACGAGGACCCCGCAGGTGTGGACCTGTCCGGCCGCGAGGTCACGGTCACGATCGACCTCAAGGCGGGCACCGAGCGGGCCACGGTGTGGACCAACGACCTCACCCACGCCTACGTCCACGAGAACAGCGCCTACAGCTCATGACCACGGGCAGCGACAACAGGGTGCAGCCACCGGTCAAGGCAGCCGTCCTCGCCGCGGCGCTGCCGTGGCTGAAGGCCTACAACGGCAAGATCGTGGTCATCAAGTACGGCGGCAACGCGATGACCGACGAGACGCTCAAGCGGGCCTTCGCCGAGGACATCGCGTTCCTGCGGTTCGCCGGGTTCAAGCCGGTGGTCGTGCACGGCGGTGGTCCACAGATCTCGAGGATGCTCGACAGGCTCGGCATCGAGTCGGAGTTCCGCGGCGGACTCCGGGTCACCACGCCCGAGGCGATGGACGTGGTCCGGATGGTGCTGGTCGGCAAGGTCCAGCGCGAGCTGGTCGGGCTGATCAACGAGCACGGCCCGCTCGCGGTCGGCCTGTCCGGTGAGGACGCCGGCCTGTTCACGGCGCGGCAGACCAACACCGTCGTCGACGGCGAGGAGGTCGACCTCGGGCTGGTCGGCGAGGTCGTCGACGTACGCCCCGAGGCCGTGCGCGACATCATCGAGGCCGGCCGGATCCCGGTCGTCTCCAGCGTCGCCCCGGACGTGGCAGGCACCGCGCACAACGTGAACGCCGACTCCGCCGCGGCGGCGCTGGCCGTCGCGCTGGAGGCCGAGAAGCTGCTGGTGCTCACCGACGTGGAGGGGCTGTTCCTCGACTGGCCGGCCTCCGACGACGTGATCGGCGAGATCAGCCCCGAGGCGCTGGCCGAGCTCCTGCCGACCCTCGAGAGCGGCATGGTCCCGAAGATGAAGGCCTGCCTCGACGCCGTGACCGCCGGCGTCTCGCGGGCCACCGTCGTCGATGGGCGCGAGCCGCACGCCGTGCTCCTCGAGCTGTTCACCCAGGAGGGCGTCGGCACGCAGGTGCTGCCGGACGTCGAGACCAAGACCCGCAAGGCCCGCAACGCACAGGAGGCGCAGTCGTGACGACCCACGCGGAGCGGTACGCCGAGTCGCTGATGAACGCCTTCGGCCCGCCGAAGCTCACCCTTTCCCGCGGCGAGGGAGCCCATGTCTGGGACACCGACGGGAAGCACTACGTCGACTTCCTCGGCGGTATCGCGGTCAACGCCCTCGGGCACGGCCACCCCGCTCTCGTCGACGCGGTCACCACGCAGCTGCGGACGCTGGGCCACGTCTCGAACTTCTTCGCCACCGAGCCCCAGATCGCCCTCGCCGAGAAGCTGCTGGAGCTGCTCGGGGCCGGGCCGGGCAAGGTCTTCTTCACCAACTCCGGCGCCGAGGCCAACGAGGCGGCGTTCAAGCTCACCCGGCGCACCGCCCGCACCCACCTGGTGGCCGCGGACGGCGGGTTCCACGGCCGCACCCTCGGTGCGCTGGCGCTCACCTCGAAGGCGGCCTACCGCGAGCCGTTCGAGCCGCTCCCGGGCGAGGTGACCTTCGTGCCGTACGGCGACGAGCAGGCCCTGGCGGACGCGGTGACCGACGAGACGGCTGCGGTCCTCCTGGAGCCGATCCAGGGCGAGGCCGGGGTCGAGGTGCCGCCCGAGGGCTATCTCGCCGCGGCCCGGCGGATCGCCGACGAGCACGGCGCCCTGCTGTGGCTCGACGAGGTGCAGACCGGGATGGGCCGGACCGGCGCGTGGTTCGCCCACCACCGCACGGGCGTCGTGCCCGATGTCGTCACGGTGGCCAAGGGGCTGGCCGGCGGCTTCCCGATCGGCGCCTGCATCGGGGTCGGCGCGGCGGGCGAGCTGATCCAGCCGGGCCAGCACGGCACGACGTTCGGCGGCAACCCGGTCGCCTGCGCGGCAGCGCTCGCGGTCATCGGGACCATCGAGGCCGAGGGGCTGCTCGACCACGTCAGCGTCCTCGGCCAGAAGCTCCGCGACGGCCTGGCGACCGACCCGAGGGTCACCGAGGTCCGGGGAGAGGGGCTGCTGATCGGCCTCGACCTCTCCGAGGACAGGGCCGCGGACGTCTTCGCGGCGGCGCTGGAGGCGGGCTTCATCGTCAACAACCCCACGCCTCGGCGGATCCGGCTGGCGCCGCCGCTGGTGCTCTCCGAGGGGGACGCCGCGGCGCTCCTCGACGCGTGGCCGGCGATCCTCGACAGGGCGGGGCTGGCGGAGGTCTCGCCGTGACCGAGTCCACCCTGAGGCCCGGGACCAAGAACGCCCGGCACCAGCAGATCGTCGACCTGGTCACCCACCACGAGGTGCGGTCCCAGGCCGAGCTTGCCGCGCTGCTGGCCCAGCAGGGGGTCAGCGTCACGCAGGCGACGCTCTCGCGCGACCTGCTCGAGCTCGACGCCGTGAAGATCCGGGCCGCCTCCGGGGCGCTGGTCTACGCCGTACCCGCCGAGGGCGGCGACCGACGACCCGCGGCGCCGGGGGAGACCGCCTCCGGCCAGGCCCGGCTCGCCAGGCTCTGCGCCGAGCTCCTCGTCTCGGCCGAGGCCAGCGCCAACCTGGTCGTGCTGCGCACCCCTCCCGGCGCCGCCCAGTACCTCGCCTCCGGCTTCGACAAGGCCGAGCTGCCCGAGGTGCTCGGCACCATCGCGGGCGACGACACCGTCCTGGTGATCGGCCGCGACCCCCTCGGCGGCGAGGAGCTCGCCCGCCGGTTCCTCGACTTCGCCTCAACCACGGCCACGAACGGACATCCATGAGCAAGGTCCTCACGACCCTCCCCAAGGGCGAACGCGTCGGCATCGCCTTCTCCGGCGGGCTCGACACCTCCGTGGCGGTCGCCTGGATGCGCGCCCAGGGGGCGGTCCCGTGCACCTACACCGCCGACATCGGGCAGTACGACGAGCCCGACATCGGCGGCGTACCCGCCCGGGCCGTCGAGTACGGCGCCGAGATCGCCCGCGCCATCGACTGCAAGACCCCGCTGGTCGAGGAGGGGCTGGCGGCCCTGGCGTGCGGCGCCTTCCACGTCCGCTCGGGGGGCCGCGCCTACTTCAACACCACGCCGCTCGGCCGGGCGGTGACCGGCACCATGCTCGTCCGCGCGATGCACGAGGACGGCGTGGACATCTGGGGCGACGGGTCGACGTTCAAGGGCAACGACATCGAGCGGTTCTACCGCTACGGGCTGCTGGCCAACCCGGAGCTGCGGATCTACAAGCCGTGGCTGGACGCCGACTTCGTGCACGAGCTCGGCGGCCGGGCCGAGATGAGCCAGTGGCTCACCGAGCGCGGGCTGCCCTACCGCGACAGCAAGGAGAAGGCCTACTCGACCGATGCGAACATCTGGGGCGCCACCCACGAGGCCAAGACCCTCGAGCACCTCGACGTCTCGCTGGAGACCGTCGAGCCGATCATGGGCGTGCGGTTCTGGGACCCCTCGGTCGAGATCGCGGCCGAGGACGTCACGGTCGAGTTCGTGCAGGGCCGCCCGGTGGCCCTCAACGGGACGTCGTACGACGACCCGGTGGCGCTGGTGCGCGAGGCCAACGCGATCGGCGGCCGGCACGGCCTCGGGATGTCGGACCAGATCGAGAACCGGATCATCGAGGCCAAGTCGCGCGGTATCTACGAGGCGCCAGGGATGGCGCTGCTCTGGATCGCCTACGAGCGGCTGCTGAACGCGATCCACAATGAGGACACGATCGCGAGCTACCACGCCGAGGGCCGACGGCTGGGCCGGCTGCTCTACGAGGGCCGGTGGCTGGACCCCCAGGCGCTGATGCTGCGCGAGTCGATGCAGCGCTGGGTGGCGTCGGTGGTGACCGGGGAGGTGACGCTGCGGCTGCGGCGCGGCGAGGACTACTCGATCCTCCGCACCGACGGACCCAACCTCTCCTACCACCCGGACAAGCTGTCGATGGAGCGCACCGAGAACGCCGCCTTCGGGCCGACCGACCGGATCGGCCAGCTGACCATGCGCAACCTCGACATCGCCGACTCGCGGTCGATGCTGGAGCTGTATGCCACCCAGCCGCTCGACCAGGGCCAGGTCCTCGTCGAGCACGGCATCCTCCTCGGCGAGCTGCCGCCCGGCGGCGGTGACCGGATCACTGCCAACCCGGCCGCCGAGCGCGACCTCGAGGACGAGGCGCTCGACAACGCCGCCATGGAGGTGGGCACCGACTGATGGCACGCATCCACCGCACCTCCGCACGGGTCCTGCCGGTCAGCCCCCTCGGCGAGGTGCTCCTCCTGCACGGCCGCGACCCGGCCCGCCCCGACGACTGGCACTGGGTCTCGATCGGCGGCGCCGTCGAGCCGGGAGAGTCGCTCGAGGAGGGGGCCCTGCGCGAACTCCGTGAGGAGACCGGGATCGTGGTCTCGCCCCTGGCGCTCTCACCGCCGGTGCACGTCGGGACGCACGACTTCTCGTGGGGCGGCCGCGACTACACCAGCCACTCGACGTTCTTCGCGATCGCGCTGGACCGCGACGTGGAGGTGGTGCTCGACGGCCTCGAGGAGCCCGAGGTCGGTAACCTCACCGAGGCGGCGTGGTGGTTCCCCGACGACCTGGCCGCCGACGGCACGGCCGCCTCGCCCGACCTGCCAGAGATCATGCGGCGGGCCGTCGAGACCGTGAAGGGGGCGGCGTGAGGAGCGGCACCAACCAGGGCAGGCTCTGGGGCGGGCGCTTCGCCTCCGGCCCGTCCCCGGAGCTCGAGGCCCTGTCGCGGTCGACCCACTTCGACTGGCGGCTGGTGCCCTACGACCTGGCCGGCTCGCAGGCCCATGCGCACGCGCTGCACCGAGCCGGCCTGCTCACCGACGCCGACCTCGCGACGCTGGAGTCGGGGCTGGAGTCATTGCGTGCGGCGTACGACGCCGGCACGCTGCTGCCCTCCGACGACGACGAGGACGTGCACGGCGCCCTGGAGCGGCTGCTCCTCGAGGCGGTCGGTCCCGAGGTCGGCGGCCGGCTGCGCGCCGGCCGCTCCCGCAACGACCAGATCGCCACCCTGCTGCGGATGTTCCTGCGCGACCACGCCCGCGTGGTCGCCGAGCAGGTCCTCGCCCTGGTCGATGCGCTCTCGGCACAGGGCCGGGCGCACCTGGGAGCGGTCATGCCCGGCCGGACCCACCTCCAGCACGCCCAGCCGGTGCTGCTGACCCACCACCTCCTCGCGCACGCCTGGCCGCTGGTCCGCGACGTCGACCGGCTGGCCGACTGGGCGGGCCGCCTCGACTCGCCGTACGGCTCCGGTGCCTTGGCCGGCCAGTCGCTGGGCCTCGACCCGCACGCCGTGGCCGCCGAGCTCGGCTTCACGTCCTCCTCGCCCAACTCCATCGACGGCACGGCCGCCCGGGACTTCGTCGCCGAGTTCGCCTTCGTCTGCGCGCAGCTCGGCGTCGACCTGAGCCGGCTGGCCGAGGAGCTGATCCTGTGGTCCACGCGTGAGTTCGGGTTCGTGCGGCTGCACGACTCGTGGTCGACCGGGTCGAGCATCATGCCGCAGAAGAAGAACCCCGACATCGCCGAGCTGGCCCGCGGCAAGGCCGGCCGGCTGATCGGCAACCTGACCGGTCTGCTGGCCACGCTCAAGGCGCTCCCGCTGGCCTACAACCGCGACCTCCAGGAGGACAAGGAGCCGGTCTTCGACTCCGTCGACACCCTGGAGGTGCTGCTGCCGGCCCTGACCGGGATGGTGGCCACCCTCGAGTTCGACACCCCCCGGATGGCCGAGCTGGCGCCGCAGGGCTTCTCGCTCGCGACCGACGTCGCGGAGTGGCTGGTCCGGGAGGGCGTGCCGTTCCGGGTGGCCCACGAGGTCGCCGGCGAGTGCGTACGCCGCTGCGAGGAGCTGGGCTGCGAGCTCGGCGAGCTCACCGACGACCAGCTCGCCTCGATCTCGCCCGCGCTCACGCCCGGCGTTCGCGAGGTGCTCACGGTCGAAGGCTCGGTCGCCTCCAGGGACGGCCGCGGCGGCACCGCCCCGGTGCGGGTGGCCGAGCAGCTCGACGAGCTGGCGGGAGCGGTCGAGCGGGTGCATGGCCGGCTCCTCTGACCTCCGGGCGCAGCTCGAGGGACCGGTCCTCGAGATCGCCCCGCGGCTGCTCGGGGCCACGCTGAGCCACGGCGAGGTCTCGCTCCGCCTCACCGAGGTGGAGGCCTACGACGGCGCCAACGACGCGGGCTCGCACGCCTACCGCGGCCGGACCCCGCGCAACGCGGTCATGTTCGGCCCGCCGGGCTTCCTCTACTGCTACTTCACCTACGGGATGCACGTGTGCTGCAACGTGGTGACCGGCGTGGAGGGCGTGGCCAGCGCGGTGCTGCTCCGGGCCGGAGAGGTGGTCACCGGTCTCGACGAGGCCCGCGCCCGGCGCCGGGGCTCCTCCGACCGCGACCTCGCCCGCGGCCCGGCCCGGTTGTGCAGCGCGCTCGGGATCGACCTGAGCCACAACGGCAACGATCTGGTCACGGGTCCGGTCACCCTGCGGCTGGGGGACCCGGCCACGGAGGTCTCCACCGGACCCCGGGTCGGGCTCCGCGGCGACCCACACCGGCCGTGGCGGTTCTGGCTCCCGGGCGAGCCGACGGTGTCGGCCTACCGGCCGGCGGTCGCCCGGTCGCGACGACCCAAGGGGTCCTGACCTGCGGGTTTGCAACAACCGGCACCCCGATTTGGTTGCCGCGGATCGGTCGTCTACTGTTTCACCTCGCCGCAGGGATGCGGCGGAACCCTCGGGGGCAAGGCCCCAAAGACGAGCGGATCCGCACGCCCCGGCGGCCTTGCGCTCCACCAGGCTCGCGAGCCGGCTCTCAAGTTGACTCGCAGCGTGGCGGACCGGTAAGTTTTGTCAGGTTGCCCCGGAGCCGGCTGAGAGGCCGGAGCTGGTGCGCGTCTGATCTTTGAGAACTCAACAGTGTGTCATAGTCGACGAATTAGTTTGTTATGCCCCGTCCCTGATCTCGATCAGGACGGATTTCTTTGGTGAGACAATAATTCTGACATCAGTCAGTTGATTTGTTCCCGCCAGGAGGCATCTCTTCTTCCGTCTTCGGTGCTCGCACCGAGGCGGGTTTGTTTTTCTACGGAGAGTTTGATCCTGGCTCAGGACGAACGCTGGCGGCGTGCTTAACACATGCAAGTCGAGCGGTAAGGCACCTTCGGGTGTACACGAGCGGCGAACGGGTGAGTAACACGTGAGTAATCTGCCCTCCACTTCGGGATAACCGCCGGAAACGGTGGCTAATACCGGATACGACGCACTCCCGCATGGGATGTGCGTGGAAAGTCTTATCGGTGGAGGATGTGCTCGCGGCCTATCAGCTTGTTGGTGAGGTAACGGCTCACCAAGGCTTCGACGGGTAGCCGGCCTGAGAGGGTGACCGGCCACACTGGGACTGAGACACGGCCCAGACTCCTACGGGAGGCAGCAGTGGGGAATATTGGAC
>NZ_DASUFR010000045.1:0-21867 GCF_036274455.1 Nocardioides sp. | reverse complement strand
GTGGCCCAGGCCCTGGTGGCCGGGCACGAGGTCGGGCTGGACGGTGCGGCACAGGTCGCCGGGCACCTTCGAGACGTGCGGGCAGCGCGGGTGGAACGCGCAGCCGGACGGCGGGTTGAGCAGGCTCGGCGGGTTGCCCGGGATCGGGATCAGCCGGGCGTCGGTGTCCGAGGTCACCTCGGGCACGCTCGAGAGCAGGCCCCAGGTGTAGGGCATCTCGGGGTGCGTGAGGATCAGCTTCGTCGGGCCCGTCTCCACTGCCCGGCCGCCGTACATCACAAGGACCTCGTCGGCCATCTCCGCGATCACGCCGAGGTCGTGGGTGATCATGACGATCGCCGAGCCGAACTCGCGCTGGAGGTCTTGAAGCAGGTCGAGGATCTGGGCCTGCACCGTCACGTCGAGTGCCGTCGTCGGCTCGTCGGCGATCAGCAGCTGCGGGTTGTTGACCAGCGCCATCGCGATCATGGCCCGCTGCCGCATGCCACCGGAGAACTGGTGCGGGAAGTCGTCGACGCGACGGTCCGGCTGCGGGATCCCGACCCGGTCGAGCATGTCGATCGCCCTCCGCCTGGCCACGGCCTTGGACACGTTGTTGTGCAGTCGCATCGCCTCGGCGATCTGGCGCCCCACGCTGTAGAAGGGGTGCAGCGCGGTGAGCGGGTCCTGGAAGATCATCGCCACGTCGTTGCCGCGCAGCGCCCGTAGCGTCTGCTGGTCGGCGCCGATCACCTCGGTGCCGCCGACCCGGATCGAGCCGGCCAGCCGCGTCGACTGCGGGTTGTGCAGGCCGAGCACGGCCATCGACGAGACCGACTTGCCAGAGCCGGACTCCCCGACGATGCCGAGCGTCTGGCCTTTGCGCACCGAGTAGCTCAGCCCGGTGACCGCCTGCACGAGGCCGTCGTGAGTGGGGAACTGGACGGTGAGGTCGTCGACGACGAGGAAGGGCTCCTCCTCTGTGGCCGGCCGCCCGAAGCCGAGGGCGCCGGTGTCGGTGGTGGTGGTCATGCTCTACCGAGGTCTCTGCGGAAGCGTTCGCCCTCCGCGCGGAGCGCTCCCTCCGGGCGCTTTCGTAGGGTGATCATGCGAGCCGGACCCGCGGGTCGATGACGGCGTAGAGCAGGTCGACGACGAGGTTGGCGATGACGATGACCACCGCCGCCACGAGCACGGTGGCAGCGACCACCGGGAAGTCCACCGGCGACCGCAGTGCCTGGATGCCCCACCGGCCGATCCCGTCGATCTGGAAGATCTGCTCGGTGAAGACGGTGCCGGTCAGCAGGAAGGCGAAGTCGAGGCCGAAGATCGTGATGATCGGCACGATCGCCGCGCGCAGCGCGTGGCGGACGACCACGCGTCGCTCCGAGGAGCCCTTGGCCACCGCCGTGCGCACGTAGTCCTCGCCCAGGGTCTCGATCATCTGCCCGCGCGAGTAGCGCGCGTAGGAGGTCGAGGACGTGAGTCCGATGGTCAGCCACGGCAGCGCCAGTCCGGTGAACCACGCCACGGGATCTTGTGTGAGCGGCGTATAGGACGTGTCCTCGATCAGCTTCCACTGCAGCGAGACGTAGATCCACACGAGCAGTGCGATGACGTAGTAGGGGATCGCGGAGACCAGGACGCTGAACGTCACCAGCCCCCTGTCGACGAGGGTCCCTCGTTTTCGTGCCGCGATGGTGCCGAGGAAGACGCCGAGGGACAGGTAGATCATCGAGCCGCCGATCGCGATCGAGAGCGTGGCCGGGAACTTCTGCAGCAGCTCGTCGGTCACCTCGTTGCGGGTGCGGTAGGAGATGCCGAGGCAGGGCGCGTCGCAGTGGTAGGTCGCGCCGAAGTCGATCTCGCGGTCCTGGAACAGGCCGCGCACGAAGACGCCGTACTGGTGGACGATCGAGTCGTTGAGCCCGAGCTGCTCGGTGAGGATCGCCAGCTTCTCGGGGGTGCACTTGCCGTTGAGGTCGCACAGCGGCTGGGCTGGGTTGGTGGGCCCCTTGAAGAACAGGACGAAGACGATCATGGACGTCAGGACGACGACCAGGAACGCCGAGATGAGCCGGCGCACGATGTAGCCGAACATTGCTAGTGCCCCCCACCCGACGATCGTGCGACAAGTCGTGCTCCCGGTGCGCGCATCGCAAGGCGGCGGAGCGAAGGCAGGCTGGACGTCTTTCGAGCGACGCCAACGACGCGAGGTGCGTGCCGGGGGCGCGAATCGTCGTGCGCTCGTCGGGTGGGGGGCACTAGTCCTCCGTCTGGATCTGGGTCTTTCCCCGGGACAGCGGGGCGGGCGGCGTGCCCGCCCCGCTGTCCAGGGACTTACGGGTGGTGCCGAGCCGTGTCGATCAGCCGGCGTTGACCCAGATGTCGCGGAAGGTCGGCATACCGAGGGTGTTGTCGACGCTCATCCCCTCGATCTGGGACCCGTGCGCGATCGCCACTCCCGTGTAGTAGCGCGGGACCACCGGCATGTAGGTGGTCATGATCTCCTTCTCCAGGTCGTTCCAGGCCTTGGGCTGCTCGTCGGCCGGGAGGGTGAAGACGTCGCTGATCTTCTGGTCGATCTCCGGGTTGTTGAAGGCCGACTCGTTGGTTCCGAAGCCCACCTCGTTGAGGTCGGTCGACTCGAAGAGCGTCGGGACCCAGGTCGAGCCCGACGGCCAGTCCGAGCACCAGCCGTAGGACCGCAGGTTGATGTCGCCGTTGACGTCGTCACGGTCCGCGACGAACTTCGCGTTCGTCGAGGCCACCGGTGTCGCCTTGAAGCCGGCCGCCTCGAGCCCCTTGAGCAGGGTGTCCTTGCTCGCCACGGAGGTGTCTGAGTCGGTCGCGAACAGGAACTTGATCTCGAAGCCCAGGTGACCGGAGTCGGTCAGGATCTGCTTGGCCTTGGCCGGGTCGGTCTGGAAGGGACCGTGGCCCTCGACCGGGTCGTAGGGCTCGCGGCCCGGGATGCCCGGAGGCATGACGTTCTGGGTCGCGATCGCGTTGACGCCCGGGATCAGGCCGCTGGCCACGATCTGGTCGTTGTAGGGGATCGCCCAGGTCAGCGCCTCGGCGATGGACTTGTCCGGCATCTGGCGCTGGTCGAGCGCGTAGAAGTAGGTGCACGGCGAGCCACCCACGACCAGGCGGCCGGTGTCGTTCATCTTCCGGTAGTTCTGGGCCAGGACGTCGCTGTAGTTGATCGTCGTCTTGCCGGCACCGGAGTCGGCCAGCAGGATCTGGTCGTTCTGGGCCTCCTGCCCACCGGCCTTGACCACGTAGCTGTCCGGGTAGGCGGTGCGGGCCGGGTCGGTGGCCGGGTCCCACTGGTCGTTGCGGACCAGGGTGAGCGACTTGCCGATCGTGTACTGCTCAATCTTGTACGGGCCCGTCGACAGCGGGTGCTGGGCGTACTTCGCCGGGTCGTTGACCGCCGGGTCGGTCGGGATCGGACCCATCGCCGGGAAGGACGCGTAGTAGGGGAAGTCGGGGAACGGCTTGGCCATCTTGACGATGACCTTGTTGCCGTCGACCGAGACCGCCTGCTGCTGGCCGTTGGGGTCGGTGTAGGGACCCTTGTAGTCCTCGCCGCCGAGGAAGTAGGGGTTGCTGTAGTAGAGGCCGGGCCCGTTCGGGAACGTCTTGCCGTCCATGGAGCGCTGAATGCCGAAGGCGACCTCGTCCGCGGTGACCGGCGCGCCGGTCTCCCACTTGGCGCCGTCACGGATCGTGAACGTCCACTCGGTGTAGTCGTCGTTGTGCTGACCGAGGTCGGTCGCGAGGTCCGGCACCAGGATCATCTGGCCGCTGTCCTCGTCATAGTCGTACTGCGTCAGCGCTCGGGTCACCAGCGAGGACATGATCGCGTTGGTGTCGGTGTAGTAGAGGTCCGTCGGGTCGATCGGCGTGGTCCAACCCGTGGAGGTCAGGAGCGTGACCGTCCCGCCCGCCTTGGCGCCGTCGATGGTCACCGGACCCTGCCGGGTCGGGTCCATGCCGTTGCCGGTGTTGCCGAGGTTCTCGGTGTCGACGGTGCTCGACGCATCGCCGCCACTGCCCTTGTCATCGTCGCCGCCGCCGCCACAGGCGGCGAGTGCGAGGAGGCTGGCTGTGGCCACAGCCACCGCCGATCTCTTCAGGCGCATTGCCTTTTCACCTTTCGTTGGAACTGCCACAGCCACGTCGTCGACGTCCGTCAACGACGACTCCTGGGGTCGAACGCGTCGCGCACCGAGTCACCGAGGAGGTTCAGGGAAAGCGTCAGCAGCGTGATCGCGCCGACCGGGAGCCACAGGTAGAGCCCGTAGTCCGCGTAGTAGGGGGTCGCGTCCGCGACCATCTTGCCCAGCGAGGGCGTGCCGGTGAGACCCAGCCCCAGGAAGGAGAGCCCGGCCTCCGCCGCGACGAAGCCGGGCAGGTAGAGCGAGATCGACACCACGATGGGCGCCACCAGGTTGGGCAGCAGCTCCTTGAAGAGGATCTTGCGCGTCGGCACGCCGATCACCTCGGCGGCCAGGATGAACTCGCGCTCCCTCAGGGAGAGCACCTGACCCCGGATCAACCGGGTCAGCCCCATCCAGCCGAACAGCACGAGGATGCTGATCAGCGTGATCAGCTGGGCCCTGGCCAGCGCGTCGAGGTCGGTGGTGAACCGCGAGACGATGATCGGGGCCAGGGCCAGCATCCCCAGCAGGTAGGGGAAGGCGAGGAACACGTCGGTCACGAACGAGATGACCCGGTCGAGCCAGCCGCGGGAGAAGCCGGCCATCAGGCCGAGCGAGACGCCGATGATCGTCGATGCGATCGTCGCGGCCAGCGCGACGAGGAGCGACGTACGCAGCCCGTAGAGGAGGTAGGCGAGGTTGTCGTAGCCCAACCGCGGCGCGACGCCGAGCGGGTGGGCCCAGGTGAAGGGGTGGAACGGGGGCCCGATCTTGGGGTAGCCGTCGAAGTCGAGGACGTCGCTGACCTCGGGTGCGTTGGGGTCGGAGATGTCCCAGTAGATGTCGAAGGCCCGGGTGATCAGCGGTGCGAAGAGCGCGAGCAGGACCAGGAACACCAGGACCGCGGAGCAGGTGACAGCGACCTTGTCGTGGCGAAGCCGGCTGAGCGCGATCTGGGTCGGCGACTTGCCCGCGATCTGCTTGATGGTCCCGGTGCCCTCGAGCGCCTCGTCGTGGACGAGCGGCGGGGTCTGCTCATCGGAGAAGACCTCCCCACGGGCGTCAAGGGACACGGGCACCTCCGGAGGGGTGTCCCCGTCCGGGTCATGCGGGGAACCGCGGATGACTGTAAACCAGTTGACATACCCATCAGGGGCACAGCCGCATAACAAATGGGTCTCGGAGCGCGCGAGAACCTTCAGCCGTCGACGGCGTCCTCCGGAAGATCCTCCGTCGGAGCGGCGTCCACACCGGCTTCCTTGCGTTGCTCGGCAGTGATCGGCGCCGGGGCTGCGGTGAGCGGGTCGACTCCCCCGCCGGACTTCGGGAACGCGATCACCTCACGGATCGAGTCGGTCCGGGCGAGCAGCGCGGTGATCCGGTCCCAGCCGAAGGCGATGCCGCCGTGCGGTGGTGCGCCGAAGGTGAACGCGTCGAGGAGGAAGCCGAACTTCTCGCGGGCCTCGGCCTCGTCGAGGCCCATCACCGCGAAGACCCGCTCCTGGATGTCCTCCCGGTGGATACGGATCGAGCCGCCGCCGATCTCGTTGCCGTTGCAGACCACGTCATAGGCCCAGGCGAGCGCGTTGCCGGGATCCCGGTCGAAGGTCTCGAGGTCCTGCGGCGAGGTGAAGGCGTGGTGGACCGCGGTCCAGGCGCCGCCGCCGACCGCAACCTCACCCGCCGCGGTCGCCTCGTCGGCAGGCTCGAACAGCGGCGCGTCGACGACCCAGAGGAAGCTCCACGCGTCCTCGTCGATGAGCCCTCCACGCCGGCCGATCTCGAGCCTCGCCGCACCGAGCAGCGCGCGGCTCGGCTTGGGGAGGCCCGCGGCGAAGAAGACGCAGTCACCGGGCTCGGCGCCGACGTACGCCGCCAGCCCCGCCTTCTCCTCGTCGGAGAGGTTCTTGGCCACCGGTCCGCCGAGCTCGCCGTCCTCCTGGACGAGGACGTAGGCCAGGCCACGCGCACCGCGCTGCTTGGCCCACTCCTGCCAGGCGTCGAGCTGCTTGCGCGGCTGGCTGGCGCCGCCGGGCATGACCACCGCGCCGACGTACGGCGCCTGGAAGACCCGGAACGGCGTGTCCTTGAAGTAGTCAGTGCACTCGACCAGCTCCAGCCCCATCCGCAGATCGGGCTTGTCGGTGCCGTAGCGGGCCATCGCCTCGGCGTAGGTCATCCGCGGCAGCGGGCGCGGGAGGTCGTAGCCGACGAGCTGCCACAGGGCCTCGAGGACGTCCTCGGCGATCGCCAGGACGTCGTCCTGCTCGACGAAGCTCATCTCGATGTCGAGCTGGGTGAACTCCGGCTGCCGGTCGGCACGGAAGTCCTCGTCGCGGTAGCAGCGCGCGATCTGGTAGTAGCGCTCGAGGCCGGCGACCATCAGCAGCTGCTTGAACAGCTGCGGGCTCTGCGGGAGGGCATACCAGCTGCCCGGCCGCAGCCTGGCCGGGACCAGGAAGTCGCGGGCGCCCTCCGGCGTGGACCGGGTCAGCGTCGGCGTCTCGACCTCGACGAAGCCGTGACCGTCGAGCACGTCGCGGGCCGCCTTGTTGACCCGGCTGCGCAGCCGGATGGCGTGGTTGGGGGCCGTACGGCGCAGGTCGAGGTAGCGGTACTTCAGCCGCACCTCCTCCCCCACGTCGACGTGATCGTCGATCGGGAACGGCAGTGGTGCGGCCGCGCTCAGGACGTCGAGCTCGGCCGCGACCACCTCGACCTCCCCGGTGGGCAGCTCGGGGTTGGCGTTGCCCTCGGGCCGCAGGCCGACCTCGCCGGTCACCTTGATGCAGTACTCGTTGCGGAGCTGGTGGGCGACCGCCTCGTCGCGGACGACGACCTGGACGACCCCGCTGGCCTCGCGCAGGTCGATGAAGGTGACGCCGCCGTGGTCGCGGCGACGGGCCACCCAGCCGGCGAGCGTGACGGTCTGGCCGGCGTGCTCGGCACGCAGCGAGCCGGCGTCGTGGGTGCGGATCACGAGGGGTCTGCCTCCTTGGGAGTCCAGGTGGTGGGGTCGGCGGCGACCTGGTCGCCGCTGCGGATGTCCTTGACCTCGCCGGTGCCGGCACTGGCGCCGGTTCCGGTGTCGGGGAACCAGACGTAGGGGATGCCCCGGCGCTCGGCGTACCGGATCTGCTTGCCGAACTTCTGCGCGCTCGCGGCCACCTCGGTCGCGATGCCCCGACGGCGGAGCGCGCTCGCGATCGCCTCGCTGGCGGGGCGCGACTCCTCGTCGACCAGCGCGACCAGGACGGTGCTCGGCACCTTGGGGCCCGGTGCGAGGACGCCGTCGTTGAACAACGGGACCAGCGTGCGGGAGATGCCGAAGCTGATGCCGACCCCCGGGTACGTCGTCCGGCCGTCGGTGGCCAGCGCGTCGTAGCGGCCGCCCCCGGCGACCGACTTGAGCCGCTCGTAGCCCGCCATGAAGATCTCGAGGACCGTGCCGGTGTAGTAGTCGAGCCCGCGGGCGATGCGCAGGTTGGCCTCGACCGTGACCCGGTCGGTGACCGCCTCGGCACAGCCTTCGACGACCGCGGCGAGCTCGCGCAGCCCGGTGTCCAGCAGCTCGTCCTCGACCCCCAGGGACCGGACCCGGTCGACGAACGAGGTGTCCTGGACGCGGATCGTGGCCAGCTCGAGGCAGCGCTCGGCCTGATCGGTCGTGGCGCCGGCGTCGTCGACGAGCAGCCGCGCCACCTCCTCGCGGGGGAGCTTGTCGAGCTTGTCGATGGTGCGAATGGCGCCGGTGACGTCGGCGATGCCGAGACCGCGGTAGAAGCCCTGGATCAGCTTGCGGTTGTTGACCTGGATGGACAGCGGCGGCAGCGGCAGGGGCGCGAGCGCCTCGGCCATCACCCGGACCACCTCGACGTCGTGGTGGAAGGCCAGCTCGTCACGGCCGATGACGTCGATGTCGACCTGGGTGAACTGCCGGTAGCGACCCTCCTGCGGCCGCTCGCCGCGCCACGCGGGCTGGATCTGGTAGCGCCGGAACGGGAACTCCAGCTTGCCGCTGTGCTCGAGGACATACCGCGCGAACGGGACGGTGAGGTCGAAGTGCAGCCCCAGCTGACGGCTGGGTCCCGAGTCGCCGGCGGTGGAGTCGTCTCCCTGCAGCCGGCGGAGCACATAGATCTCCTTGTCGATCTCGCCGCCCTTCGAGAGCCGCTCGATGGGCTCGACGGCCCGGGTCTCAATGTTGGCGAAGCCGTGCAGCTCGAAGGTGCGCGACATGCTCGCGATCACCTGGCGCTCGACGGCGCGGTGCTCGGGCAGCAGCTCGGGGAACCCGCTCAGCGGGGTGGGCTTCTCGGACATCGGGGCTCTCAGCGAAGGGACGGGAGGTCCTGCAGGAACGGGTTGGTGGCACGCTCGCGGCCGATGGTGGTCTGCTCGCCGTGGCCGGGAAGGACGACGATGTCGTCAGCCAGCGGCAGCACCTTGCTGGCCAGGCTGTGCAGCATCGTCGGATGGTCGCCGCCGGGCAGGTCGGTGCGGCCGATCGACCCCGCGAAGAGCAGGTCGCCGGAGAACATCACCTCCGAGACCTCTTCCCGGTCCGGGTAGGGCGTCCGGAAGGTCACCGACCCCTGCGTGTGGCCCGGGGTGTGGTCGACGACGAACCGCACGCCGGCCAGCTCGAGCTCCTGCAGGTCGGCCAGCTCGCGGACGTCGTCCGGCTCCTCCCACGTGTAGTCGCCGCCGAGCATCATGCGGGCGCTCTCGGGGGACATGCCCGCGAGCGGGTCGGTGAGCAGGTGCCGGTCGCCGGGGTGGATCCAGGCGGTGGCGTCGTACCCACCGGCCACCGGCGCCACGCAGAACATGTGGTCGACGTGGCCGTGGGTGACCAGCACGCTGACGGGCTTGAGCCGGTGCTCCTCCACGACGCGGGCGATGCCCTCGGTGGCGTCCATCCCGGGGTCGATGACCACGCACTCGGTGCCGGGAGCCGTCGCCACGACGTAGCAGTTGGTCCCCCACGGACCAGCGGGGAAGGCGGCGATCAGCACCGGCCAACCCTATCGAGCGAGGGGAGCGGGCTGGACAGGGCGTTCGCAGCGAGCGTCGCGAGGGGCGTGTGATGGCAAGGCGCCGTCGCGATGGCAGGCTGGTCGCCTTTCGAGCCTCGGCAACGCCGCCAATCTTTCCGGGGTCCCCGCGGAAGCGCGAGCGCAGCGAGCGGTTCGGTGGGGTGGGAGCGCGCGGTCATCGCGGCGCGCAGCCGGACGGGCTGTCCAGCCCGCTCCCCCAGGTCACAGCCGTGCATCGGATGCGGCCGGGACGTGGCCACCTCACGCGCGTTGACTACCATGCCGCAGTGATGAGCCAGGGGTCGGTCCACGAGTGGGGTCGCGTCGACGCGGACGGGAACGTCTTCGTCCGCACGGCCGAGGGGGAGCGCTCGGTGGGTCAGTACCCCGCCGGCACCCCCGACGAGGCCCTGGCGTTCTTCACCGAGCGGTTCGACGCGCTCTCGTTCGAGGTCGAGCTGCTCGTGCAGCGGATCCGGTCCGGCGTGATGTCGCCCGAGGAGGCACTCGAGTCGGTCAAGACCGTCTCGGCACAGGTCGAGGGCGCGAACGCCGTCGGTGACCTGGCCTCGCTGATCAGGCGCCTCGAGGAGCTGCGCCCGGTCATCGACGAGCAGCGCGAGGCGCGCAAGGCGGAGCGGGCACAGAAGGCCGCGGAGGCCAAGGAGGCCAAGGAGAAGCTGGTCGCCGAGGCCGAGAAGATCGCGGAGGGCTCCGACTGGCGAGCGGGCGCGAACCGGCTGCGGGTCCTGCTCGACGAGTGGAAGGCGCTCCCCCGGATCGACCGCGCGAGCGACGACGCGTTGTGGCGCCGGTTCTCCGGCGCGCGGACGTCGTACACCCGGCGCCGGAAGGTGCACTTCGCCGAGCAGAACGAGAAGCGCGAAGCGGCCCGCGCCGTCAAGGAGCGGCTGGTCACCGAGGCCGAGTCGCTGGCCGACTCGACCGAGTGGGGCCCGACCGCGGGGCGCTACCGGGACCTGATGCGGCAGTGGAAGGCCGCCGGCCCGGCCCCCAAGGACGTCGACGACCAGCTGTGGCGGCGGTTCCGGGCCGCCCAGGACACCTTCTTCGGAGCGCGCGACGCGACCAACGCCGCCCTCGACGCCGAGTACGCCGCCAACGCCGAGGTGAAGGAGCAGATCCTCGTCGAGGCCGACGCGCTGCTCCCGGTGACCGACCTCGACGCGGCCAAGCGCGCCTTGCGCTCGCTGGCCGAGCGGTGGGAGGCCGCCGGCAAGGTGCCCCGCGAGCGGATCAAGGAGCTCGAGGGCCGGATGCGCGCGGTCGAGGAGGCCGTCCGCTCCGTCGAGGCCGAGCAGTGGCGCCGTTCCGACCCCGAGAAGTCCGCCCGCGCCGACGACATGGTCACCCAGCTCGAGTCCGCGATCGCCCAGGTCGAGGCCGACCTCACCAAGGCCCGCGAGGCCGGCAATGAGAAGAAGGTCAAGGAGCTCGAGGAGAACCTCGCCTCCCGCCAGTCCTTCCTCGACATGGCCCGCCGCGTCTCCGCGGACTACTCCGGCTGACCGGCACGTTGATTCGGTGGTTCCGCCGGTTGACTCGGTGGTTCCGGCCGGTTGACTCCGGAGTTCCGTCTGTTCGGTCGAGCGGCGGAAGTCCGGAGTCAACCGGCGCAAGTCCCGAATCAAGCGGCGCAACTCCCGAATCAACCGGCGCAAGTCCGGAATCAACCGGCCTCGAGGAGGAGGACGCCGGCGGCGATGAGGAGGATGCCGAGGGCCATGGTGCGGGTGAGGGACTCGGCGAAGAGGAGGTGGCTGAGGACGGCGGTGAGGGCCACGCCGACGGCGGTCCAGATGCCGTAGGCGACCCCGATGCCCATTCCTTCGTGGAGGGCCAGGGCGAGGAGGACGAACGCCGCGACGTAGCCGGGGACGACGACGGCGTACCAGCCACGCCGGCCGGCGGAGGCCACCCGCAACGACAGCGTCGAGGCGACCTCGACCAGGATCGCGAGGGAGAGGTAGAGCCACGCCATCAGCCGGGCTCCTGCTCGCGGGAGCCGTTCTCGACCAGCACGACCCCGCCCACGATCAGCGCCAGCCCCAGCACCATCACCGCGCTGAACGCCTCGTCGAAGAGGAACGCCGACAGCACCGCGGTCGCGGCGACACCGAGCGCGCTCCAGATGCCGTAGGCCACCCCCAGCGGCATCCCGGCCTGCAGCACCTTGACCAGGAGGAAGAACGAGGTGACCTCACCGACCACGGTGACGGCGTAGAGCCCCGGGTGGTCGAGTGCACCGCGCAGCGCAAGGGTCCCGGTGACCTCGGTGACGATCGCGCCACCGAGCAGGAGCCAGCGGTTCACTGGGTGACGCGGTAGGCGTCGAAGACGCCGGGGACCGAGCGCACGGCCTTGAGCACGTTGTCGAGGTGCTTGGCCTCGGCCATCTCGAAGGTGAACCGGCTCTTGGCCACCCGGTTGCGGGTGGTCTGCAGGTTGGCGCTGAGGATGTTCACGTGCGCGTCGGACAGCACCATGGTGATGTCGGCGAGCAGCCGGGCGCGGTCGAGCGCCTCGACCTGGATGTTGACCAGGAACGTCGACTGGCCGGTCGGCGCCCACTCGACCTCGAGCAGCTTCTCCGGGTGGGTCCGCAGCTCCGCGGCGTTGGTGCAGTCGGTGCGGTGCACCGAGACCCCGCCCCCCTTGGTGACGAAGCCGAGGATCTCGTCGGGCGGCACCGGGGTGCAGCACTTCGCGAGCTTCACCCACACGTCCGGCGCGCCCTTGACGATGACGCCCGCGTCGCCGCCGCTGGTCGACTTCGCGCGACCGCGGCGGCCGGTGATCGTGACGGCCTCGGCCAGGTCCTCCGAGGCAGCCTCGGCGCCGCCGTGCTCCGCGATGACCCGGCGTACGACGGCCTGGGCCGACAGGTTCCCCTCGCCGACCGCCGCGTAGAGGGCCGAGACGTCGGCGATCTTGAAGTGGGCGGCGGCGAGCATCAGCGACTCGTGGGACATCAGCCGCTTCAGCGGCAGCCCCTCCTTGCGCATCAGCTTGGCGATCTGCTCCTTGCCCTGCTCGATCGCCTCCTCGCGCCGCTCCTTGGTGAACCACTGGCGGATCTTCGAGCGCGCCCGCGGCGACTTGACGAAGGTCAGCCAGTCGCGCGACGGGCCGGCGTTCGGCGCCTTCGAGGTGAACACCTCGACCACGTCGCCGTTCTCGAGCGTCGACTCGAGCGGGACCAGCCGGCCGTTCACCCGCGCACCGATGGTGCGGTGCCCGACCTCGGTGTGGACGGCGTAGGCGAAGTCCACCGGCGTCGCGCCCGACGGCAGGGCGATCACGTCGCCGCGCGGGGTGAACACATAGGTCTCCGCGCGGTTGATCTCGAACCGCAGCGACTCGAGGAACTCACCGGGGTCCTCGACGTCGCTCTGCCAGTCGAGCAGCTGGCGGACCCAGTTCATGTCGTCGACGTCGCCGAGCTTGTCGGTGTCGATGCCGGCCCGGCCGTCCTCCTTGTACTTCCAGTGCGCCGCGACGCCGTACTCCGCCCGGCGGTGCATCGCGAAGGTGCGGATCTGCATCTCCACCGGCTTGCCCTGCGGCCCGATCACCGTCGTGTGCAGCGACTGGTACATGTTGAACTTCGGCATCGCGACGTAGTCCTTGAACCGGTTCAGGACCGGGTTCCAGCGCGAATGGATCACGCCGAGGACCGAGTAGCAGTCGCGGTCGTCCTCCACCAGGATGCGGATGCCGACCAGGTCGTAGATGTCGGAGAAGTCGCGGCCCCCGACGATCATCTTCTGGTAGATCGAGTAGTAGTGCTTCGGCCGGCCGGTGACCGTCGCCTTGATCTTGGCCTCGCGCAGGTCCTTCTCGACCTCGGTGATCACCTCGGCCAGGAACTGGTCCCGTGACGGCGCCCGCTCGGCGACCATCCGCACGATCTCGTCGTAGATCTTCGGGTGCAGCGTCGCGAACGCGAGGTCCTCGAGCTCCCACTTGATCGTGTTCATGCCCAGCCGGTGGGCCAGCGGAGCGTAGATGTCGAGCGTCTCGCGGGCCACCCGCTCCTGGGTCTCCTGGCGGACGTAGCGGAGGGTCCGCATGTTGTGCAGCCGGTCGGCGAGCTTGATGACCAGCACCCTGATGTCGCGCGACATCGCGACGATCATCTTGCGGATGGTCTCGGCCTGCGCGGAGTCGCCGTACTTGACCTTGTCGAGCTTCGTCACGCCGTCGACGAGCCGGGCCACCTCCTCGCCGAAGTCCGCCTTGACCTGCTCCAGCGTGTACGGCGTGTCCTCGACGGTGTCGTGCAGGAGCGACGCGACCAGCGTCGGCTCGGTCATGCCGATGTCGGCGAGGATCGTGGTCACGGCGAGCGGGTGGGTGATGTAGGGGTCGCCGCTCTTGCGCATCTGGCTGCCGTGCATCTCGGCGGCCGTGGTGTAGGCGCGCTCGAGCAGCGCCAGGTCCGCCTTCGGATGGTTGGCCCGCACGGCGCGGAACAGCGAGTCGAGCACCGGGTTGCCGGGCTGGGTGCGGGTGGCGACCCGAGCGAGGCGGGCACGCATCGACCGGGTGGTCGCCGGACCGGGGCTCGTCGTGCTGCCCTCGCCGCGCTCCTCGGCGCGCGCCTGGTTGCGCCGCGTCCGGAGCCGCTCGGTGGGCTTGGGGGCTTCCTCAGCAGGGGCGGCGGCCGGGGCGGTGCGCTCCTCGGTGCGCTCCTCGGTCACCCACCCAGCCTACGTCCGAGCCCGGGGTTCGAGCTTGCTCGGACCCCGATCAGTGAAGAGGTTGAGGAGGCTCGGCGCAGACCCGAGCTTGCTCGGGGCTGCGCGAGCCGTCTCGAAACACAGCCTCAGACGGTCCGGAGGACGTGCAGCGGCAGGTCACCGATGGTGGCCCGGCCCGGCAGGAAGCTCAGCTCCAGGAGGACGGCGACGCCGACCGCGACACCTCCGCACGACTCGACCAGCTGCTGGGTGGCGGCCACGGTGCCTCCGGTGGCCAGCACGTCGTCGACCAGGAGCACCCGCTCCCCCGGCGAGATCGCGTCGCTGTGCAGCTCGAGGGTCGCCTGGCCGTACTCGAGCGCGTAGGAGACCGCGTGGGTCTCGCGGGGCAGCTTGCCGACCTTGCGGACCGGCACGAAGCCGGCGCCGAGCGCGAGCGCCACCGGCGCGGCCAGGATGAAGCCTCGCGCCTCCATCCCGACGACCTTGTCCACCACGGTGGTGCCGGACCCGTCGCGGCCGGCCGTCGCGAGCGCGTCGATGACCGCGGTGAAGGCGGAGTGGTCGGCCAGCATCGGGGTGATGTCCTTGAACACGACCCCGGGCTCGGGGAAGTCGGGTACGTCGACGACCAGGCGCTGCAGCGCCTCCAGTGCAGCGTCGGTCATGGCCGAAGGCTACTTGCGCTTCGACTTCGGCTGCCGGGTCGGCTGCTGCCGTCCGGACGCCGAGCTGCGGCCGACGGGCCGCTGCGAGGTGGGCACGGTGCGGCCGCGCCCCATCGCCTCCGGGGCGGGAGCCGGGCGGCGGGGCCCGACCTCCTCGCCCGGCTCGTCGAAGTCGTCGTCGTCGAAGTCGTCGCGCTCCTCGACCAGCACCCCACCGCGGCCCGGTCCGGTGTCGGGGTCGGACCCGATCGGCATGTCCTCGGTGAACGCCGGCACCGAGGCGTAGCGGTCGGCCTCGCGCCGCGCACGCGCCTTCGCCCGGCGCTCGGCCATGACGATCTCGGTCTCGTTGGACTTGATGTGGACCAGCAGCGGCGTCGCGATGAAGATCGAGGAGTAGGTGCCGGCCGCCATGCCGACGAACAGCGCGAGCGCGAGGTCCTTGAGCGAGCTGGCGCCCAGCTGGACCGCGCTGACGTAGAGGATCGCCCCGACCGGGATCAGCGCCACCAGCGAGGTGTTGATCGAACGGACCAGGGTCTGGTTGACCGCAAGGTTGGCCGCCGCGGCGTACGTCGTCCGGTTGGCCCGCAGGTTCTTGGTGTTCTCGCGGATCTTGTCGAAGACCACGACGGTGTCGTAGAGCGAGAAGCCGAGGATCGTCAGCAGGCCGGTCACGGTGGCCGGCGTCACTTCGAAGCCGGACAGCGCGTAGACGCCCACGGTGATGACGACGTCGTGAGCGAGGGCCACGATGGCCGCGGCCGACATCTTCCACTCGCGGAAGTAGGCCCAGATGAAGAGCACGACGAGGATCAGGAAGACGACCAGACCGGTGAGGGCGCGGTTCTTGACCTCGTCACCCCAGCTGGCGCCGATCTGGTCCTGGGAGATGTCCTGCTGGGTCACGCCCAGGGTGTCCTGGATGGTCTGGTTGACCTTGACGCTCTCGGCGTTGCTGAGCTCCTCGACCTGGATCAGGATGGAGTTCTGGCCCGACGTCGACACCACGGGCGCGTCGGCGTTGGGGATGCCCAGGCCACCGATCGCCTCGCGGATGTCGTCGGCCTGCTCCTGGGTGGCACCGTCGGCGATCGTGACCTTGTACTGGGTGCCGCCGGTGAACTCGATCCCGTAGTTGAGACCCTTGGTCGCGAGCCCGAGGATCGCGATCACGACGATCGCGGCCGAGATGGCATACCAGAGCCACCTGCGGCCGACGAAGTCGATCGAGCGCTCGCCGGTGTAGAGGCTGTTGCCCAGCCTGCTGATCCTGCCCATCAGGCCCTGCCTCCCTCGGCAGTCGTGGAGCGGGTGGCCCGGGTGGCGCCGACCACCGCCCGGGGTCGGTCGGCGGCGATCTTGTCCACGCCGAGCGTCTCCGCGCTGAGTCCGGACCACCGTCCGCCGCTGTTGAAGAAGTGCAGGCGGGCCAGCACCGACACCAGTGGCTTGGTGAACCAGAAGAACACCACGATGTCGATGATCGTCGACAGTCCCAGCGCGAACGCGAAGCCCCGGACCACGCCGGCCGCGAAGATGTAGAGCACGATCGCGGCGAGCAGCGAGACGCTGTCGGCGGCCAGACAGGTCGCCCGCGCCCGGACCCAGCCGGCCTCCACGGCGACCCGCATGGATTTCCCGTCGCGCATCTCGTCCCTTATTCGCTCGAAGTAGACGATGAAGGAGTCGGCGGTGATGCCGACCGCGACGATCAGTCCGGCGATGCCGGGCAGGGTCAGCGTGAAGCCCGCGGTCTTCGACAGCAGGAGCACCATCGCGTACGTCGTCAGCCCGGCGACGACCAGCGAGCCGACGACCACGATGCCGAGGCCGCGGTAGTAGATCAGGCAGTAGAGCATCACCAGCAGCAGGCCGATGATGCCTGCCTTGATGCCTGCGCTGAGCTGGTCACCGGCCAGCGACGGGCCGACGGTCTCGACGCTGAAGTCGGAGAACGTGACCGGCAGCGCGCCGTACTTCAGGCTGGTCGCGAGGCTCTTGGCGGAGGTCTCGGTGAAGTTGCCCTCGATCTGCGCCTGGCCGTTGGTGATCAGCGAGTTCATGGTCGGCGCCGAGAGCACCTGGCCGTCCAGCACGACCGCGAACTGACGGCACGGGGGGACGGTGCCGCTCGGGCAGACCAGCGCCTCGGAGATCTTGCTGAACGCGTCGGTGCCAGTGCCGTTGAAGTCGAGCGCGACGACGTAGTTGACCTGGTTCTGGGGGATCTGGGCGCTGGCCGAGTCGAGGTCCTGGCCCTCGATCATCGCCGCGGAGAGGAGGTACTTCTGGGCCTGCTTGGTCTCCGGGTCCCACTCGCAGGTGACCAGCGGCTTCTTGGGGTCGTCCTCGACGTTGACCGGCGTGCCGTCCTGCGGGCAGGTGAAGTTGTTGAAGGCGTCGATCGCCTCCTGGTTGGGAGCGTCGATCCACTTCAGCGGGTCGTCGACGTCCTTGCCGCCGGGCGGGCTCGGGATGACCGGGGCACTGGTCGGCGTGGCCTCCGCGCCCGGCGAGGCGGTGTCCGTGGCCGTGTCGGTGGGCGTGTCGGTGGGCGTGTCCGTGGCCGTGTCCGTGGCAGCGTCAGTCGGCGTGGCCGACGGCGACTCGGTCGCGGCCGCCTTGGGCTTCTTGGCCTTGCTGTAGCTGGCCGGGGCCCGGTTGCTGCCGCCGGTGGTGGCGCCGTCGGTGGGCGCCGCGGTCGGCGCCTCGACGCCGGTCCCGGAGCTCGTGTCGGGGGCCGTCGGGTTCTGCTGGGTGGCGGCACCGGTCTGGCACCGGCTGGGGTCGGAGTCGGAGCAGGCGACCAGCCGGAACCTCAGCTGCGCCTGGCGCTTGACCGTCTCGACCAGGTCGCGCCGGCTCTCGCCGGGGATGTCGACGACGATGTAGCGGTTGCCCTCCACCGTCACCTCGGCCTCGGAGACACCGGAGCCGTTGACGCGCTGGTCGATGATGCTGCGGGCCTCGTCGAGCGACTCGGCGGAGGGGTTCCCCTTCGGCGTCAGCCGGATGCTGGTGCCGCCCTGGAGGTCCAGGCCGAGCTCGGGCTTCCAGTTGCCGGCCAGGGCCACCAGCCCGAAGGCGATCGCCAGCCCGAGGAAGAACACCACGAGGGTGCGTCCGGGCCGCGCGGTCTTGCGTGCCATTCTCAGTTCTCCTCGGAGACTTCGCCATTGTCGACTTCGGCCGCGTCGGACGGAGCCGCTACCTCGTGGACCATCCGTCCGACCGCTCCGCGGGCGACCTTGATGGTCACGCCCTCGGCGATCTCGACCTGTGCCACGTCGTCCTCGAGGCCACGGACGGTGCCGAAGACACCTGAGGTGAGCATCACCTCGTCACCAACCTCCAACGTGGACTGCATGTGCCTGAGTTCCCGCTGGCGGCGGGCCTGTGGCCGCACCAGGAGCAGCCAGAGGAGGAGTGCTATCGCGAGGATGAACAGCACCGGGGACACACTTTGCACGAGGGGGAAGTCTACGGCGGCGGCCAATGATCGCCGCATCGGCGGTGAGGCGCGGATCACGCTCCGGTCACGAAGCCGCTCACTCCCCGAACAGCGTGGGGTCCTCCGTGGCCGGCGGCGTCAGTCCGAGGTGGTGCCAGGCGGCCCGGGTGGCGACCCGGCCCCGCGGCGTACGGGCTAGGAACCCCTGCCGGACCAGGAACGGCTCGGCGACCTCCTCGACGGTCTCGCGCTCCTCGCCGACGGCGACCGCGAGGGTGCTCAGTCCGACGGGCCCGCCCCCGAACCGCCGGCACAGCGCGTCGAGAACCGCCCGGTCGAGCCGGTCCAGGCCGATCTCGTCGACCTCGTAGAGGTCCAGCGCCGCGTGGGCCACGTCGAGGGTGACCGTGCCGTCGGCGCGGACCTGCGCGTAGTCGCGCACCCGGCGCAGCAGGCGGTTGGCGATCCGCGGGGTGCCGCGGGAGCGGGAGGCGATCTCGGCGGCGCCGTCGGGACTGGTCGGTACGCCGAGCAGCCCGGCCGACCGGTGCACGATCAGCTCCAGCTCGGCGGCGTCGTAGAACTCGAGGTGACCGGTGAACCCGAACCGGTCGCGCAGCGGCCCGGGCAGCAGCCCGGCCCGCGTCGTGGCGCCGACCAGCGTGAACGGCGGGATCTCCAGCGGGATCGCGGTGGCCCCCGGCCCCTTGCCGATCACGACGTCGACCCGGAAGTCCTCCATGGCGAGGTAGAGCATCTCCTCGGCCGACCGGGACATCCGGTGGATCTCGTCGACGAAGAGCACGTCGCCCTCGTTGAGGCCGGACAGGATTGCGGCCAGATCTCCGGCGTGGGTGAGGGCCGGGCCGCTGGTGACCCGCAGCGGCACCCCGACCTCGGCGGCGATGATCATCGCCAGGGTGGTCTTGCCAAGCCCGGGCGGGCCGGAGAGCAGCACGTGGTCAGGGGCCCGCTCGCGCAGCCCGGCGGCCTCGAGGACGAGCCCGAGCTGGTCGCGGACCCGCTGCTGGCCGACCACCTCGTCGAGCGTGCGCGGCCGGAGCGCGGCCTCGATCGCCCGCTCGTCGGCCTCGGCGTCGGGAGCGGTCAGGTCGGAGTGGAGGCTGCTCATGTCCGGCCCATCATGTCCGGCCCATCATGTCCGGCTCAGCGTCTGGAGGGCCGCGCGCAGCAGGGCGCCGACGTCGGGGCTGTCTCCCGCCTGGTCGGCGACCTGCTCCACGGCCCGGTCCGCCTCGCGAGCCGGCCAGCCGAGGCCGGTCAGCCCCTGGTGGACCTGGTCGCGCCACGCGTCGTGGCCACGGACCGACGGCGGGCTGACCGTGCCGACCGGGGCGCCGAGCCGGTCCTTGAGCTCGAGGATGATCCGCTGCGCGACCTTCTGCCCGATGCCCGGCACCTTGGTCAGCGTCTTGACGTCGTCACCGGCCACCGCAACCCGCAGGCTGTCCGGACTGAGCACCGCGAGCATGGCCTGGGCCAGCTTGGGCCCCACTCCGCTCGCGGTCTGGACGAGCTCGAAGACGGCCTTCTCGTCCTCGTCGAGGAAGCCGAACAGCGTCATGGAGTCCTCGCGCACCACCATGCTCGTCGGCAGCGTCGCGACCTGGCCGGTGCGCAGCGTGGCCAGCGTGCCCGGGGTGCACATCAGCTCGAGCCCGACTCCCCCGACCTCCAGCACCGCGCTGGACAGCGTCACCTGGGCCACGTGGCCCTTCACGAACGCGATCACCGGGTCGCTCCTGCCTTGGCCATCGCCGCCTCGATCCGGGCCTGGGCGCCGCCGCGCCAGATGTGGGTGATCGCGAGCGCCAGCGCGTCGGCGGCGTCCGCGGGGCTCGGGGTGCGGTCGAGCCGCAGGATCCGGGTCACCATCGCTCCGACCTGGGCCTTGTCGGCCCGGCCGTTGCCAGACACCGCCGCCTTGACCTCGCTCGGGGTGTGCAGGGCGACGGTCAGCCCGCGTCGGGCCGCGCACGCCAGCGCGATCCCGCTGGCCTGGGCGGTGCCCATCACGGTGCTCACGTCGGACCGTGCGAAGACCCGCTCCACCGCGACCACGTCTGGCCGGTGCTCCTCGATCCAGGCGTCCAGCGCCCGGTCGATGCTGACCAGCCGCTCGGCGATCGGCAGGTCCGACGAGGTGCGCACCACGCCCACGTCGACCAGCCGAAGCGGCCGCCCGGTCTCCCCCTCGACCACGCCGACCCCACACCTGGTCAGCCCGGGGTCGATGCCGAGCACGCGCATGGGGAAGCCTCTCCGTCGTCGGACTGTCCGAACAGGTGTTCGTACGGAACGCTAACCGCGACGGGGCCGCGATCGGCGCAGACACGCCTGCCAAGGTGGAGGTGTGCTGTCGACACCGATCACCGGCGAGCTCGTGCGCGGAGCCTGCGAGCTCGAGCCGACGGCGTACGGCGTGCTCCCCCACCGGCTGCCGGCGCGGGCGCGCGACCAGGCCGACGACCAGGTACGCCAGGCCGAGTCGCAGCCCGCCGGCGTGCGCCTCGTCTTCGCCACCGAGGCCACCGAGGTCGAGCTCGACGCGCACCGGGTGCTCTACGGCTATACCGACCTGCCGCTCCGGCCGGACTGCCCGTGGGACCTGCTGGTGGACGGCGAGCTCTCGGGGCAGGTGACGCTCACCGGCGGCGACGTGGTGGAGACCGACGTGTCGACCGGTACGACGCGGACCCGGAGCGGTCCGGCCGGCACCGTCCGGTTCACCGGGCTGCCGGCCCGCAACAAGACCGTCGAGCTCTGGCTGCCGTGGAGCGAGACCACCCACCTGGGCGCGCTCCGGACCGACGCGCCCGTCCGGGCGGTGAGCGGCGGAGGCCGGGTCTGGCTGCACCACGGCAGCTCGATCAGCCACGGCTCGAACGCCGACAGCCCGAGCAGCACCTGGACCGGGCTGGCCGCCAGGGCGGGCGGGGTCGACCTGGTCAACCTCGGGCTCAGCGGCAACGCGCTGCTCGACCCCTTCACCGCCCGGGCGATGCGCGACACCCCCGCCGACCTGGTCAGCGTCAAGATCGGCATCAACCTCACCAACCACGACCTGATGCGCCTCCGGGCGTTCGGGCCGGCCGTGCACGGCTTCCTCGACGCGATCCGCGACGGCCACCCCGACGCGCCGCTGCTGGTCGTCTCGCCGCTGCTGTGCCCCATGCACGAGGAGACGCCCGGCCCGGGCGCCGTGGACCCGGAGGCGCTCGCGCAGGGGCTGGTCCGCTTCGTCGCGCTGGGCGACCCCGCGGAGGTGCCGGCCGGGAAGCTCACGCTGCAGGTGATCCGTGCCGAGCTCGCCCGAATCGTGGCCGAGCGCGCCCGGACCGACCCCGCGATCCACTACCTCGACGGGCTCGCCCTCTTCGGCGAGGCCGACCACGAGCGGTTCCCGCTGCCCGACAACCTGCACCCCGACGGCGACGCGCACCGGCTCATCGGAGCGCGGTTCACCGCGGTGGCCTTCGGTCCGGGCGGGGCGTTCTCCCTCCTGGGTGATCCTTAGGAGTCTGCTGAACAAGGGCGTGGATGCCTGCGTCGCGAGAGTCGTGCGATGGCAAGGCGTCCGTCCCGAAGGCAGGCTGGGCGCCTTTCGAGGGGCGGCAACACAGCCAACGTGCGGCTATCGCGGCGCAGGCGCCGCGCGATTGTTCAGCAGTCTCCTAGGGAACGCCCTGGCACTATCGTCCCTCCATGACCCGCATCATCGGCGGGAGCGCGGGAGGACGGCGGCTGTCGACGCCGTCCGGCCCCATGACGCGCCCGACCACCGACCGGGTGCGAGAGGCGCTGTTCTCGAGC
>NZ_DASUFR010000044.1:0-18365 GCF_036274455.1 Nocardioides sp. | reverse complement strand
CTGGACCGGTGCTCAGACGCTGTGATTCAGGCTCAGCCCGCGCTCGGCGAGGACCTTCTTCGCCGTGAACGTCGCGTTGAGCGCCCGCGGGAACCCGCAGTAGACCGCCGAGTGCAGCAACGCCTCGATGATCTGTTCGGGTGCCAGTCCGACGTTCAGCGCGGCGTTGATGTGGACCTCGAGCTGTGGCTCGCAGCCGCCGAGCGCCGTGAGCATGCCGAGCGTGACGAGCTGCCGGTCGCGCGGCTCGAGGCCCGGTCTCGAATAGATCTCGCCGAACCCCCACGCGACGACCTGGTGCTCGAGCTCGGGTGAGATGTCCTTCAGCGCGTCGACGACCTTCGCGCCCGCCGTTCCGTCGACCGCATCGAGCACTTTGCGCCCTCGGTCGTAGCGTGCTTCGCGCGTCATGGCGTCGCCGGTCGGTGACTGCTGCGTCATCGTCTCGTTCATCACGACAGGGACGCTAGGACTTGGAGCGCGCTCCAGGTCAAAGCCAATTGATCGACGGTACCCAGGACGTGTGGAACGGACCTGCCTGTTCCTGGACGCTCACTCGCCCTGACGGTCCAGGAACCTCGAGAGCGGACCGGGCAGCTCGGCCGGGCGGTCGCCGAAGTCGACGACGACCACGGCCCGACCGGTCACGTCGTGCAGGGCCCGGTGCTCGCGCCCGACGACGACGCCGACGAGCCCGAGTCCCAGGAACGCGAAGCTCACCGGCATGGACACGGTCCGCACCAGCGCCGGCCACGGTCTCAGGGTGGTGCCGTCCCGCGCGACCACGCGGAGCCCGACCAGGCCCTGGCCGACCGTGCGACCGGCAACCGCCAGGGAGCCGAAGAAGTACACGAACAGCCACACCACGAGGAACACCGCGCTCAGCCACCCGGGCAGCCTCCCGACCACGGTCTGGTCGAAGAGGATGCGGGTCAGCCAGTCGAGGGTGGCGCTCGCCCCGGTGTAGACCAGCGTCACGATGGCCGCGTCGACCGCGAACGCCAGGGTCCGCCCGACCGGTCCCGCGTAGTGACCGGTGACCTCACGTCGGTCGCCGCCCTCCGCGGACGCGGCCGCCTCCGCGAGGGTCGGCGGGGCCACCGGGAAGGAGCCCGCCTCGCGGCGGAGCACGGTGTCGACCGCCCGGTTGACCCAGAAGTCGAGGCCGGCCACCTGACGGCGAGCGATGTCGATCGTCGAGCCGGCGAGGTGGCTGGTGCTCTCCGCGACGACCTCGGGGATGCCGGAACGGCGGACGACCGCCTCGAGGTCCACGTCCTCGAGCATCTGGTTGACGTCGACCCGGGCGAGCAGGCTGTTCATGTCGACCCGCGCGAGCAGCGTGTTCATGTCGACCCGGGAGAGCAGGGCGTTCATGTCCACCTGCTGCAGCACGGCGTCGAGGTCGATCCGCTCGAGGAGCCGTTGCACGTCGACCTTGTCGAGCAGCGAGTTCACATCGACGTGGTCGAGGACGATGTCGGGGTCCACGACGTCCAGCGCGCGGTCGGTGACCGCACCCGCAACCCGCCCGATGAGCCCCTTCTGGGGCGGGCGGACGGTGCCATCGGCCATCGGCGCTCCTCTCGCGCGTCACTGTCCCGCGACGGCGGAGTGTCGGCGTCACCCGCACCGGGTGACCGGCCCGGTCAGCCTAGCGCCTGGAGCTTGCCGAACCCGCTGCGCTGGAGGACCAGCGGCAGTCCAGCCATTGCTGATCGCCGGCGCAGTTGGGGACCTCCCGACGTCGACCGGAGAGACTGCGGCGCAGCGGGCGCTCGACGTACCGGAAGCTCGCCTCGGAGAGCACGACGAACACGACGACCCAGACGATGTCACCGACGACCGTGTGCCCGAGCACGGCGAGGATCGCGATCCTGGCCAGGACGTTCCAGAGGTAGATCGAGTAGGACCGCTGGCCGAGCCAGATCATGGGGCCGCTGGCCAGCAGCGAGGCGAGCGCCGAACGTGGCCGGGTGACGACGCCGACGAGCAGCACAAGCGTGAGCACCGTCCCCGCGACGATCACCACCGACGGACGGTAGGTGTCGTTCCGGTGTGCCAGGACGGGCAGGAGTACGGCGGCCAGCAGGGCCCAGGGCGCGAGGCAGCGCACCGCCCTGGGCAGCCACCCGTGGTGGAGCACGACCGCGAGCAGCGAGCCGACCAGGATGGGCAGCGCGTTGGTGTCGGTGCCGAAGTACTCGTGCTGGTCGTACTTCACCGACCGGCTGAGGCCGAGGTAGAGGTTGAGCGCGAGGGAGATCGCGATCAGCAGCACGGTGAGCGCAGCGAACAGGCGGGGGCTGCGGCGGTAGCCCCACAGCAGGACGAACGGCCACACCAGGTAGAACTGCTCCTCGACCGAGAGCGACCACGTGTAGTTGAAGTAGTCCTTGGTCACGAAGACGTGGTTGGTCCAGTCGAAGAGGCTCGTCGTCCAGGTCAGCGCCGCACCGGCCGGCGCGAGCGTCTGACCGACGGTGAGGTCCTGTCGGCGGACCAGCAACACCAGAGTCGTCACCACCACGACCGTCGCGAGGGCCGGGCCGAGGCGGGCCGCGCGCCTGCGATAGAACGCGCGGAGGTCGATCGTGCCGCTCTGGAGCTCGCGGACCAGCAGCGTGGTGATCAGGTAGCCCGACAGGCAGAAGAACACCGTCACGCCGACGAAGCCGTCGATCAGTGGCCGGGTCATCGCGTGCTGTCCCAGGACCAGGAGGATTGCCACGCCACGGACCCCATCCAGCCCAGGATGGTGAGCAGTGTCGCGGACGAGCCCGTCGCGCACGACGGGAACCTAGGCCGGCTTGATGAGGGGTGGATGAGGCCCTGATGAGAGTTCAGCCTGATGAGATCAGCCCGGCAGCAGCCAGACCTCGTCCCCGTTCCCTGCCGAGCCGCCGAAGGTCGGGCACCGCACCCCTGGCAGGGCCTGCACGTCGAAGATCTCCTCGACCCCGTTGTCGAACTGCAGGGTCGCGACCGTGGTCCCGGTGCCCAGCTCGATGACACCGACGCCGCACTTGAGCTGGTCGTGGTACGCCGCTATCGGTGCGCCGCCGAAGATGGCCGTCTCGCGGATCTTCGACAGCCCCACGAAGGCGAGGTCGCCGTGGAGGGCCAGGCCGCGCGCATAGCCCGGGACGGCCGCGACCACATCGCGGTCCCCGGTGGCCAGGTCGACGCGTTCGAGCCGGCCCATGCCGGAGTTGAGGACGAACAGCTCCCCCTCGTGCCAGCGCGGCGAGTGCGGCATCGCCAGTCCTGCGGTCACCACCTCACCTGAGGCCACGTCGAGCACGAGGCCGCTGTCGTTGCGGACCGTGCGCCACCCGCCGGGCTCGTCGGTCGGAGCCATCGCGGTGACGAACGCGGGCGATCCGCCCCGCATCGCCAGGCCGTTGAGGTGGCAGCGGTCCTGCGGGGCGAGCTGCGAGACGAACGGCGGCCGCCACCGTGGCACGAAGCTGTACCGCGGGGCGAGGCCCGCCAGGCAGGAGAAGAGAGTGTTGACCATCCACAGGTCCGGCTCGTCGCCGTCCGCGGCTCCCCAGGCGATCTCGTGGCACTGGATCTCGCCGACGACGACCGAGGAGCGTGGCAGCCAGCACCTGTCGTAGCGACCCTCGGGGTCGATCCTCGACGCGAGCTCGGAGTGGTCGCCCAGCGACCAGATCTGTCCCTTGCCCGCCACCGCGATCCGGTCGGCGCCGACCGCGACCCCCATGACCCGGTCGAAGGCCCGGAAGGAGAAGGCCAGCTCCTCGTCGGCCACACCGACCGCCACGAGCTGGCCCGCCTGGTAGGTCGACACCAGCAGCGAGCAGGCAGCGTCCTCGAGCACGTGCGGGAACCCGGTGCTGTAGTGGTAGCGGACCTCGGTCAGGCCCCCGTCGTCCGACGGAGTCCGATCTGTCACTGGTCCTGGGTCGTGTTGATGTCCTTGACCATCACGGTCCCCGACGCGCTCCCGTCCGACTTCCACAGCTCCTGACCGTGGCTGCCGTCGGCGGCGGCGAAGAACAGCGTCGTCCCCACGCGTGTCAGCGAGAACAGGCTGGACCCGGTGGCGCACGGATCGATGTCCTCGACCAGGCGAGTGCCCGACCTCCTGCCGTTCGACCGCCACAGCTCCTGGCCGTGGACGCCGTCCCTGGCAGTGAAGAACAACCTCCCGCCCGCCGTGGTCAACGAGTAGGGATAGCTGTCGTAGTCGCGCGGCCAGATGTCCTTGACCAGGACGGTGCCGGACCTCCTGCCGCTGGACCTCCACAGCTCCCTTCCGTGGACGCCGTCCGAGGCACTGAAGAAGAGCTTCTTGTCGACAGCGGTCAGCTGGCTCGGGCTGCTGCCGTACTCGCCTGGCCTGATGTCCTTGACCACGACGGTGCCGCGCTTCGTGCCGTCCGTCTTCCACAGCTCCTGGCCATGGGTGTCGTCGAAGGCGGTGAGGAAGAGCTTCCTGCCGAGTGCGGTCAGTGCGGACGGAGAGCCATGGTGCTTGCCCGGCACGATGTCCTTGACCAGGGACGTTCCGCCCTTCGTGCCGTCCGACTTCCAGAGCTCGACGCCGTGCCGCTTGTCGCGGGCGGCGAAGAACAGCCTCGTGCCCAGAGCGGCCAGGGAGGACGGGTCGCTGTCGGGTCTGCCTCGTCTGATGTCCTTGACCATGGTGGTGCCCGCTTGGGTCCCGTCCGACCTCCACAGCTCCCGGCCGTGGCGGCCGTCGTCGGCCACGAAGTAGAGGTGCCCGTCCACAGCCGTCAGGTTGTACGGGGAGGAGGATGCGGGTCCCGAGCGGCGCGTGCCCGGGTAGATGTCCTTGACCAGGACGGTGCCGGCCTGGGTGCCGTCCGACTTCCACAGTTCGGCGCCGTGGATGTCGTCGTCGGCCACGAAGAACAGCTCTCCGCCCACTGCGGTCAGGAATGAAGTGCCGTAGACGCCGTAGGCGGCGCCGCCCGGCTTGATGTCCTTGACCAGGACCGTGCCGGCCCGGGTGCCGTCGGACTTCCACAGCTCCGGGCCGTGCGTACCGTCGTCGGCGGTGAAGAAGAGCTCTGCGCCGACAGCGGTGAGCCAGTTGGGGCCGTAGCTGGAGGTGTCCGGCTGGATGTCCATGACCAGGACCGTGCCCGCCTCGGTGCCGTCGGACCTCCAGAGCTCTCGCCCGTGGTTGCCGTCCTCGGCGGTGAAGAACAGCGTCCCGCCCACGTCCGTCAGCGATCCGGGCTGTCCCGAAGGGCGGGGTTCAGGCGGGCACGGCGCCCCTGCAGTAGCGGCGTCCGCAGCCGTCTCCGCCCTCGCGGTCGGGGTCGCGTAGCCGGCGGACGCCGCTACGCCGGCCAATCCGAGCGCAGCGGCCGTCGCGGCCGTGGCGGCGCGAGTCGACCCGACAGCGCGGGCGCGGCGACGCAGCATCTTGGCCCGGGCTGCGTGGGCGCGGAGCACCTTCTTCTTCGCAGTTCGCTGGCGACGGCTCATGGCGCACCTGCCTTCCTCGACCCGGCCGCCGCACTCCGCGCGCCAGGTCGCCGGGTGTTGATGTCCCTGACCATGACCGTGCCGGCCTTGGTGCCGTTCGACTTCCACAGCTCCGATCCGTGCCTGCTGTCGCTCGCGGCGAAGAACAGCGTGCTCCTCGCCCGCGTCAGCGAGGAGAGCCCGGCGTAGTGGCCGGCGCAGCGACTGATGTCCTTGACGAGGCCGGTGCCCGATCCGGTGCCATCGGACTTCCACAGCTCCTTGCCGTGGACGCCGTCCAGGGCGGTGAAGAACAGCCTCTCGCCCACCGCGGTCAGAGAGGACGGAGAGCCGGCGGCGCGTCCATTCGCGATGTCCTTGACCAGAACCGTGCTCGAGCCGCTGCCCCCCGACCTCCACAGCTCCTCCCCGTGCACGCCGTCCGTGGCGGTGAAGAACAGCTTGTCGCCGAGCGCGGTCAAGTAGCTGGGACTGGACGAGAGCGGGTAGTCGCCCTCGGTGCCGGGCCTGATGTCCTTGACGAGGAGGGTGCCGGCCTTCGTGCCGTTCGAGCTCCACAGCTCCCTGCCTCGGGTGCTGTCGGTCGCGGCGAAGTACAGCTTCCCGCCTACTGTAGCCAGGAACGAGGGGTAGGACTCGTTGGGGTAGCGATAGCCGTCGCTGTCGAAGCCGCCGGGGTAGATGTCCTTGACCAGGACGGTGCCGGCCTTCGTGCCGTTCGACTTCCACAGCTCCCTGCCGTGGGTCTCGTCGTCGTCGGTGAAGTACAACAGCGTGCCCGCAGCGGTCAGGGAGGCTGGGTCGTAGTCGTAGTCGTTGGACATGCCCCCGGGGTTCAAGGTCTTGACCAGGACGGTGCCGGCCTTCGTGCCGTTCGACTTCCACAGCTCGGTGCCATGGGTGCTGCCGGCGAGCAGGAACAACGTCTCTCCCACCGCGGTCAGGGATGAGGGATAGCTGCTGGACCGGCCCCGCCCGACGTCTTTGACGAGAACGGTGCCGCGCTTGGTGCCGTCCGACTTCCACAGCTCCGTGCCATGGGCGCGGTCATCAGCGGTGAAGAGCAGCTTCCCGTCCACGGCGGTCAAGTAGGTCGGACCGTCGTGCTGCCCTCGCGGACCGGGCTTGATGTCCTTGACCAGCACGGTGCCGTGCCTGGTGCCGTCCGACTTCCACAGCTCCCTGCCGTGGATGGTGTCGCTGGCAGTGAAGAACAACGTCCTGCCGACAGTGGTCAAGTAGGTCGGACCGGAGCCGGAGGGTCCCGAGCTGATGTCCTTGAGCAGCACGGTGCCCCGCTTGGTCCCATCGGACTTCCACAGCTCCCTGCCATGGATGCCGTCGTCGGCGGTGAAGAACAGTGTCGCCCGCAGGGCCGCCAGGTCCGAGGGTTTGCTCGAGCGGGTGCGCGGGTGGGGGCATCGCGCCAGCGAGGAGGCGGCGCTCGATGCTGGGTCCTGCACCGGCTCCGCCCTGAGGCCGGGTGTTGCGACGTGCGCGGACGCCGCCACACCGGCAAATGTCACGGCAGCGGCTGTCGCGGCCGTGGCAGCTCGGGTCGCGCCGACTCCTCGGGCCTGGCGACGCAGGACCTTGGCCCGGGCCACCCGGGCGCGCGCCACCCTCTTCTGCGCACCTCGCCGGCGACGACTCATGGCAACCACGAACTTCCGCGACGCGGTCGCCGTCGTCATCGTGACCTCGAGCGGCCTCTTCCCCTTCTAACCCACCACCGAGGAGCGCGACAATCGACAGTTCGGGCCATTTGCACCTGACCCCTCCGAGGTCGTCGCCTCGGGGCGGAGAGGCTCACACAAGCGAGTGCGATCCCGTCGTCCACGTCCGCGGCGACGCGGGCTTCGCCGATCCTGGGGTCAGGAGGCTCAGGCCCGCTCGGACGGGGCGGCGACGGAGAGCCCGGGCGAGCGTGGTCTCGCCGCGGGTGATCCGCGCGAACTGCTGCCAGCCCACCGAGGTCGACCGGATCAGCTCGTGGAAGGCCCAGGGACGGTGCTCGAAGGCGCGCAGGCAGCGCTCGCCGGCGGCCATCTCGGGCAGCACGTCGGCCGAGAGGGCGGCGCGGTAGCGCTCGACCGCGCCGGCCGGTCCGCCCGCCGCCACGGCGCCGGCCAGGGCGCCCGAGCGGGTGGCGAACGAGATGCCCTCGCGGGTCCAGGGCTCGAGGAGCCCGGCGGCGTCTCCGGCGAGCAGCACCCGACCGCGGCCCAGGGGCGAGTCCGGCGTCCGGCACCGGGTCAGGTGGCCCGAGTCGTGCAACACGCGCAGCCGCTCGAGGCCGACCCACCGGACGAAGTCACGCAAGTAGCGTCTCGTGGCCTCGCCGGCACCACGGGCCGCGATGACGCCGACGGTCAGCGTGTCGCCCTTGGGGAAGACCCAGGCGTACGAGCCCGGGATCGGCCCCCAGTCGAGGTGGACCCGGTCCGTCCACTCCCCCGCGACCGGGCCCGCGTCGAGCTCGAGCTCCAGCCCGAGGTCGACGTGGGCGAGCCGGACACCGACGTCCCGGGCCAGCCGGCTCGAGGTGCCGTCGGCGGCCACCACGACCTGCGCGCGGAGCGGACCGTCGCTGGTCCGTACGACGTCGTCGGAGACCGACAGCACCCGGCACGGCACCCGCACCTCAGCGCCCGCGTCGGCCGCCTGTTGCAGCAGCCACTCGTCGAGCTCGGCCCTGGTGACCATCTGCAGGCACGGCTCGCCGACAGTGCGGGTGCGCCGCCGGCGACCGGCCAGCGACAGCGACACCCGGGTGATGGACGCGCGGACCGGCGGCCGCCCCGGCAGCGCCGCCAGGGAGGGGCCGATCAGGCCCCCGCCGCAGGTCTTGTACCGAGGGAACGCCGCCCGGTCGAGGACCACCACGCGCGCCCCGGCCGCCGCGGCCGCGCGCGCCGCCGACGAGCCCGCCGGCCCCGCACCGACCACGGCGACGTCGTACTCCTCCACGACCGGCGACGCTAGACGCTGACCCGCGCGCACTGAACGGGCGGGTCAGGGTCCGTGGGTGGCTCTCAGACGGCTGCCATGACCGGAACGGTGGTGGCCCCCTTGGCGGCGGTGAGCCAGACCTTGGCGCCTTCCTCGATGCCGAGGTTGCGGGCGAGAGTGCGGGTCATCGTGACCAGCACCTCTGAGCCGTCGTCGGCCGCAACCGTGACGCGAACCTCGAAGCCGACCCGCAGGACCCGGGTGACGGTGCCGGCGACCGCGCCGAGGGCGCCCGGTGACGTCGAGACCTCGATGTCGTGCGGGCGCACGGTCTGGCCGCCCAGGTCGGTCGTCTCCCCCAGGAACCGCATGACGAAGTCGTTGGCCGGCTTGTCGTAGAGCTCGTCCGGGGAGCCGATCTGCTCCACCCTCCCGTCGTTGATCACCACGATCTCGTCGGCGACCTCGAGGGCCTCCTCCTGGTCGTGGGTCACGAAGATCGTCGTGGTGTGCACCTCGTCGTGCAGCCGGCGCAGCCAGTCGCGCAGCTCCTTGCGGACCTTCGCGTCCAGCGCGCCGAACGGCTCGTCGAGCAGCAGCACGGTCGGCTCCACCGCCAGCGCCCTGGCCAGCGCCATGCGCTGACGCTGGCCGCCCGAGAGCTGGGAGGGCATCCGGTCGCGGAACTGGGAGAGGTGCACGAGCTCGAGGAGCTCGTCCACCCGCTTGGCGATCTCGGCCTTGGGTCGCTTGCGGATCTCGAGGCCGAACGCCACGTTCTTGGCCACCGACATGTGCTTGAAGACCGCGTAGTGCTGGAACACGAAGCCGACGTTGCGTTTGCGCGCCGGCAGGTTCGTGGCCTCGCGGCCCTCGATGGTGACGGTGCCGTGATCGGGGGTGTCGAGGCCCGCGATGATCCGCAGCAACGTGGACTTGCCACCGCCGGAGGGGCCGAGCAGGGCCGTCAGCTGGCCGGTGGGCAGGGAGACGGTGACGTCGTCGAGGGCGACGAAGTCACCGAAGGTCTTTGTCAGACCGGAGACATCGATGCTCATGGTTTCTCCTGGATGGCGGCCGTGGCGGTGGCCCGGCCCTTCTTCTGGTCCTTGGGGCGCAGCAGCGCCACGACGACGAGGCAGAGGACGGCGGCGGCGACGAGCACGAACGAGACGGCGTACGCCGTCTGCTGCTCGAAGTTCTGGTACTTCTGCTGCACCAGCACCGGTGCCGTGGTGGTCTCGCCGCTCACGTTGCCGGCGACGACCTTGACCGCGCCGAACTCACCGAGCGAGCGGGCGAGGCTGAGCACGACGCCGTAGACGACCGCCCACTTGATCCCGGGCAGGGTCACTCGCCAGAACGTCTGCCAGCCGGTCGCGCCGAGGCTGTTCGCGGCCTGCTCCTGCTCGTCGCCCATGTCCTCGAGCACGGGGACGACCTCGCGGATCACGAGCGGCAGCGCCACGAACGTGGTCGCCATGATCATGCCCGGCTGGGCGAAGACGACCTGCAGGCCGTGGGACTCCAGGGTCGGGCCGAACCACCCGTAGCGGCCGTTGTAGACCAGCACCAGCGCCAGGCCGACAACGATCGGCGAGACGGCCAGCGGGAGGTCGATCAACGCCGAGAGCACCCGCTTGCCGGGGAACTCATAGCGCACGAGCAGCATCGACATGCCGACGCCGAACACCAGGTTGATGACCACGGCGCACACGGCGACGGTGAGGCTCAGCTGGAGCGCGTGGATGACGTCCGGGTCGCTGAGGGCTTCCTTGAACCCCTCGATGCCGCCCTCGAAGGCACGACTGACGATGAGGCTGCTCGGCCAGGCGACCAGGAAGAACAGGTAGCCGACGACGATGACTCGCAGCACCCACTTCAGGACCGGGTTGCCGGAGCCCACGACGGTGGACTGCGTGCTAGCCACGGCGCGCCAACCTCCTCTGGATCAGGTCGAACACGACGATCGCCAGCAGCGCGATGAACAGCAGGATCGTCGCGACCGCGGCGGCCGTCTGCGGGTTCCCGCCCTCGATCGCGCTGTAGACGCGGACAGAGGCGACCTCCGTGCGGTTGGGAAGGTTGCCGCTGAGGAGCACGAGCGAGCCGTACTCGCTGATGGCCCGCGCGAACGACAGCGTCGCACCCGCGAAGATCGCCGGGATCAGCGTCGGGAGCGTGACGCGCCGGAACGTCGTGGCCCGTGAAGCACCCAGCGACGCGGCCGCGTCCTCGACGTCGGTCTCCATCTCCTCCAGCACCGGCTGCACCGTGCGCACGACGAACGGCACCGTGACGAACGCGAGCGCCAGGAACACCGCCTTGCGGGTGTTGTTCCACTCCAGGCCGAGCGGGCTCTCCGCGCCGTACAGGGACAGCAGCACGAGGCCGGCCACGATCGTCGGCATCGCGAACGGGATGTCGATGACGAGGTCGATGAGCGACTTCCCGGGGAACCGGTCCCGGACCAGCACCCACGCGATGATCGTGCCGACCACGATGTTCAGGGCAGTGACGCCGAGCGAGCTCAGCACCGTCAGCTTCAGGGCGTTGAACGTCTGCTGGTTGGTCAGCGCGTCCTTGAACGGTCCCAACCCGTCCTCGCCGGCGTTCCACACGACCGCGGCGAGCGGGATCAGCACCAGGACGCTGAACCAGAGCATGGCGACGCCCAGGCCGAGCGCACTGCCCCTGGTCAGGTTGTGCCGCGAGGCCGACCGGCGCACGCGCGCCGGCCGGCCCCCCGCGACACTGGCTGTCGCAGTAGACATCTGGTCCTACTGCCCGGCCTCGGCCTGGATCTTGGTCAGGATGCCGTCGTCCTCGTCGAAGTACGTCGAGTTGGCATCGGCCCAGCCACCGAAGTCGCCGTCGATGGTGAGCAGCTTGCCCGGCGCCGGGTAGGGATCGCTCGGGTCGTTGGCGCCGTCGACCTCGAGGTCGGAGACGTCGACGAGCGGGCGGTAGCCGGTCTCGGCGTACAGCTTCTGGCCGTCTTCGCTCTTCTGGAAGGCGAGGAACTCCTCGGCCGCCTTCGGGGCGCCATCGACGAGCGCGCACGCGTTGTCGATGGAGAGCGTGGTGTCCGGGATGATGTAGTCGAAGTCCTGGCCCGACTGGCGGGCGAGGATCGCCTCGTTCTCGTAGGACAGCAGCACGTCACCGGTGCCGCTGGTGAACGCCGTGGTGGCGTCGCGGCCGCTGTCGGGCAGCGCGGCGACGTTGCCGAAGAACTTCGTCATGTACTCCTGCGCACCCTCGTCGCTGCCGGTCTCGTCCTTGGCCGCGCCGTACGCCGCGAGCAGGTTCCACTTCGCGGACCCGGAGGAAGCCGGGTTCGGGGTCACGATGCCGACGCCCGGCTGGACCAGGTCGTCCCAGCTCTCGATGCCCTTCGGGTTGCCCTTCTGGACCACGAAGACCACGACCGAGTTGGTGCAGATGCCCTTGGTGTCGTTGTCCTTCCAGTCCTCGGCCACCAGCCCCGCGTCGACCAGCCGGGTCACGTCGGGCTCGAGGGAGAGGTGGACCTCGGAGGCCTTGGCACCCGCAGCCACGGCACGCGACTGGTCGCCGGACGCGCCGTAGGACTCCTTGAAGGTGACGTCCTTGCCCGCGTCGGTCTTCTCGAAGGCGGAGATGACGCCCTTGTTTGCCTGCTCGAGCACCGAGTAGCCGACGATCGTGAGCGTCGTCTTGTCGGAGGCATCGGAGTCGCCACCGCACCCGGTCAAGGCCAGCACCCCGGCGACGGTCAGCGTCGCCGCAACCTTGATCGTCCTGTTCATCGAGTTCCCTTTCCTCGCCACTCCCGAAAGCGGCTTGCTCAGTTATCATGAGCAGACTACTCGACTTAGGTGCCTTGATGGCAAATGCCCCGGGCGTGGCGCGCGTCACGCATCCACAGGCAGAGACCGGGTGGGGCTCACCGGCCCTTCGGACTAGGCTGGATCAGGTGCGTCGGGCACCCCTGACGGAGATCGCTGGAACGCGTTCCAGACGTGTCATACCGCGGGTACGATCGAGGGCCGACTCACGACGACTCAGCAACCCCATGCAACGCAACCAGCAGGTCAGCCAGCGCGCCTCGTCGCCACGCCTGGCTCGGAGCAGCACCGAGGAAGTGTGACCACCACCGTGCCCAAGCAGGTCAAGCAGGTCGATCGGGTCATCATCAGGTTCGCGGGCGACTCCGGAGACGGGATGCAGCTGACCGGGGACCGGTTCACCCAGGAGTCGGCGGCGTTCGGCAACGACCTGGTGACGCTGCCCAACTTCCCCGCCGAGATCCGCGCCCCGCAGGGGACGCTGCCCGGTGTCTCGTCGTTCCAGGTGCACTTCGCCGACCACGACATCCTCACCGCCGGCGACGCCCCCGACGTGCTGGTCGCGATGAACCCCGCCGCGCTCAAGGCCAACCTCGGCGACCTGCCCAGGGGCGCGACGATCATCGTCGACACCCACGACTTCACCGACCGCAACCTGACCAAGGCCGGCTACACCTCCAACCCGCTGGAGACGCTCGGTGACGCCAACGACTCAGCCCCCGGGTCACTCGGCGAGTTCGTGGTGCACCCCGTCGACCTGACCGGGATGACGGTGGCGGCGGTCAAGCAGTTCGGGCTGACGCGCAAGGACGCCGCTCGGGCCAAGAACATGTTCGCGCTCGGGTTGTTGTCGTGGATGTACGGACGGCCGACCGAGACCACGATCACCTTCCTGGAGAAGCGGTTCGCGCGGGTCGAGGACATCCGCGACGCCAACATCGCGGCGTTCAAGGCCGGGTGGAACTTCGGAGAGACCACGGAGACCTTCGTGGTCCAGTACGAGGTGAAGCCGGCCCCGATGGCGCCGGGCACCTACCGCAACATCAGCGGCAACCTGGCGCTGGCCTACGGGCTGGTGGCCGGCAGCGTCCAGACCGGGCTGGACATCGTGCTGGGCAGCTACCCGATCACCCCTGCCTCCGACATCCTCCACGAGCTGAGCAAGCACAAGGCGTTCGGCGTGACGACGTTCCAGGCCGAGGACGAGATCGCCGGCATCGGCGCGGCCATCGGCGCGTCGTTCTCGGGCAAGCTCGGGGTCACCTCCACCAGTGGCCCGGGCATCGCGCTGAAGTCCGAGGCGATCGGCCTGGCGGTGATGACCGAGCTCCCGCTCGTCGTCGTCGACGTGCAGCGTGGCGGGCCCTCGACGGGGCTGCCCACCAAGACCGAGCAGGCCGACCTGCTGCAGGCGATGTTCGGCCGCAACGGCGAGGCGCCGGTGCCGATCGTGGCACCGCAGTCCCCCGGCGACTGCTTCGACGCCGCCCTCGAGGCGATCCGGATCGCGGTGACCTACCGCACCCCGGTGATGCTGCTCTCCGACGGCTACCTCGCCAACGGCTCCGAGCCATGGCGGGTGCCCGACCTCGAGGACCTGCCCGCGATCGACCCCGGCTTCGCCACGGTCAAGAACCACGGCGCAGACGAGGACGGCCAGCCGACCGAGTTCTGGCCCTACCTGCGCGACGACGAGACGCTGGCCCGGCCGTGGGCGATCCCCGGCACCCCCGGCCTCGAGCACCGCATCGGCGGCCTCGAGAAGGGCGACGGGCACGGCAACATCTCCTACGACCCGGCCAACCACGACCTGATGGTCCGCACCCGCCAGGCCAAGATCGACCGGATCGCCGACTCGCTGCGGCCGCTGGAGGTCGACGACCCCTCCGGCCGGGCCAGGGTCCTGGTCGTCGGCTGGGGGTCGACCTACGGCCCGATCGGCGCCGGCGTACGCCGCGTCCGCGCCGCCGGCTACCACGTCGCCCAGGTGCACCTGCGCCACCTCAACCCGTTCCCCAAGGACCTCGGCGAGATCCTGAAGCGCTACGACAAGGTGCTGGTGCCCGAGATGAACCTCGGTCAGCTCGCGCTGCTGCTGCGCGGCAAGTACCTCGTCGACGCGATCGGCTACAACCACGTGCGCGGGCTGCCGCTGAAGGCGACGGAGCTGGCCCTGGCCATCGGCCACCTCGTCTCCGAGGCCGAGGGCATCGAGGTCGACCTCGGCGTGCACGGCCTGACCACTCCCCAGGAGGTTTCCTGATGAGCATCGACCTGGGCCTGCCCGGTCTGCGCTCCGGCATCGAGGGTGTCCCGACCTTCGACGGCGAGCAGAACGCCAAGGAGTACACCTCCGACCAGGAGGTGCGCTGGTGCCCCGGGTGCGGCGACTACGCCGTGCTCAAGGCGGTGCAGGGGTTCCTGCCACAGCTGGGGCTGCGCCGGGAGAACATCGTCTTCGTCTCCGGGATCGGCTGCTCCTCGCGGTTCCCCTACTACCTCGACACCTACGGCATGCACTCGATCCACGGCCGGGCGCCGTCGATCGCGACCGGCATCGCCACGGCCCGGGAAGACCTCTCGGTGTGGGTGGTCACCGGTGACGGCGACGCGCTCTCGATCGGTGGCAACCACCTGATCCACGCGCTGCGCCGCAACGTGAACATGACGATCCTGCTGTTCAACAACCGGATCTACGGACTGACCAAGGGCCAGTACTCCCCCACCAGCGAGGCCGGCAAGATCACCAAGTCCACCCCGATGGGCTCGGTCGACCACCCGTTCAATCCGGTGTCGCTGGCGCTCGGCGCCGAGGGCACCTTCGTCGCGCGGACCATCGACTCCGACCGCAGGCACCTCACCTCCGTGCTCTCGGCGGCGGCCGCACACCGTGGCACCTCGTTCGTGGAGATCTACCAGAACTGCCCGATCTTCAACGACGGCGCCTTCGACGCGATCAAGGGCCAGGACACCAAGGCCGACGCGATCATCCCGCTCGAGGACGGCCAGCCGATCCGGTTCGGGGCCCCCGACCCTTCAGGGCAGGGAGCCAAGGGGCTGGTCCGCGACACCGAGACCGGCGGGGTGAAGGTCGCGCTGGTCGCCGACGTCGGCGAGGACGCGATCCTCGTCCACGACGCGCACAACCCGGACCCGACGATGGCCTTCGCGATCTCGCGGCTGACCGACGCCGGCTACCTCAGCCAGTCACCGATCGGGATCTTCCGCCAGGTCGAGCGGCCGACGTACGACGACCAGGCCCGCGCCCAGGTCGCCACCGCCCGCGACGCCGTGGACGGCACGCCGACCGAGCGGCTCGCCGCACTCATCGGCGGCGGCGACACCTGGACCGTGGTCTAGCGCCCCGCCAACCGCGCACAACGGCCCCGCACCACCGAGCTGGTGCGGGGCCGTCGTCGCTGCTAGCTGGGCTGCCAGACCTTCTTGCCGTGGACGGTGACGATGCAGCCGACCGGGACGATGTGCTGGTTGGTGGTCGCCGTCGCCGGCGCGAGCACGCGGTAGCACGTGCGCGTGTGCTTGTACTGGTAGACGCGCGTGCGGAACTTGCCGTTGTTCTTGTTCACAGTGAGCTTGCGGTAGAGGACGAAGTTCCCACCGTTGGCGTTGCGGAAGATGCCGACCTTGGTCACGCCGGCCACGCCGTAGATGATGAAGTGGTCGTTGCCGGCCTCCACCATGGTGGCCCGCAGGGGCGTGAGCCCCTTGGCGGCGACCGGGGTCGGTCGCATCGCCTGGGAGGGCGAGGCCAGGGTGATGGACAAGGGGAGGGCCACGAAGATGCCCATCAACAGGGCGACGGTGCGACTGCGGAGCATGGTGTTACCTCTCGATGACTGTCTCGGGTCTGTCAGGCGCAGACAGTAGCCCGGTGACAGCGCCGCTTGACACCGCCCGAACTGACTACAGACAAGACCCCCGCACGTGCTACGTGCGGGGGTCCGTCTGCTCCGGATCAGCTGCTGGTGATGCAGCCGATCACCGGAGAGGTCGTCTTCTTGTACGTCGCGGTGGCCGGGACCTGGATCTTGAAGCAGGTCTTCTTGCGGCCCACCTCGGCGATCGAGGTGCGGAACTTGCCGCTCGACTTGGTCTTGACCTTCTTGAACACCTTGTAGGGGCCGCCGCTCACGTTGCGCAGGACCTTGATCTTGTGCTTCGGGTAGGTCGCGACCTTCCCCTTGATGTAGAAGTGGTTGGTGTTGCGGATCTCGCCACCGCCGAGACCGGTGATCTGGTGCTTGGGCTTGCCCATCGCGTCCGCGGGCGAGATGAGTGCCTGACCGGCCGAGGCGGTCAGGATCAGGGCCACGAGGGCAGCGACGATTCGAGCAAGACGCATTGTTTCTCCAATGGACGAGGTCGTGACTGGATCTTTTTCGACCCTACCCATCCCGCGCGTGGATAACCGAAACCCGACCCATACGCTGTCGCAGTGACGGACCAGCGCCGAGGCTTGATCCTCGGGGTCACGGCGTACGTCCTGTGGGGTGGTTTCCCGCTCTACTGGCCGCACCTGGAGCCTGCAGGCGCCATCGAGATCCTCGCCCACCGGGTGCTGTGGTCGCTGGTCACCATGGGGCTGCTGGTGCTCGTGCTGCGGCGTACGGCGCAGTTCCGGGCGCTGTTCTCGCACCGGCGGACCTTCCTGCTGCTGGCCGCGGCGGCGTTCACCATCACCTTCAACTGGGCGACCTACATCTGGGGCGTCAACAACGGCAAGGTCGTCGAGACCTCCCTCGGCTACTTCATCAACCCGTTGGTCACCGTGCTCATGGGGGTCTTCGTCCTGGGCGAGCGGCTGCGGCCCTTGCAGTGGGTGGCGATGAGCGTCGCCGGGCTGGCGGTGGTGGTGCTGACGCTCGACTACGGCCGGCTGCCGTGGGTGGCGCTGGTGCTGGCCTTCTCGTTCGGCAGCTACGGCCTGGCCAAGAAGTCCGCCAACGTCGAGGCGGTCGAGTCGCTCACCCTCGAGACGACACTGATCGCGCCGTTCGCGGCGCTCTACCTCGCCTGGCTGTCCATGCACGGGGACTCGCACTTCACCTCGGAGGGCACCGGCCACGCGCTGCTGCTCAGCACCACCGGCCTGGTGACCGCGGTCCCGCTCATCTGCTTCGGTGCGGCCGCGATCCGGGTCTCGATGGTGACCCTGGGGCTGCTGCAGTACCTCGCCCCCGTCATCCAGTTCGCCCTCGGCGTCCTCTACTTCCACGAGGCCATGCCGGCCGGCCGGTGGGTCGGCTTCATGCTCGTGTGGGTCGCGCTGGTGATCTTCACCGTCGAGGCCAATGCGCACCGGCGGCGGCAGCTGCGGCTGACTGCGATCGCGTCGGCGGCCTGAACCGGTGGGATCCCAGGTTCACCTGGGATCCCTGCAGGTGGGATGCCCGTGGGTGCCGGCAGGCGCGCGGGCACTCACGACACCGTCAGGGTCACCGGATGTCCGGCTCTCCTGACGCTTCCGTGGGTGGGTGGCCGCCCACGCCGGGCAGCGGTGACCTGTCAACCGGTCTGAGCCGTCCAGGGGTTCACCGACCACCGGCGTCTCGTCGTGTCCCGCCGACCTGCCGAGGTGGCGGTGGGTGATCAACCACCCTGGGCCAGGCTGCGGTTGATTGCTCACCGCTGCCCTGGCCCGCGCATGGCAGGGGCGCCGAGGGCGATCCTTGACGGCAAGAGGCGATCAGGAGTGGGCGCGGGCATCCACCAGCCCCATCGGCGGGTTTGCGGAGGGAAGTCGGCACCTGGTGCCGGGAATCCTCGGCAAAGACGGGTCCAGCTGATAGGCACCACATCTCGGCGTCCTGGGTGGCCAATATGCGGTGCAGATCGCAGAACACGGCGGGTGCGGGCCTGCTACGCGCGCGGCCGCCCACCCACGGATCAGTCAGAAGAGCCGGATATCCGGTGACTCTGACGCTTGCGGTGGGTTGCGGCGTGCTACCCGCGCGGCCGCCCACCCACGGATGGGTCACAAGAGCCGGTTTTCGCGGTCAGCGCGGCTCGGGCGACCCCGGCCGCACCAGCCCGTGCTCGTAGGCGAAGACCACCGCGTGCACGCGGTCGCGCAGG
>NZ_DASUFR010000043.1:0-5113 GCF_036274455.1 Nocardioides sp. | reverse complement strand
CAGCTCACCTACAAGCAGGACTGGGACCTCCCCGGCGGCGTGGTCGAGGTCGGTGAGTCGCCTCAGCTCGCGGTATCGCGCGAGGTCGAGGAGGAGCTCGGACTCGAGATCAAGGCCGGCAACCTGCTGCTGACCGATTGGCTCCCCCCGTGGGGTGGCTGGGACGACGCGCTCTGCCTGGTCTTCGACGGCGGCGAGCACGACCCGGGCCTGCTCGACGCCATGGTCCGGCAGGAGCGCGAGATCCGGGACGCAGCGTTCTGCGCCCTCGACGAGGTCCGCAGGCGCTGCGCGGACTTCACCGCCCGGCGGGTCGAGGCCGCCCTGGCCAACGTCGGCGGCGCCGGTCCGGCGTACACCGAGTCCGGCAACGGCTGGACCTAGAGCTGGACCTGGGCACGGCGGTCAGAAGATCGTCGCCGCCTCCTGGGCGAGCTCCCGGAGCACCGCCGCCGCAGGTGTGGCGCGGCCCTCCTCGACCGCGGCCGCCCAGGCGTCGGCAGGCACCAGCTTGCGCACCGGCGCCAGCACGCTCTCGTGGAGGTGCTCGGGCTCCGAGCCCTCCGGCGCCAGCCCGGTGGTCTCGCTGAGGCTGCGCGCGGCACCCTCGGCCCTGGCCACCAGGAGCGGGGCGCGCTCGCCGATCACCTGGGCGAAGGTCTGCAGGTAGACGCGGAAGGTCTCCAGGTCGCCGAGGTCGACGACCCGCTCGGTGCCGGCGACGAGCCGGGCCGCGGCATCGGCCGGCCGTCCCAGCATGAGCTCGACGTCGGCGAGGTTGTTGGTGCAGATGGCCAGCTGGCGCACGTCGCCGATCTCCTCGAAGTAGCCGTGCTCCCGCTCGAGGAAGGTCAGGGCCCGCTCGAGGTCACCGGAGCGGTAGGCCTGGTAGGCGCGCGCCTCGTCGGCGAGGGCGCGGTGCCGCTTGGTGCCGTGCCTCTGCGCGAAGTCGACCAGGTCATCGCACAGCTCCTGGGCATGCTCGAGGTCGTCGGTCTCCTGGGCGAGGATCACCAGCTGCCGGCGCGCGAAGAACTCGACGTTGCGCGGCTCCACCCAGGGTGGGAGGCGTGCGTCGGGCAGCTCCGCAGCCATCGCCCGGGTCGTCTCGAGGTACGCCGCGTCCACGCTCACCTCGGGCAGCAGCCTGATGGCGTCGCCGAAGGCCAGCCGCGTCGCCACCTCGGCGTAGCGGTCCGCCGTGGTGCGGTCGCCTGCCTCGGTGAGCACGAGGTAGGCGTCCCGGACCCGTCCGAACCGCAGACACACCCAGGTCACGACCACGGTGAGGTGCGAGAGCGGGACCGGTCCGGGGTAGAAGGGCTCGTCGTGCACGCCGTCCGGTGTGGCGGCGAGCATCGCGCGCAGGTTGGCCACCTCCTCCTCGAACCGCACCCGGGTGAGGCTGTGCTGCGCCGAGCGTGACCCTTGGTAGAGGTGGCCGGCGAGGTCGTAGAAGAACTGCGCGTGGGCGTCGACCTTCTGCGAGAGCGTCCCCCGCTGCGCCAGCCGGTCGCGGGCGAACTGGCGCACCGTCTCGAGGACCCGGAAGCGGGTGCGGCCGTCCACGGTGTCGTGGACGCTGACCAGGTTGGCGTCGACGAGGTCGTAGAGCAGCTCCAGCACGCCGTGCTCCAGGTCGTCGTCGGCCACCGCCTCCAGTGCGTCGAGGTCGGCGCCGCCCTCGAAGACCCCGAAGCACTCCAGGACGCGCTGCTGCGCCGACGAGAGGAGCTCGTAGCTCCAGGTGATGGTCTGCCGGACGGTCGCCTGCCGGTGGTCCGCTGCCGGCGTCATCGAGGTCAGGTCGAGCAGCCCATGCAGCCGTTGGAGCAGCGCCGCGGGCGTCTCGAACTTGGCCCGCGCCGCCACCAGCTCGATGGCCAGCGGCAGCCCTTCCAGCCGCCGGCAGAGCTCGGCGACCGCTCCGGCGTTCTGCTCGGTCAGCTCGAAGTCGCGGCGTACCCGCTGTGCGTGCTCGACGAACATCGTCACCGCGCCGGAGGCCCGGGCCGCGTCCAGCCGGTCTCCGGCGGGCACGGCCAGCGGCGTCACGAGGTATTCCCGCTCCCCGCGCACATGCAGGGCGCGACGGCTGGTGGCCAGGAGCGCGCAGCCGGCGGCCGACTCGATGATCGCGTCCACCACCCCCGCGGCTCCCTCGAGCTGCTCGAGGTTGTCCAGGATGACCAGCCGGCGTCCCTTCGCGAGCGCGGCCAGGACGCCCTCCCGGCCTCGCTGGGCGTCTGGCAGCCCGAGCGCCTCGCCGACCATGCCCCAGGCCGTCGGGGCCTCCGTGGCCGTCGCGAGCCCCACGAAGACGACGCCGGAGGGGAACAGCTCATGGCCGGCCCTCGCTGCCTCGATGGCCAGCTTGGTCTTCCCGCTGCCGCCCGGACCGGTGAGCGTGACCAGCCCCTCGCCGCGCTCCAGGGCGTCGTGGAGCTCGGTGAGCTCCACGTCCCGCCCCACGATCGGGGTGCGTGCGGCCGGCAGGTTGCTGCGCCATGTGTCGTCCTCGCGCACCCCCTGGGCCGGCCGGTGCGAGCTGCGCACGATGGCGGCGACTCCCGAGAGCACCGCCCGGCTGTCGGTGACGTCCGGGCAGTGGAAGACGTCGAACGGCGGAGGCAGCTCGTCGATGTCGAGGTCAGCGACACGGAACTGGGCGAGCTTGTCCTGCTTGTTGCCGCGCCGGGCCTCGGAGTAGACCCAGTCGGACTCGACCGCGGCCTTCGACCACAGCACCACGACGGCCAGCGCGTCGTTGAGCTCGCGGATGATCGACTCCTGGAACCGCTCCCCGGAGCGCAGCTCGTCGTCCCACCAGACGGAGTAGCCGGCCCTCTCGAGGAGCACCGCGACCTCGCGGGCGCGGTCGACGTCAACCGAGGCATGGCTGATGAACACGTCCGGCAACGCGACGTCCCTCCCCTGTGACGTCCGGTCGCAGGACCGTAGCGGAGAACCCGGTGTCTAGAACAGGGCGCTGGCCAGTGCCTGCCGGCCCTTGAGCACTCGCGGGTCGTCGTTGCCGACCGCGGCGAACAGGCCGAGGAGGTGCTCGCGGGCCTGGTTGCGCTCGTCGCCGGCGGTGCGGCGTACGACGTCGACCAGCCGGTCGAAGGCCGCCTCCACCCGGCCGTCGAGCAGGTCGAGGTCGGCCACCAGCGTCTGCGCGGCGACCTCGTCGGGGGCGGCGTCGGCCGCGGCGCGCGCGGCGGCGGCGTCGACGTCCTTGGTGCGCTGCAGCACCCTGGCCATCGCCAGCCCGGCGGCCGCCTCGGTGTCGGCGGGGTTGGCGGCGATGAGCTTCTCGTACTCCGCGACCGCGGCGTCGTAGTCCTCGCGCTCCAGCGCGTCCTCGGCGGGCGCGTAGCGCGGGTCGTGGACCGGTTCTCCCTCGCCGCCCTCCTCGGTCGAGGCTGCAGCCTGGCGCGGCTGGTGCCGGCCGGTGATGCCCTGCGCGGTCAGCTGCTGCATCACCTGGTTGATCGCCCCGCGCAGCTTGTCGAGGGTGAGCAGGTCCTGGATCAGCGGCTGCGGGCGCCCGTCGATGACCGCGAAGACGAAGGGCACCGACTGCAGCTGCACCGCCTGGGCGATCGCCGGCTCGGCGTCGATGTTCACCAGGCCCGCCAGGAAGCGGCCCTCGAACTCCTCGGCCACCTGGGCGAGGTCCGCGGCCATCTGGGCGCTCTCCGGGAGCCGGCTGGGCGAGTAGAAGGCCAGCAGCACCGGTGCTGTCAGCGAGTCCTCGACCGTGGACTGGAAGTTGTCCTGGGTGACGTCGAGCCAGTACGACGCACCGCCGGAGGCACCCGGGGCACCTCCTGCCGGGGCTCCTGCGTTGCCGGCGCCGGTGGGTCGGTTCAGGCCGGACAGGTCGACCGCGCCGGGGCGCGAGAACGGCTGTTGCGACATGGGCCAATCCTATGGACCGGTCTCGATCCAGTGGTCGGGCGGGATCTCCGGCTTGCCGGGCACCGGACGCAGCTCCTCGGTCCAGGCCTCGCCCTCGGGGCCGAACAGCTTGCCGGCCACCCGGCGCCAGAAGCCGGTCGCAGCGTCGTTGCCGTCCTGGAAGGCGATGGTCCACGGACCGGGGTGCTGCGCCACGACGTGAGCCGCCAGGCTCATGCCCAGACCGCCGCGCCGCGCGACCGGTGCGGTCCAGAAGGCGTCCATGTGCCGGCGCGGCCCGCCGAGCCCGGAGACGAGGGCGAACCCGACCGGCGCGTCGGCGCCGGTGTTGGGGTGCGGCTGCCAGGCGAGGTAGCCCGTGCGGTCAGGGGCGGGGTAGGCGTCGAGCAGGCCGTGGGAGTAGCGGCCGTCGGCGTAGGGCAGCCCGTTGACGATCGGGGCCATGTCGCTGCGGTAGGCCTGCCACAGCCAGCCGACGAGGTCCCACTCGTCATCGCCGACCGGCCGGATCGATGGGGTGCTCATCGGCTCCAACGGTAGATCTGGCCGTCGCGTGCCTCGACCTCGGTGGGTGGTTTCGGCGTCGGCACCTGCTGGAGGTGGCGCAGCACGTTGCTCCGGCCGCGGAGCGAGACCTCGCCGTCGTGCCAGTGCAGGTGGGGGTGGAGCAACGGCCGCAGCTCGCCCCACTCCCCCGCGTCGAGGGCGGCCCAGGCAGCGGCTGCGGGCACGGGCATCTCGGGGAGCTCGTGCAGCATCTTCGGCGTGCACATCCGCCAGGCGTCGATGACCAGCTCACGCATCTCGTCGTGGTCGAGCCTGTCGAGGTGCGCGCAGACCCACTGGTAGCGCAGGTCGCTGGCCGGCGGGAGGAAGAACGTCTCGGGGTCGGACTCGATCAGCCCGTCGCGCTCGGCCTTGGGGAACCCGAACCCCATGTCGGTCTCGTCCCGGCTGAACGCCACGAACACGATCTGGCCCACCCTGAGCTTCCAGCGCCGGTTGACCATCCGCTCATAGGCACGTGGCAGCGCCAGCCCGACCGCTCGTACGTCGTCCGCTGTCACCACGGTCCGGACGCTAGTGGGGGCCGGGGACAGGGGTCGGGACAGGGGTCGGGACAGGGCAGCGGTGACCAATCAACCGCAGCCTGGCCGCGGGCGGTTGATCACCCACCGCCACCTCGGCA
>NZ_DASUFR010000042.1:0-15989 GCF_036274455.1 Nocardioides sp. | reverse complement strand
TGATCCGCACCCGGCGGAACACCGCGAGCTCGGCACGAACGTCGCGCAGGGCCTCGCCGGCAAGCCGGACCGGCGCGGCGCAGGCCGAGGCCACGGTGCGCAGCGACTCGACGATCCGGATCAACCGGGGCGCGGCGGCGGCGATCCGGGCGGCGTTGACCGCCAGGGCTGCCTCGGCGGTGACGCCGGCGGTCAGCGCGCCCAGCACGATGCCGATGCCGTCGATGATCACTGCGTCGCGGAGGAGGTCCTGGACGAGGTCGAGGATCTCGGCGCGGTGCTCCTCGACCTGGTCGGCGTAGCCGTCGCATGAACGGGAGAGGGCAGAGCACTGGTCGGCGACCGACTGGCAGCGAGAGGCCATCGAGTCGGTGACGTCGATGGCGATGGGCAGCTCCGGGGAGCGGAGCAGCGAGAAGCTCCGGACCGCGGACGAGCAGAAGGAACGAAGGTCGGCGACCTGGTGGGAGGCGTCGCGCCAAGCAGCAGCCGCCTCCCGCAGCCGCGGGACGTCGGCGTCCGGCCAGACGAACCCCTCGACGCGGTCGAGGATCCACGAGGCCCAGCCGGGCAGGGATGACAGGTCGCCTCCCAGCGACGACGGCAGCGAGCACGGGAGGACCGCGACGTAGCCGGCCACGCACGGCGTGGCGGTGAAGACCGTGCGGCCAGAGATCAGCGAGCGGTTCTCGGCGTGGCCGTGGTTGGTGAGCGTGGCCGAGGTGAGCCGGCCACAGGCCGCGAACGCGTCCACCAGGTCGCCGACGGCGGCGAGAGCGGAGTCGGCGGCGTCGTCGTACGCCGCAGCGAAGTCCGCCGCCAGGGAGGCGTCCCCAGCCATCGCGCCACAGGCCGCGAGCCGCCGGGACAGCGTGGCGTGCACGAGTGCGGCGCTCTGGTTGGCGTGCTCGAACGCATCCGACGACTCTGCCAACGGCGTGGCCTCGATGAGCATCACCGGACCTGGCTCCACATCGCGGCGTTGGTCGAGGAGGCGTCGTCGTAGTTGGCCGCGGCCGTGCGGACGGCGGCCCGCATCGCACCCAGTGCGGCGTGCATCTCGCGGCAGGACGCCTCCCACGACGCATGCGCCTCGAGGTGGGCCGCGGCCGCGGTGCCGGCCCACAGCGAGTGCAGCCGCGCGACCCGCCAGCGCAGGTCGGCCACGACCTCGTCGAGGTCGGCCCCGACCGCGGCCAGCGACGCCAGCACGTCACGAGCCAGGGGCAGATCGACGGCGTAGGAGAAGGAGCTCACGACAGCCGCCCCGAGAGGAGCTCGAGGGAGGACGCCGAGGAGGAGTCGACCAGGGTGATGTCGGTCTGGAACATCCACAGCGCGTCCGCCAGCGACGACAGGGCCGCCACCACCGACGCCGAAGAGCTCAACCAGTCCGACCAGGCCTCGGCGAACTCGGCGGCCGCCGCGCCGTGCCACTCGTCGAGCAGCGCGGACACCTCCCCGGAGGCGCGCGCCCGCGCCGCCGACAGGCGCTCGGCGGCCCGGCGCACCTCCGCCACCGAGGCGTGGAACTCAGGGGTCGAGAACTCGATCGTCATGACCCACACGCTGCCCCGCGACGAGGGGCCCCAACGGGGCTGAAAGCAATCTGTGGATTACTCGTTCCGCGCCGAGTGGACGGCTACTCGGACAGGATCCAGGAGGGTCGTCCGGTCGACCGGCAGCGCGTCGTGGCCGATCGGTCCTGGAACTGAGTCGAGGGCTACCCAATAAGAGGGAGCACGTCTAGTGGGTCGGTCCAGACCGGCTGTCTCCAAGGGCCCCATACACGATAGGAGTGTCCTTGTAGTCGGTTTTGGAGGAACTGGGGGGTTCCGACGCATGCAGCTCTCGTGGAGCGATCCGCGCTTGTCCGTAGCCAGCGACTCACGTCGCACGGCGCGCTATCGCTTGCTCCAGTCGTGGTACCGGGAACAGGTCGTGCACGCCGAGTACGGCGAGTACCGCGTCAACGGCACCACCCGTCCGCTCGGCAGCCTGCTTGCGCTGCACGACGTCGTCGAGCGACCCGGGCTCAACTTCCTGAGCCGCAACGCGGCGGCGTACGCCCTGGAGCGGGCCGACATCGTTCAGTCGAGCGGCGGCGCCGTCGACAAGGCGCGGCTCGCGCGGAACATGCTCAGCAGCATGCCGATGGCCTTCTCGATCTTCGGCGAGCTGCGGGCGCGCGAGGACCGCGGGCTCGACGTGGTGCAGGCCTTCCTCGACCCGCACGCGGTCTCGGTCGAGCAGATGGAGTGCCTGTGGCGTCCGGCGATCGACGTGCTGGGCGACCGCTCCGGCTTCGATGCGGCGGTCATCACCCAGCGCGAGGACGGCAGCCGGCACCTGGTCGGCGTCGAGGTGAAGTACACCGAGCACTTCAACCGCACCATCTACAACAGCGACGGCTACCGGCAGGTGCACGAGTACAGCGGCTGGTTCCGCCCGGGGACCGCCCGCCCGCTGCTCGGCCCGGCCACCAACCAGCTCTGGCGCACCAGCCTGCTGGCCGCCGCATGCGCGCAGCGCGAGATCATGGGCGTCACCTCGGCGTCGGTCGTGGTGATGTGCCTGGCCGAGGACCCGGACGCCGCTCGCGCGCTCGCCGGGCTCAGCTACGCGCTGCGCCAGCCCGAGGAGCATTGCCGCATCGTCTCGCTCGAGTCCTTCGCGGCCGGCGTGTGCGACGGGCTCGGCCCGCAGGACGGATGGGCCGAGGCGTTCGCGACGCGCTACCTGCATCCGCCGGTCATCCACGCCGAGCTGCCTGACCCGGACTCCGAGTCGCTCGAGCTCTGAGCCAGGCTGAGCGCGGCCCGGGCGTTCCTCGGCGGTCTTCCCTAGGATGACCAGACCCCACCGTCGACGTCTGGAGTCGCCCATGACGCTGCATCCGAGGTTAGGGCGGTACGCCGTGGCGGCCGCCGCCGGCGCCGCACTCCTGGTCCTGCTCCCGCTCGCGCCCGCGGAGGCGCTGCCACCCACGTCGCGGACGGTGAAGGACGCCGTGGAGCCGGGCCGGGCCTACGACATCACCGAGCTCAAGCTGCGCAGTGCGTCGAAGACGTCGCGGCCGGCCGTGGTGCTGGTCAAGCACAGCCGCAAGGTCCGGACCGGGGACGTGATCGACGTGTGGTTCGACTTCGACGGCGACAAGGCCCCCGACCTGCACGTGAGCGGCAACGCGTTCTCGGAGTTCACCGTGCACCTGACCGGCTCGTTCACCAAGGACGGCAAAGACATCTCGAACAAGGACTGTGCCCGGCTCGCGATGGGCGGGTCGGTCTCGAAGGTGCGGCTGTTCCCGGCCTGTGTCGGGTCGCCGCTGAGCTTCGCGGTCGCGGTGAAGTCGTCCGCCGACGGCAAGCCGTCGAGCACCGACGACTGGGCGCCGGCGACCAGGAAGTTCAGCAAGTTGGTGCTGAGCGCGCCACTCACCTGACCCCGGGGTGGTTACCGGCCGGGCATGGACTCGGTGCGCTCCACGGTCACGACGGTCAGCTCCACGGTCGGCTCGGCGGTCGGCTCGGCCCTCGGCTCGGCGCTGGGTGGTGTCACCCGGGTCGCCGCGGCGATCCGTCCGGCGGCCAAGCCGCTGCACCCGCGGGGCGAGATCCGGCACGGCCGCCTCCACCGCCACGGCGCCGAGCCGCCGACGGGGGTGCGGTTCCTCGACGAGGTGGCCGCCGACGACGTGCTGGTCCGTGAGTCCCGGGCCGCCGGGCTGCCCAGGCCGCTCCCGGACATCCACGGGCTGGCCCTGCGGGTGCCCAACCCCGACGCCACCGTCGGGGACCTGCTCCTCGCGACCACCGGGTTCGGCCTCCTGAGCCGGTTCGTGCTGATCCCCACGCGGTCGCCGTACGGCCGGCCGATGACCACCCTGCTCCCCTACGAGACCGTGGCGGGCCCGGTCCTGCTCGGGGTGCACCGGGTGGCCGGCGGCCGGCTCGAGCTGGTCTTCGCGGTCGGCGACGGCGCCTGGCGTCCGTTCGCCGAACTGGTGCTCGGCGAGCCGGCCGACGACGCGGACGTGAGCTTCGACGCGGTCCGCAACACCCTGCCGGGGCTGGAGCAGTTCGCCGCGGTGCGGCGGCTGCGGGCACCGGCGTACGCCGCGGCCAGGGCGGCCAGGTCCGCGGACTGACGAGCTGCCGGCGGTCCCGCCGAGGTCCAGCCCACCGCCGCCTGTCGTCCAACCGCGGCAGTGGTCGTAATGTTGGGCGAGTGGCCGAGGAGTACTGCGATCTCTGCGACCTGCCCCTAGCTACCTGCGTCCACGGGATGCCGAAGCCGCCTCCGCCGCCTCCGCCGGCGCCTCGGACCCCCCGCGCGTCGACGCCGCGGACGTCCACGCGCGTGACCGCGACCCGGACGACGACCACGCCGAGCCGGGCGCCGAGCCGGATCACCGACCAGTCGGCGTTCCGCCCGCACATCGTCCGGATCCTCAAGGTCGAGGGCAGCCTCGAGACCGAGGACATGCTGCTCGAGCTCGAGATGGCGATGGAGGACGAGCTCCGTGAGCGCGACCGACAGCCCACGCCCACCGGCGAGGTGCGCTGGCACCAGTCGGCGCGCTCGGAGCGCAAGGCGATGATCGACGCCGGGCTGATGGCCGGTGGCAAGCCCGGCATCTGGGAGCTGACAGAGGCGGGCCGCGCGATCGCCTACTGAGTGATCAGTGCGGTCAGTGCCGCCGGTCCGGCGTCACCACAGCCTGCCCTTGTCCGGCTGGTAGACCTCGATCTCCTCGCCCAGCGCGAAGCCCTGCAGCAGCGCGAGGTCGTCGCCGGACCAGAACTTGCCCGGGTCGTAGTAGTTCGACGGCCGCGTCGCGTCGAGCAGCCCCATGTCGGCGTAGGTCTCGGCGACGACCTCCGCGCAATAGGCCAGCTCCGCGGGAGCGCGCCTGTGCACCCGGCCCCGGGCCACCCGGCCGACCAGGCCGATCGTTGACGGGAACGGCAGCCCGTTCATCCGGGCGATGGTCCTCAGCAGGGCGTCCTCCATCTCCTTGGTGACCTCGCCGGACAGCTGCCGCAGCCAGGCCCGCTGCTGGTAGCGGTTCATCCACTGCGTCGCCGCGGCGCGCAGGTCGTGGAGCTGTACGCCGCGATGGTGCGACCCGGTCCACACGTCGAGCAGCCCCTTCCCGAGCTCGGCGTGCCACATCAGCGGCGGCAGGTCGTCCAGGACCACCGCCATCCCGACGTGGTTGACCGGGGCGTTGGTGAAGGCGCGGATCGCGTGGTCGGCGAGCGACCCCCCGCGGAACAGCCAGAGGTCGCCGGTGCGGGCCAGGTCGACCGCCTGGTCCAGCGTGAGCCGCGACCGGCCGGTTGCTGAGTCCGCCATGGGACGATCATCGCGTGAAGCTGTGGAAGTGGCTCGGAGTGGCCGGGCTCGCCGGCGTGGCGGCCACCGGCGTGGTCGTCGCCCGCGACCAGCGCCACCGCACCCAGATGACGCCCGACGACGTCCGTGCCCGGCTGCACGAGCGGCTCGACGAAGGCACGGCACAGGCCGAGGGCACGACACACGGCGAGGGCTGACCTCGACCGTCGGTGGTCCGCCGTAGCGTTCTCGGCGTGGACCTGCGCGACGCCTTCGCGATGGCGGAGTACCTCCTCGAGGTGCACGGCCTCGACGACTGGGAGGTCGCCTACGACAACGCCAAGCGGCGGGCCGGGATCTGCCGGTTCGGTGACCGTGTCCTCGGGCTGAGCGCGCCGCTGACCGCGGTCCACTCCGAGGACGACGTCCGCGACACGATCCTCCACGAGATCGCGCACGCGCTGGTGGGCCCGAAGCACGGGCACGACGCGACCTGGCACGCGATGGCGACAAAGATCGGCAGCACCGGCGAGCGGTGCGTCTCGCCCGACTCGCCGGCGCCGCCGGCGCCCTGGCTGGGCACCTGCTCCGGCGGGCACACCCTCGACCGGCACCGTAGGCCGGAGCGGGTGCTGACCTGCGGCCTGTGCTCGCCGGAGTTCGACCTGGCCCACGTCTACACCTGGACCCACCACGGCAAGCCGGCGGTCATGCACCCCAACTACGAGGCCGAGCTCGCGCGGCTGCGCGAGGGCGGGCACACGGTGCTGCTGCCGGTCGGTGCGCGGGTCCGGGTCACGGTCGCCGGTGACTGGCACGGCACCGTGGGCCGGGTCGCCAAGCGGGGCCGGACCTCCTACCACCTGCGCGCCGGTCGGCAGCTGCTGCGGGTGCCGTTCGCATGGGTCGAGCCCGCCTGAGGCGACCCGCCCGGAGTTCGTGTCGCGGCGGGTGGGTTTCCACTACCTTGCTCCCGTGACGTCGCCCGACGAGCGCGCGGACAGCAAGGCCCGCGACGCCGCCATCAAGCAGGTCGAAGCGGCCCTGAAGTCCGGGCGCATCATCCAGGCCGACCACGACATGCGGATCGACCAGCTGCGCAACGCGCAGACGATGCAGGACATCGACCTCCAGGTCCGCGACCTGCGGAACAACCCCGCCCCTGAAGCGCCCCCCGCGATCGCTCCGGTGCCGCCCACGCCCACCGGCCAGGTCACGCCGATGGTTGTCCAGGCGACCACCAGCCAGCAGTGGCCGGTGGTCAACTACGGACCGGGCTCGGCCTCCAGCGTCTCGACACTGGGCGGCACGTCCGGCAAGAGCGGCGGCAAGGCGATCGGCGGCATCATCGCCGCGATCATCGTCGTGGCGGTCATCGTGCCGATCGCCGGCGCGGTCATCGCGTTCGTCTCGGCTCGCAACACCTTCCCCGACTTCGGCTCCGTCGGACCGACCGACGACACGACGTACCTCCCCGGCCAGACCCCGGGCGAGAACGGTGTGAACCTGTTCACCGTCGACGGCTACAACGACCTCGTCGACGCGATCAAGGAAGAGTCCAACGCGACCTACGTCTACGACGCGGTCCTCTATCCGCGCTACGCCGTGGTCGAGCTCCCGACCGGCACCAACAACCGCTACCAGAGCTTCTACTGGGACGGCGAGGACCTGCAGGTCCAGGACATCAAGAGCACCAGCGAGGACCCGCAGGTGGACATGGCCCTCGTCGACCCGCAGAAGATGATCGACTGCGTGACGACGGTGCGCGACCGCACGGACGATCCCGAGTCGTGGTACGTCGTCTACAGCGACTCGTTCGGCCAGGGTGCGGCGATCACGTGCTATGCGAGCAACGACTTCGGTGAGTCGACCTACATCCAGCAGACCCTCGACGGCACGGTGATCTACGACTCCGAGCTGACGGTCCAGCCCGAGCCGCCCTCGTCCAGCGGCTGACTCGGCCCGCTCGGGGTACCTTCCGGGCGTGACAGCTCCGGGTCGTCCGATCGTCGTGATGGGGGTCTCGGGCTCCGGGAAGTCGACGGTCGGCGCCGCGCTGGCAGGACGGTTGCGGGTGCCGTTCGAGGACGCCGACGACCTGCATCCCGAGGCCAACGTCGCGAAGATGACGCGCGGCGAGCCGCTCGACGACCACGACCGGTGGCCCTGGCTCGAGCGGATCGGGGAGTGGCTGGCTGCGCACGAGGACGGCGGGGTGATCGCATGCTCGGCGCTGAAGCGGAAGTACCGCGACCAGCTCCGGCACCACTGCCCCTCGGTGGAGTTCCTGCACCTCGAGGGCGGCCGTGACCTGATCGAGGGGCGACAGGCGTCCCGGCCGGGTCACTTCATGCCCGCATCGCTGCTGACCTCGCAGTTCGAGACGCTCGAGCCGCTCGCGCCGGACGAGCGCGGTGTCGTCGTCGACGTTGCCGGGAGTGTCGACGAGATCGTGGAGGGGTACCTCGCGGAGACCCGCCTCGAGGAGCAGTGATGCCCACCCCGATTGCCCCCCACGTCGTCGCTCAGCTGGTCGTCATGGCGGACGACCTGACCGAGCCCGTCGCCCCCGGGTGGCAGCTGGTCACCGCGACGCTGGTCGCGATCGCGCTGCTGGTCGTGCTCATCACCGTTGTCAAGCTGAACCCGTTCCTGGCGCTCATCCTGGGTGGACTCACGGTCGGGGCGCTCGCGGGCGAGGACCTGAACGACGTGATCACGTCGTTCACCACCGGCTTCGGGACCACCGCCGCCAGTGTCGGCGTGCTGATCGCGCTGGGCGCGATCTTCGCCAGGCTGCTCGCGGACTCCGGCGGTGCCGACCAGGTGGTCGACACGATCGTGGGCCGGGCCACCGGCCGGTCGCTGCCGTGGGCGATGGCGCTGGTGGGGGCGATCATCGGGCTGCCGATGTTCTTCGAGATCGGGCTGGTGCTCCTGATGCCGGTGATCTATCTGGTGGCCCGGCGGGCGCAGGTCTCGTTGATCACCGTTGGCATCCCGGCCCTGGCCGGGCTCTCGGCCATGCACGGCTTCGTCCCGCCGCACCCGGGGCCGGTCATCGCGATCGGGCTTCTGCACGCCGACCTCGGAGTCACCCTGGGGTTGGGGCTCCTGGTGGCGGTCCCGACGGTGATCGTGGCCGGGCCGCTCTTCGGGACCCTGGCCGGGCGCTGGGTCGTGGTCGAGCCGCCCGACACCTTCGACACCTCGCGCGACCGCGAGCAGGTGGAGGAGGAGCGGCGCCCGTCGTTCGTCATCACGATCGCGACGATCCTGCTGCCCGTCGTCCTCATGCTCGGCAAGGCGCTCGCAGACATCATCATCGACAACCCGGACAACGGCGTGCAGAAGGCGCTCGACATCATCGGGAACCCGTTCATCGCGCTGCTGGTCGCCGTGCTCGTCGCGATGGTCACGTTCGGGGTCCGGGTCGGGATGAACCGGACCCAGCTGTCCGAGACCGTCTCGGCGTCGCTGCCGCCCATCGCCGGGATCCTGCTCATCGTCGCCGCCGGCGGCGGCTTCAAGCAGGTCCTGGTCGACAGCGGCATCGGCACCCTGCTCGCCGACTGGGCGAAGGGCGCCAACGTGTCGGTCATCCTGCTGGGCTGGGTGATCGCCGTGCTCATCCGCCTGGCCACCGGCTCGGCGACCATCGCGACCATCACCGCGTCGTCGCTGATCGTTGACCTGGTGGCCGGAATGTCGACGGGGGAGGTGTCCCTGGTCGTGCTCGCGGTGGGCGCCGGCTCCCTGTTCTTCTCGCACGTGAACGACGCGGGGTTCTGGCTGGTGAACCAGTACTTCGGGCTCACCGTCGGCCAGACGATCAAGACCTGGTCGGTGATGGAGACCGTGCTGTCGGTGGCCGGGCTGTTGTGCGTGCTGCTGCTGTCGATCGTGATCTAGTTCTGGCCCTCAGATTGGTCACCAGGTGGTGCAGGTCCGCCGGTCCGGCCTTGGTCGAGGATTTCCGAGCGTCCACGTTCCATCCACAGGCGCGGCGGCCGGGCGGATCTCCACAGGGCCGGGCCGCACGGGTCCGCGACGTCGGGAGGAGCGGGCAGGGTGGTGGCATCGAGCAGCCCAGAGAGCACCCAGAGTGGGGGTCCCGTGAGCCATCCGGACGACCGGTCCGCAGTCGTCGCCGTGCGACCACCTCTCGCCGCGGGAGAGGTCGAGCTCGTCGCGGGGTTCGCCGGCGCGGGTCCCGGTCCGCGGTCACTGTGGCCGGGCCAGCCGGGCCCTCGGTCGCCGTGGCGGCCGTGCCCCGACGGTTGCTGCCTGGTCGCGGAGCGGAGACCCGGCGCCGACCCCGTGGTGTGGCTGCGGTTCCTGGTGAGGGAGGTGCTCGCGCCCCAGGCCCGGGACGCGCGGCAGCGGGCCGCTCACTTCGGGGTGCCGGGGGGTCACCGGGTGGAGGGGCGGGTCGTGCTCGAGGGTGCGGCGGGGGACCGCGTCCTCGTGGCGGCCGGTCGGCAGGTGCGGGTGAGGCAGGTGGGAGGTGATCAGAGCACGGAGCGATAGACAGCGACGGTCTGCTCGGCGATCGCGGTCCAGCTGAAGTCGTCGATCGCCCGCTGGCGGCCGGCCTTGCCCATGGCGGCGGCCAGGGCCGGATCGGTGACGACCTGGGTGAGCGCTGCCGCGAAGTCGGCGACGTACCGCTCGGGGTCCAGCGGGGTGCCGGTGCCGTCCCGCGCCTGGTCGATCGGGACCAGCCGGCCGGTGGCGGGTCCGTCGGTCGTGCCCAGGCCCGAGTGCGGGTCGACCACGACCTCCGGGATGCCGCCGGTGGCGGTGGCGACGACCGCGGTCTCGCACGCCATGGCCTCGAGGTTGACGATGCCCAGTGGCTCGTAGATCGAGGGGCAGGCGAACGCCGTCGCAGCGGTCAGCAGCGCGATCACGTCGGCGCGCGGCAGCATGTCGCGGATCCAGACCACGCCGTCGCGCGACTCGCGCAGCCCGTCGACGAGCCCGATCACCTCGGCCTCGATCTCGGGGGTGTCCGGGGCGCCCGCGCACAGGACGACCTGGACCTCGGGGGGCAGCTGGGCCACCGCGCGCAGGAAGAGCGGCAGCCCCTTCTGCCGGGTGATCCGGCCGACGAAGACGACCGAGGGACGATCGGGGTCGACGCCGAGCGACCGCACCCGGTCGGGGTCGGGAGTGGGCGCCCAGAGGTCGGTGTCGATGCCGTTGTGCACCACGTGCACCCGGTCGGCGTCGACCTTGGGGTAGGCGTGCAGCACGTCGGTGCGCATGGCGGACGAGACGGCGATGACGGCGGCCGCTGACTCATAGGCGGTGCGCTCGGCCCAGGACGAGACGGCGTACCCGCCGCCGAGCTGCTCGGCCTTCCAGGGCCGCATCGGCTCGAGCGAGTGCGCGGTGACCACGTGCGGCACGCCGTGCAGCAGCCCGGCAAGGTGGCCGGCGAGGTTGGCGTACCACGTGTGGGAGTGCACCAGGTCGGTGCCGAGGCAGTTGTCGGCGATCGCGAGGTCGACGCCGAGGGTCCTGATCGCGGGGTTGGCGCGGGCGAGCTCGGCCAGGTCGGCGTAGGACGCCGTGCCCTCCTCGTGGCGGGGCGCGCCGAAGGCGTGCACCTGGGTGGTGAGGTCGTCGCGGGCTCGCAGCGCGCGCACCAGCTCGGCCACGTGGACACCCGCCCCGCCGTAGATCTCGGGTGGGTACTCCTTGCTCAGCACGTCGACCCGCACGCCGCCGACGCTACCCCTTGGAATCGGCTGCTGACCTGCGGCTGGATCGTGGTTACTGTCCGAGCATGACCGTCAAGCGACCGAAGGTGCTCGCGATCGTCCTCGCCGGTGGGGAGGGCAAGCGGCTGATGCCGCTGACGGCCGACCGGGCCAAGCCGGCGGTGCCGTTCGCCGGGATCTACCGGCTGATCGACTTCGCGCTGTCGAACGTCGTGAACTCCGGCTACCTGCAGGTGGTCGTGCTGACGCAGTACAAGTCGCACAGCCTCGACCGGCACATCACCCAGACGTGGCGGATGTCGACGATGCTCGGCAACTACATCGCGGCGGTGCCGGCTCAGCAGCGGGTCGGCAAGCACTGGTACCTCGGCAGCGCGGACGCGATCTTCCAGTCGCTCAACCTGCTTCGTGACGAGCAGCCGGACATCGTGGTGGTCGTCGGTGCCGACCACGTCTACAGGATGGACTTCTCACAGATGGTCGACGAGCACATCGAGAGCGGTGCGGCGTGCACGGTGGCCGCGATCCGGCAGCCGATCTCGCTTGCCGACCAGTTCGGCGTCATCGACGTCGACCCGGCGTCACCGGCCCGGATCCGGGATTTCCTCGAGAAGCCCACCGATCCGGTGGGGCTGCCGGACAGCCCCGAGGAGGTGCTCGCGTCGATGGGCAACTACGTCTTCGACGCCGACGCGCTGATCGAGGCGGTGACGCGCGACTCGACCACCGACGGGTCCAGGCACGACATGGGCGGCGACATCGTGCCGTCGTTCGTGCGCCGGGCGCAGGCGGCCGTCTACGACTACAAGGACAACGAGGTGCCGGGATCGACCGAGCGCGACCGTGGCTACTGGCGCGACGTCGGGACGCTGGCGTCCTACCACGCGGCGCACATGGACGTGGTCTCGCCGCTGCCGGTGTTCAACATGTACAACTTCGAGTGGCCGATCTACACCTCCTACGGTCCGCAGCCGCCGGCCAAGCTCGTGCAGGGCGGCGACGGCACGAAGGCCGGCACCGACGAGGCGGTCCTCTCGCCGGGCGTCGTGGTCAGCGGGGGCAGCGTGGTCCACTCCGTCCTCTCTCCCAACGTCGGGGTGAACAGCGGCGCGAGGGTCGAGGGCTCGGTCCTCCTCAACAACGTCCGCATCGGTGAGGGGGCCGTCGTCAAGAACGCCATCATCGACAAGAACGTCGTGGTCCCCCCGGGTGCCGAGGTCGGTGTCGACCACGTGGCCGACGAGAAGCGTGGCTTCGTGGTGCAGGACGGGCTGACGGTGCTGGGCAAGGACCAGGAGTTCCCGACCGACTAGATCACGCCGGCGGCCCGCGCTGCGGCGGCGTACGCCCTGGCCAGCGAGTCGACGGTCTCGTGGGCGTTGAGGCCGCTCGGGTTCGGGACCACCCAGAGCTCGGCACCGCCGAGGGTCTCGGGCTGCCGGCCGAGGACGGCCTTGCGGCGGCCGAAAGCGATGCGGTACGCCGTGATGCCGGCGAGCGCCACGAGCGTCGGGTGACGCTCGGCGACGAGCTCCTCCAGCTGCCGCCCGCCGGCGCGGAGCTCGTCGTCGGTGAGCTCGTCGGCCCGGGCGGTGGCCCGGTGCACGATGTTGGTGATGCCGATACCGCGCGAGGTGAGGTGCAGCCTGTCCTCGTCCGTCATCCCGGCCGAGGGATCGATCGGCCGCTCGATGATCCCGGCGGCGAGGAGGGCGGGGTAGAAGCGGTTGACCGGATGGGCGAAGTGGGTCTGGGTGGCCGCGGTCCAGAGGCCGGGGTTGATGCCGACGAAGAGCAGCTTCAGGCCGGTCGCGGGCAGTAGGTCCGGCACGACGGCGTCCCTGAAAGACTGGAGCTCGGCCTTGGTGAAGCCGCGTCGTCCGGGGGCGGGCACCCGCGCAGACTACGGAACCCGCCCGGAGGCGCTACCGTCCCATCGTCATGCGTCGCTCTCTCGGACCGCTCTGGGCCGCCTGCCTCCTCGCAGCCGTGCTGGCCGGCTGCGGCAACGACGACTCCGGCGACGAGGCCCGGGATTCGGGGCCGACCAGCGCCACGGCCAGCTCCACGGCCAGCTCCACGGCCAGTTCCAGCCCCGGCTCCACCCCCACCAGCGACACCCCGAGTGACGGGGCGGTCGACTTCGAGCTGGTGACCACGGTGACCCAGACCGAGGCCGGGGGCCAGGTCTCGCAGGTCGCGGTCCCGCTCGCCGCGGGCGACGACGTCCAGGCCTTCACCGCGCAGTTCGAGAGCGACTCCATGAAGGCGCGGGTCCAGGACGAGGTCGCGAAGACCGACGTCCCGGACGGCATGCTGCTCTACGGCGCCGTGGTGGCGGTCGGCTGTGACGCGCCCACGGCCGTGAACGTGAGTGTCGAGGGTGCTGAGGTCATGATCACGGCGCAGAAGGTGCCCTCACCGCTGCTGGAGTGCTTCGCCCCGATGACGACCGTGGCACTGGTCCTGGTGCCCGCCGTCGCGGTCGGCTGAGCTCAGCCGGCCGGCGGGGGTGGTGGCGGGTCGTAGGTCACTTCGAGCCCGTTCGCGACCGGGCGCGGGTGGCCGTCCGAGGGCGAGTTCAACACCGCCAACGACCCGTCGGCCTGCCGGGCGAGCATGATCGAGGAGCCGCCCCCGTCCAGGTTGAGCGCGTCCTCGGCGCCGAGCCGCTGGAAGAGCCTGCCGAGCTCCTTCATCGTGGCGCCGCGGCTGAAGGACTGCCGGCCGTCCAGGACGAGCAGAAGGATTTGCCCGGTGTCGTGGTCGATGCCGATCGCGGTGCGCGGGTGCAGGTCGACGTCGTCCCTGGCCACGCGCCTGCCGTCGCGGAGCACGAACTCGTTCCCGGTGACCGCCATCGCGACGTCCTCGGACAGTGAGACGTTCGCGGTGAGCCGCTGGCCGGCCCGCAGTCGCGCCAGCTCGCCGGCGCCGCGGCCGCGCCCGACCAGGACCAGGTCACGGACCCGGAGGGAGGCGGGGAACCGCGACCGGTTCGAGACCACCCGGCCGTGCCGCACCACGACCATCCGCACACCGTGGCGGTGGCCGTCGACCACCCGGTAGCCGGCGAGGGTGCCCCACTTCTCGGTGTAGAGCCCGACACCGCCGCGGCGCACCGAGGGAGAGTTCACCGTGGTGACGTCGAGCCCCGGCCGCTGGCGCAGCACAGCGTCGGCGTAGAGGTCTCCGATGTGGGGCACACCGGCAGCGTCGACCCAGAACGCGCTGTTCCAGCCGCTCTGGACGCCGTTCATGATCCCGCGCTGGCGGTCCTTGGCCACGCCGAGGGGAGCCTCGGTGTCGCGGATGTCGAAGAAGTCGCCGTTGATCCCGACCACGGCGTTCGGGTCCATCATGTCGGCGACCGCGTGCCGCGAGGCGACGTTGCGCCCCTCGACGAGGTCGAGGCCGAGCCCGGGCGTGGCCGGGTTGATCCGCATCAGCTGTCCGCGGGTCACGCCGCGTGGGCCGGTGAGCGTGAACTGCTCGTAGTTCACCCCCGGCGCGACGGGGTAGGCCTGCAGCGTCGTCCAGACGTCCGGGGTGCGAAGCGCCTTCGGCACCGGTAAAGCCCGCTCGCCGCGGACGCCGTCCGAGGTCTGGCTGTCCGGGGCACGGTGGTGCGAGGTCGGGGCGTTCCGGTCGGCGTACGACGGCGCGACCGTCAGGGCCGATGCCGAGACGAGTACCACGGCCGCCGTCAGGAGCCTGCGCACCACACGAGGGTAAGGAGGCCAGCGGCCAGAACCGTGGAGGTCAGCGACACGGCAGTTCGTGCAGCTTCTCGAACCCCCTGCGGTCACCCGGGCCGAAGCCGTTCTGCCCGACGAACTCCGCGTTCATGAGCTCGTCGACGTCATCGACGTGGTCGAGGCCCAGCACGTGGCCGAGCTCGTGGGCCAGGATCAGCTCCTCGGAGCGTTCGGCGCCGCGTCGCTCCATCCTGTCGAACGCGTCGGTGTCGAGCACGACGACGCCGCTGACGTACTGGACGCGGTTGCGGACCCGGGCCGGCGTGCCGCCACCGATCCCGGCCGTCGAGCCGGCGAGGTCGGGTACCTCAGCGGCGTCGGACCAGGCGATGAGGACCGGCGGCGGGTCCCTGGGATCCACGGTGCGTTCCTTGAACGAGCGTTCGACCGAGGTGCCGTCGTACTGGAACTCGAACCCACTGGCGTCGGTGACCTCCTGGACGCCGCCGCCGACGATGTCGGGCCAGTCGTCGGGGGCGCCGGCGGGGTTGACGACGTAGCGGATCGACTTGCAGTGGTTCCAACCGATCGGGTCGCCGGACCTCGAGGTCGCGACGAACGCGTAGGAGCCGCCGTCCTTGCCGGACAGGTGGTCGATCAGCTCGCGGAACCGGTATCCGGTCATCCCCGGGTCGCGCAGCATGACCAGCCCCGCGATGACGGCGCTGATCAGGAGCCCGGGCAGGAACGCCCCGGTCGTACGCCGCCGGCGCGGGCGAACCGGCCCGTCGACGGGGGTGCCGAGGGGCATCGCGCCGAGCCACTGCTCACGGTCGGCGCGGTCGAGCTCCTCGAGCCGGCGCATCGCCTCACGGCGCCAGCGCCGCTGCTCGCGCCGCTCGCGCCAGGACCACGCCACACCGCGATTCTGACCGGAGGGTGGTTGGCGCGGCCTTCACGTCGGTCGCACGGGACGTCGTGGTGCCGCTCCATCCCGGCGATGTCGGCATTCCCGAGCTCGCGCCGGCCTCCCGGACCGGCCTGAGGTGCGTCCTGGGAATCCCGTTATCCACCGTGGTGACGCGACGGGTCGCGGCGGTGCGCCGGCGGCTGTACGTTGCGGGTCAAGGTTCTCTTTCTCGGGAAGGACCCGGATGTCCCGCACGCGCATGGTGGTTGCGACGGTGCTCGTCGCCTGGGTGCTCGGGGCGTGCTCGGACGA
>NZ_DASUFR010000041.1:0-17472 GCF_036274455.1 Nocardioides sp. | reverse complement strand
GCCCCACCACTCAGCCCCACCACTCAGCCCCACCACTCCGAGGCTTCTACCTGTCCAGTCGACGGGGCCGGGCCCCGTCGAGGAGCAGTGCGGCGACCGCCTCGGGATCCTCGTTCATCGCGTTGTGCGCCGTCGGCAGGTCGTGGACCTGCCAGCCGGGATGGGCCTCGAGCCGGGTGCGCAGCTCGGCGAACGGTGTCTGGTCCTCCCACCCCGAGCAGTAGACGAACTCGCGCCGGCGCACGCGGTCGGCCGCGCCGGTGAGCCGGATCGTCTGCAGCACCGAGGCGAGGGGATGGGGACGGCGGCGGGGATCACCGCCGTCCGGTGGCCGGACGGAGTAGCCGGTGGTCGCTGCGTTGGTGATGAACAGGTTGCGGAAGTAGTCGTTGGTCGCCGACCACCACGACTCGCCGTCGCGCGGGACGAACGCGTCGAGGTGCACCAGGCGCGAGACCCGGCCGCCGGCGCGGTCGGCAGCCGCTGCGATCACCATCCCTGCATAGCTGTGGCCGACCAGGGTCACGTCGGTGACGTGAGCGCTGTCGAGCAGGCGGAGTACGTCGTCTGCGTGAGTGTCGAGGTCGGCGGTCGCCACCGTCGCGTCGTCGTCCTCGGCCCCCAGGCCGGTCAAGGTGATGGCGTGCACGGCGTGACCGGCACGCTCCAGCAGCGGGACCACGGCCTCGAACGCCCAACCGCCCTTCCAGGCGCCGGGCACGAGCACGAAGGTTGTCATGCGGCCAGTCTCACTGGCTCGAACCGTGGCGTACTACCGCTAAACTGCCTGTCAATGCCCGTTCGCCGCCAACAACGTCCCGTCCCGGGGTTGACGTCACACGTGTTTCCGTCCGGCGGGCGCCATCTGTGGCCTTCTGGCGAGGCGAGTTCGGTGCAAATGCACGAACGCGGCCACCTGGTCTACGCCGCCAGCGGCGTCCTGGCGGTTCACACCCAGCGCGGCACGTCGATCGTTCCGGCCAACCGGGTCGCGTGGACCCCGGCCGGCTTCACCCACCAGCACCGCGCGCACGGCGACACCGACATGCGGATCGTCTTCCTCGGTCCGTCACTCGCCCGGTTAGTCCCCGACCGCCCCGCCGTGTTCCTCGCCTCCGACCTCGCTCGTGAGGTCCTGCTGGCATTGACCGCACCCCGCAACTATGACGGCGGTGCGGCGGCCTACAGCGAGTCGGCCCGGGCTCGACTCCACCGGGTCCTCGTCGAGGAGCTCCGCGAGGCGCACGAGCAGCCGCTGCACCTTCCCGAGCCGCGCGACGACCGGTTGCAGGCCGTCGCCCGGATCCTCCACGAGTCGCCCGGCACCAACGCGACGCTGGCCGACCTGGGGAGGAGGGTCGGCGCCAGCGACCGCACCCTCAGTCGACTCTTCCGCAGCGAGCTCGGCATGACCTTCTACGAGTGGCGCACGCAGCTACGCATCTACCGCGCGCTCGTGCTGCTCGCCGAGGGTCGAGACGTCACCAACGTCGCCTATACCTGCGGATGGGCCAACCCGAGCAGCTTCATCGCGGCGTTCACCAACGTCATCGGAACGACCCCGGGCCGCCACAGCCACTCGTCCAGCCGGCTCAGGCCGGTGGACCCGTGAGCAGGCTGATGCCCAGCATCGAGGCGCCGGTCTCCGAGCCAGGACGGTGGCTGGACCCGGCGTGGAAGGTGACATAGGTCCCCGCGGGATACCTGTCCGGACCCTCCACCACCTCGCCGCTCAGCACGAAGTACCTCTCCTCGTCCTCGTGGTGGTCCGTGGCGGGCCAGGTCGTGCCAGGGGCGAAGTCGATGAGCCAGCCGCGGGCGTGCTCCGACCGGGTCAGCCGCCGGCGGGTGATGCCCGGCGCCACCTCCTCGGCCGGTACATCGTCGACGTGCACGGTCTCGCGGAGCCGGTCGGTGGGGTTCTCGGACGGGGAGGTAGCCATGCACCGAAGTCTGAGGTCGCTCACGCGGCCGCCCCAGCCGGATGACGGACAGCCGTCAAGGGTTTACTGCCAGATCCGGCGAAGCGGTCGCAATCCGTCCTCGACGTAGCCGGCGATCGACCTCTTGCCGCCGTCGAGGTGCCACTGCTCGAGCGCACCGAAGTAGCCGAAGACCAGGGCGTTGGCGGCCACCCGGGCCTGGACCTCGTCCAGCTTCGTCTTCGCCAGCAGGGGAGCGATGCGTTGGCCGGCGCGGTCGAGCGCCGCGCACACGGCGGTGCGGACCGAGGGCTCCTCGAAGAAGTAGCGGATCCGCCTGGCCGGGTCGGGCCCGCCTCGGACCTCAGCCGTGGGTGCCGACTCGTAACGGAGCACGATCTGCACCAGGCTGCCGACCGGGTCATCGAGGTCGAGCAGCTCGGCCACCGCCTCCTGGCTCATGCTGTCGAACTCGTCTGCGACCAGCAGCCCTTCCTTGGTGCCGAAGAGGCGGTAGACCGTCGACGGGGACACCTCCGCGGCCGCCGCGACCTGTTCGATCGTCACCCCGGAGAAGCCTCGCTCGTCGAAGAGGTCCAGCGCCGTCGCCTGGATCGTGCGCATCGCCTCCGACCGCCACCTGGCACGGAGCCCACCTGCCATGACGGCAGGGTAATGATCCCGCACCTCATAGAGCAAGTGACTCTCTGATTGACTTTGACTTCCAAAATGGTGCAGCCTATAGTCACTGTCTATGAGACAGTCACTATCTGAAAGGATCGATCGCGACAGCGTCGCGCCGCGCCGTTCCTCCTCGAGGGCCGGGGCGGCCATCGGTTCCCTGCTGGGCGCGCTCGGGCTGTCGCTCGCGCTGGCCCTCGCGGCGCTGGTGGACCAGCTCGGTGCGCGCACCCTCATGGACCACGCGACCGACGTCTACGCCTCGCACGGCAAGGAGCCGGGGGCGGGCCTGATGTACGGCCTGGTCTACACCGTGGCAGTCGTGGGCGCGCTGCTCTGGCTGGGCGTTCTCGCGGTGGCATGGTCAGGGCGGCGCGCGGCGTCGTGGGCCGCCGTGGGCTCAACCGTCGTCGTGGGGGCGCTCGCGGTCACCTTGCTGGCGGCCAGTGAGTACGGCGAACAGGTCTACCCGCCGTTCTGGGGGGTCGTCACGATGTTGTCGGCACTGGCCGGTGCCGCGGGGGCCGTGCTGCTGGTGCGGCGATCGCGGTAGCAAGGTCGAACTCGACCGGCGAAGCGGCCCGCCCTCCCCCGACAGGGCGGGCCCCTCGAAACAGCCGCTTGGCGGCCTAGCCGCTGGTCCGCCGTCGCGAGCGGACGCCGACGGTGACGAGCACCACCACGAGCAGCACTGCCCAGATGCTCAGCTCGACGGTGCCGACGCCGCCCAGGAGGCCGACGGCGAACAGCAGGACGACCATCAGGCCGAACGCGGTCAGCAGTCGGACAACCAGCCTCATTCGGGGTCCTCTCATCCGTTGGTGGTCCACGACCACATGCCCGAGTCGTAGACCCTCGAGTCGTTGGACGGGTAGTAGGCGTTGATGCAGCCGTAGTGGGTGATGCAGTTGTCGAAGTGTCCCTGCCGGTAGACCCGCTTGCCGTGCGAGATGGTCTGGTTGAACGCGTTGACGACGCCGCGGTAACGGTACTGGGAGTCCACGTTTGCAACCCGGACCTCCACACTGCTCAACGTCGTCCGACCCTTCGCGAGGTTCCAGCACCAGTGGACCTCGGTGATGAACTTGAACGCGGTGAAGCCGAGCGTCGTGGTGGTCTTGTTGGTCACCGTCAGGGCCCGGCAGCCCGACGCGCTCGGCAGCCCGCCGACGCCGGTGTCGAGGAACGGCCGAGGGCTGCCCTTGATCGTCTGGCGCGTCCCGAGGGGTCGTGGCTCGCCGGTGATCGTGTGGGAGGCGACCACGTGGCCGTCGGCGTCGAGGTCGTCGACCACGATCGTCGTGGTGTAGGTCGCGGGTGGGTCGACGTGCGGGGCTTGTGTCGTCGCGCCGTCCGCCGGCGCCAGGGCGACGGCCGCCAGGGTGACGACGAGGGCGAGCGTGAGGACGGAGCGCCTCAGCAGCTGGTTCATCTGGTCCTTCCTTCGGTTCGTGACGGGTGAGACCAGCTCGCGGCGGTCGGGTCCACGAGGCCCGTGTGCTTGTCCTGCCGCTGCGCGTGGTGCGCAGTCCCGGCGGACACCGAGGGCGCGAACAAGAAATCGACTCCCACCTGGAGGAACCTCGCGATGCGCAAGGCTGCCTCGGCCTCGAGGGTGTCGACCTCTCCGCGCAGGATGCGGCCCAGATAGGCGTGCGACCGGTAGCCGGCCGCCCGCGCGAGTCGCCGCTGCGAGACCTCCCTGACCACCATGAGGGTGCGGAGGCCCTTGAGGTTGTGAACACGCATGACTGCTCCCGAGATGGCACTCTTTGATCACGGTGACCGTACGGCGTCACTGTACGTAATGTCCAGCATCAGTTGACGTCATGTGCATGAATGGTGCCCAGGCGGGGGGACAGGCGAGCCGACGACCTCGGGAGCGCCCGCGATGACCAGCGAAAACGGCAGGGCCAGATGGGGATACTTTGGTGCCCAGTCGGGGAATGGTCCGGCGTGTCGTGTTCCACGGGAGATGGAGGTCGGATGGGTCAGCTGTGGGACCAGGTCCAGGCCTACATCGACCGGCACGGCACCTCCGAGCGCCAGCTGGCCAAGCGGCTCGGCTACTCGTCCTCGGGGGTCTTCGCCAACTGGCGCGAGCCGCGCCAGCTCCCGAGTGCACAGGCGCTCGCCCGGTTCGCGAACCTGTCCGGTACGCCGTACCAGCGGGTCCTCGACGCGGTCCTGACCGACGCCGGCTACCTGCCCGAGCCGGGGATCACGGCCGACGCGATCCAGCTGCGGCGTACGCCGTCCGGCCGCCGAACCAGGGGCCAGCTCGGCCGGGACGAGGTGTAGGTCGCAGTTCGGGGCGGCCTGTGGACAACTGGGCCCGACCTGTCGGCGCGCCGACCTAGCGTCGCGGTATGCGTCCTCGGGAGCCGCCCGGAGCCAGCCGCGTCCACGACCCGTGGCGCCGGTTCGCCGAGCTGACCGACTGGACCCTCCGCTGGGCCGAGCTGCCGCCGGGGGTGATGGGCTCGACCTGCCACCGGACCCGGACGGTGACCCTCGCGCTCGGGATGAGCCAGGCCGAGCGTCGCTGCACGATCGCGCACGAGACCAAGCACGTCGAGCGCGGCCCCGTGGCGGCACAGGAGACCCGGCGCGAAGAGCTCCTCATCGACCGGGCGGTGGCCCGGCTGTTGATCCCCGACACGGGAGAGCTGGTCGATGCGCTGTCGTGGGCGGGCGGCCACCTCGAGACGGCTGCCGACGCCCTGTGGGTCGACGACTACCTCCTCCAGGTCAGGCTCGGAGCCCTGACCGACGCCGAGCGGGGCTATGCCCGCCGGCGGCTGGCGTACGGTCCGTCCTGACGTGTCTTCGCAGGTCAGCAAAGGTGACGCATGATCCCTCCGGGCCATGCACCCCTGCCATGTGAACCACCCGGCACCCCGGGTGCGAACCCGGAGGGGCCATGGTTCTGCCTGCCCCTGCCCTGCAAGGCTCCACCCGTGAACGGCTCCGAGGGGCTGGTGATCGTGCTCGTCGTGGTGGCCGGCGGATCACTGGTGGTCTACGCGATCGTCAAGCTGACCAACCGCTGGTGATCGCGGGCCCCGATGCGCTCAGCTCGCCGTCGTACGGTGGGACGGATGCAGGGCTCCAGCCGTCGCCGCGCGTACTTCGCGCTCATGGGCGGCTGTCTGCTGCTGATCCTGCTCGCGTGGAACGTGGTGCGGCTGTGGTCGACCACCGCGGCGGTGGTGATGAGCGTGGTCGCCGCGGTGATACCGCCGGTCGCCGCGATCGTGGGCAACCTCGGCTCCCTCGACGAGAGCCAGCAGCCGAGCGGTGACGAGCAGCACCCGCCCCGGGTCTAGAACCCGTTGGCGAGACCCCAGGCGACGGCCTGGGCGCGCCGCGCGACGCCGATCTTCTGGTAGATCTGCCGGACGTAGGTCTTGACCGAGTTGACGCTGACGAAGAGCCGCTCGGCGATCTCGAGGTTGCTCAAGCCGTGGCAGATCAGCTCGAGCACCTCTGTCTCGCGCGCGCTCAGGCCGGCCCGGCCGATCGGGGTGGTGACCAGCTCGGCCGCCGGAGCGACGGTCTCCCCGCGCCACACCGCCTCGACCGCGGCGACGAGGTCGGCCGAGCTCGTGCTCTTCGAGAGGAAACCGCAGGCCCCTGCGGCCAGCGACCGGCGGGCGCTCGACGGGCTGCTGCTCCACGTGAAGACCAGGATGGGGGCCGCGGTCAGCGCCGCGATCACCGCGAGGTAGTCCTCGATCTGCACCCCCCGGCCGACCGGGTCGCAGAGCAGCACGTCGACGTCGATGCCCTCCAGCCCGCCGTCGGGGGCGATCGTGACGACCTCAGCACGGGGCGGCCCGGAGCGGGCCAGCATGTGGTCCACCCCGCAGACAATGAGCTCGGGCTCGTCGTAGACGCCGACGGCGAGGGGCGACGTATTTCCCCGAGAATGTGCCGCCTTATTCATGATGAAGTGAATGTAGGCGCAGTTCAGCGGTGGCTCCCCAGGAAAGCCTCACCCGCAGGGGTGATTCTGTGGCTGGCGCAGGTCGGTCCTCACCCCAAAGGATGAGTCACTGCTCTCCGGCGATCAGGTACCTCCCGTCCTCGTAGGCCAGCTTCAGCCGAACGTCCTCGACCGTCGTGCCACCCGGCCGGACGTACCGATAGCGATAGCTGACCTCGAGCGCGTCGGGGTCGGCGGAGATGGAGATGATCTTCGCGTTGCGGACCTCGCCCCAGAAGCCTTCGTAGCCCTGGAAGCCGTGGCTCGCCTGCTGGTAGTCGGGAGTGAGCATCTGGAAGGCCGACGCCGGGTCGGAGACCGCCGTGTCGATGTAGTCACGGATGAACGACGTCATCCCGTCCGCGGTCGGGCCTGCCGAGGCTGAGCTCGGGGGGCTGCTCGTCCCGTCCGTGCTCGCCGACGGACCGCGCGGGCCGCTGGACCCGTTGCCGCTCCCGCCGTCGTGCAGACCGATGGCGAAGGCGATCACCATCGCGACGACCACGACCACCGCGGCACCGGCGACGAGCGGCCAGGGCCGGCGGGACGACTCGGGGTCCCCTCCCGCGTGCGGCCCGGCTGGCGGTGTGGGAGGTGCGGGAGGCGCGGTCGTGGTCGGCGACGCGGGCAGGACCTGCGTGCTCCCGACGTCGTCGTAGGACCGGGTGCGGACGGGGTCGCCGAACCCGATGTCGGCCAGTCCGCCCATCACCGCGACGTCGGGGTGCTGCGCTCCCGGTCCGCGCTCGAGGAACTCGTGGACCCGCGTCATCGGCCACCGCTGACCGGCGTCTCGCGTCATCGTGGCCGTGAGCACCGGCGCCAGCCAGCCGGCCGCGGCCGTCCGGGGTGGCTCCTCGTGCACGATGCGGTAGAGCCCACCGATCAGATTGTCGCCGATCTGGTACGGCGGCCGGCCCTCCAGCGCGTGGAACAGCGTCGCGCCCCACGACCAGACGTCGCTGGCCTGGGTGGCCTGCTGGCCCGACGCCACCTCGGGGGAGAGGTAGGCCGGTGAGCCGGTGACCAGGCCGGTCTGGGTCAGGGTCGGGTCGGCGTCGGTCCGGGCGATGCCGAAGTCGGAGAGCTTCACCTGCCCGTCGGGAGCGACCAGGATGTTGGAGGGCTTCACGTCCCGGTGCACGATGCCGGCGCCGTGTGCGGCGGCGAGGGCGCTCGCGACCTGGGTCAGGATGTGGGCCGACTCGTCGGGCCCGAGCCGGCCGCGGGTGCGGATCAGCTCCGCGAGGTCGGTGCCCTCGACGTACTCCATCACGAGCCACTGTTGGCTCAGTCCGCCGGCGACCTCCTCGACGAGGTCGAAGACCGCCACCACGTTGGCGTGGTTGAGCTTGGCTGCGAGCTTCGCCTCCCGCTCGGCGCGGATCGCGTCCGGGGTGATGCCGCCGGGCGCCGCACCGATCCGCTTGAGGGCGACGGTGCGTCCGAGGACGTCGTCGCGACCGCGCCACACGGCGCCCATGCCGCCGCGGCCGATCTCGACCTCGAGCGTGTACCTGCCTGCGATCTGCGTCATCCCACTCCGCGTCCCTGCGTCCTCTCGCAGCCCTCCACACTACGGAGTACCCGCATTGCCGGTTCGCTCCGGCAGTGGCCGATGGGCGAGGATTGAGACCGTGCCCACAGATCCACACCTGCTCGACGACCTCGAGTGGCGCGGCCTCGTCGCGCACTCGACGGACCGCGACGCGTTGCGCGAGGTCCTGACGGCGGGGAGCGTCCGCTTCTACGTGGGCTTCGACCCGACCGCACCGAGCCTGCACATGGGCAACCTGGTGCAGATCGTGACCGCGATGCGGCTGCAGCGCGCGGGTCACACGCCCTACGTCCTCGTGGGCGGGGCCACCGGGATGATCGGCGACCCGAAGGAGTCCGGTGAGCGGGTCCTCCACTCCGCCGAGACCGTCAAGGACTGGGTGGAGCGGGTGCGCCGCCAGATCGAGCCGTTCCTCACCTTCGAGGGCGAGAACGCCGCCACGATGGTCAACAACCTCGACTGGACCGAGAACCTCTCGACCATCGACTTCCTCCGCGACATCGGCAAGCACTTCCCGGTCAACCGGATGCTCGCCCGCGACGTGGTGCGGAGCCGGCTCGAGGCCGGCATCAGTTACACGGAGTTCTCCTACGTCCTGCTGCAGTCGATGGACTTCCTCAACCTCTACCGCGAGCACGGGGTGGTGCTGCAGTTCGGCGGCTCCGACCAGTGGGGAAACCTCACCGGCGGCGTCGAGCTGATCCGCCGTGCCGACGGAGGTCACGCGCACGCGTTCGCGACGCCCCTGATCACCAAGGCCGACGGCACGAAGTACGGCAAGACGGAGGGCGGCGCGCTCTGGCTCGACCCGGAGATGATGTCCCCCTACGCCTTCTACCAGTTCTGGCTCAACCAGGGCGACGCCGAGGTGGGTGGGCTGCTCCGGGTGTTCACCTTCCTCTCGCGGGAGGAGATCGAGGCACTCGAGGCCGAGCATTCCGAGAAGCCGTTCCTCCGCGCGGCCCAGCGACGGCTGGCCGCCGAGGTGACCTCGCTCGTGCATGGCGCCGACGAGACGCGCCGGATCGAGGAGGCCTCGGCGGCGCTGTTCGGCGGCGAGCCGCTGGGCGACGTCGATGCCGGGGTGCTCGTCCATGCGCTGGAGACCGCTCGTCCGCTGGTGGCCGGTGCTGCGGGGAAGACCCTCACCGACCTGTTCGTCGAGTCCGGGCTGGTGCAGAGCCGCAGCGAGGCCCGCCGGGCGTTCGCCGAGGGTGGCGCCTACCTCAACAACGAGCGGGTCGACGACCCCGACTACGTGCCGACCGACGCCGACTTCCTCGGCGGCCGGGTCCTCGTGCTGCGGCGGGGGAAGAAGAACTTCGCCGGTGTGAGCCCGGGGCAGCCCGCCCCGTAGGCTTGACCACCGTGCCCGAGAACCGCCGTCCCCAGCGCTCCGCCGGCAAGACGCCCTCCACCAAGCGCGGGTCGAAGGCGGTGCCGAAGCGACCGGCCAAGGGCGCTGGCAAGGGCGCTGGCAAGGGCGCTGGCAATGGCGCCGGCAATGGCGCCGGCACGGGTGCGGCGAAAGGTGCTCGCAGCGGGGCTCCCCAGCGAGCCGGGCGGCCGCAGGACCGGCGTGGGGCCCCCCCGGGCGCGACCCGGAAGCGTCCCGAGCAGCCGGCGCGCTCCAAGGAGCAGGCGGAGTACGACGGTCCGGACCTCCCCGATGGCATCACCGGCGCCGAGCTCGACCGCTCGGTGAGCGCACAGCTCAAGGGGCTGCCCGAGAAGCTGGCCGCCAGGGTCGCCCGCCACCTGGCCGCGGCCGGGCTGTTCATCGACCAGGACCCCGAGCTGGCCTACCGGCACGCGCTGGCCGCGAGGGCCCGGGCCCCCCGGCTCGCCGTGGTGCGCGAGGCCGCGGGCGAGGCGGCGTACGCCGCGGGCCACTATGCCGAGGCGCTGGCCGACCTGCGGGCGGCCAAGCGGATGAACGGCGCGACGGCCTACCTCCCGATCATGGCCGACTGCCACCGCGCGCTGGGCCAGCCCGACCAGGCCCTGAAGCTGGCCCGGAGCCCGTCGGTCGCGTCGTTCCCGCCGGCGCTGAAGGCCGAGATGACGATCGTCGAGGCGGGAGCCCGTCGCGACCTGGGCCAGGTCGACGCCGCGCTGCGCGTCCTCGAGCAGGCTCCGCTCACCTCGAAGTCGCGCGACCCGTGGGTGGTGCGGCTGCGCTACGCCTACGCCGACGCGCTCGAGGAGGCTGGCCGCACCGAAGACGCACTGGCGTGGTTCCACCGCGCCCACGCGATCGATGCCGAGGAGTTCACCGACTCGGCGGAGCGCGCCGCCGCCCTCGAGAAGTCGGCCGGGCGCCACTAGCGCGCCAGGATGGTGACCTGCGACGGGGCGCCGGCGTCCTGGGTGGCCCACTGCAGCCCGTCGCGGTAGACGACCCGGACGCGGTCGATCGCGACCACGCCGGGTGCAGTGCCCGCCACCTCGAGGACGACCTCGTCGCCGGCCTTCATCGTCGCGCCCTCGGTCGCGCCGAACTCTCGGCAGAAGGTCTCCGGTGTCGTGGTCGCGCTCACCGACCCGCCGTGGCACAGGTGCGGCACGATGCTGACGTCGGTGGTCGAGCTCGCGAACACCCTGACCCCTGAGACGTGCAGGGTGCGGTCGAAGTCTGCCGGGGTGCCGAAGACGCCGAGGTACACCGGCTCTCCGACCGGCGTCTCGGCCTGCACGCGGGTGGTGGTCGTGGGGAGGGCCTTCGGGTGAGTGCTGACCCACGCCAGCACCGCGAGCACCGCCAGCAGCAGCCCGACGTACGCCGTGATCCGCCAGCCGCGACGAGAAGGCGCCACCGAGAGCCGGCCCCCCTCCGGCGGTCGTGGGGTGAGCGACGTCATGTGCGGCAGGCTAGGACGCGGTGGCCGACGGGGTCATTGACGGTCCTCGTGACTTCGGGGTCTACTGCTGGGACCTTCACGCCCATCTCGGACGGCGTGCCTCCGGAAGGAGTCATCGTGCTGCGCTTCTCGGGGGCAGGCGTGAGTGACGTCGGCCGGGTGCGCACGCACAACGAGGACTCCGGGTTCGTCGGCCCCTACGCCGCGATCGTCGCCGACGGAGTCGGTGGGGCGGCCGCTGGTGAGATCGCGTCCGCGACCGCGGCCTACGCCGCGAGCGCGGTCGCCCTGGCCCGGTTCGGCGACCCGCCCGAGCTGGTGCTGGCCGACGCCCACGCCGCGGCCGCCGCCGGGGTGCGGATGGGCGTGCAGCAGGACCTCGACCGGCTGGGCATGGCCACGACGCTCACGATGGTGGTGACCGATGGCCGCAGCGTCGCACTCGGACATGTCGGCGACTCCCGCGGCTACCTGTTCCGCGACGGCGACCTGTGGCAGATCACCCGGGACCACACCTACGTCCAGCACCTCGTCGACGCCGGCGGGCTGACCCCGGACGACCGGGCCTCGCACCCGTGGCGCAACGTGGTCCTGCGCTCGGTCGACGGCGACCCCGAGGGCGGCGGCATGGACGTCGTCCGCCTCGACGCCCGGGTCGGGGACCGGCTGCTGCTGGCCAGCGACGGCCTCACCGACCTGGTCCCCGATGACCGAATCGCAGAGGCGCTGGCCGGCGAGGACTGCGACGACGCCGTGGCCACGCTGACCCGGCTCGCGCTCGAGGCCGGGGGCCGCGACAACATCACGGTCATCGCGGTCGAGCTGGTCGACGGACCGCGGGTGGTCGGCGACGGTCGGCTGCTCGGCGCGCTGTTCGACCCGGCCAACGTGGTCGACCCCACGATGGTGCACCTGCCTCGCGTGTCCTGAGTCGCCCGTCACAGCCGGGTCGACGACAACCGCCGCTCTGGGAGACTTCGACCGTGCACGACATCGCACGGCCGGCGCTCGAAGGGACCGTCGCGGTCCGCGACGGCCGCCGGCTCAGCTTCGCGGAGTACGGCTCGCCGCGGGGCGCGGCGATCGTGTGGATGCATGGCACCCCGGGGGCCCGCCGCCAGATCCCGGTCGAGGCGCGGGCGTACGCCGAGACCCACGGCCTGCGCATCATCGGGGTGGACCGGCCGGGGATCGGGTGGTCCAGCCCGTGGCTCTACGACCGGGTCGGTGACTGGACCGGCGACCTCGAGCTCCTGCTGGACGCGCTGGGCATCGACACCTGCCGGCTGGTCGGCCTCTCCGGCGGCGGCCCCTACGCGCTGGCCGCCGGCGCCAACCTGCCCGAACGGGTGCACGGGGTGGGCGTCCTCGGTGGCGTCGTACCGACCCGCGGCCCGGACGCCGTCGACGGCGGAGCGATTGCGCTCGCGGTCCGGCTGGCCCCGCTGCTGCAGGTCGGCCGGGTGCCGCTGGGCGTGGTCCTCACCCAGGGGATCCGGCTGGTCCGGCCGCTGGCCGGGCGCGCGCTCGACCTCTACGCCGCGGCGCAGCCGCCCGGGGACAAGAACCTCCTCTCGCGGCCGGAGTTCAAGGCGATGTTCCTCGACGACCTGCTCAACGGGAGCAGGCTCCAGACCTCGGCGCCGCTCAACGACCTGCTGCTGTTCACCCGCCATTGGGGCTTCACCGCCGCCGACGTCTCGGTCCCGGTGCGGTGGTGGCACGGCGACGAGGACCACATCGTGCCGCACCGCCACGGACAGCACTTCGTGGCCCGGCTGCCCGACGCGACTCTCACGACGATCGACGGAGAGAGCCACCTCGGTGGCCTCGGGATCGCCGAGGAGGTCATCTCCACACTGATGGAGCTCGGCCCGCGCCGGTCGCGCCGGCCGCGCTCGCGGCCCGGTTCGTGAGGGGCCGCGTCGTGAGGGACTAGTCACCGAGGACCGATCGGTCAGGCTTCCCGGTTTAACCGGAACGGGCGCGGGGCGCGACCCTACGCTCAGGTGGTGACTGACGTCCACGGGGCCTTGACGCGTCAGGCCGAGCTCCTCGATGCACTTCTCACGCCGGATCCGCCACCGCGGCGCCGGTGGCCCTACGTCGTGGTCGCGCTCGCCGTCGTCGCGGCCGCGTCGGCGGTCGTGGGGGTCGCGCACTACCGCTCCGGTCCGTCCGGGCCTCCGCACCCCTCGACCTGGGACCCGCGGGTGCAGAAGTACGTCGACTTCGTCGAGAAGAAGCGCGGGCTGACCTTCAAGCACCCGGTGTACGTCGACTTCCTGTCCGATGCCGCGTTCGAGAAGCAGGTGACGGCCGACCGCGACGAGCTCAGCGACGACGACCTCGAGAAGCTCGACCAGTACGCCGGCACGCTGCGCGCGCTCGGTCTCGTCGATGGTGACGTCGACCTGTTCGACGAGCAGAACGAGCTGCGCGGCACGGGGGTCATCGGGTTCTACTCCTACGACGACGAGCGGCTCCGCATCCGAGGGACCGAGATCACCCCGGCAGTCGAGTCGACGATCGTGCACGAGCTGACCCACGCCGTGCAGGACCAGAACCTCGACCTCGGCCAGCGCTTCGCCGAGCTGGACAGGTCCGACGACGCGAACGCCTCGTCGGCCGCCCAGGGCTTCGGCGCGCTGGTCGAGGGCGACGCCCGGCGGATCGAGGGACTCTGGCGGGACCAGCTCTCCGGGAGTGAGCGGGCCGCGCTCGACAAGGAGCAGAAGAAGGGGCAGAAGGGTTTCGAGAAACGCGCCAAGAACATCCCCGAGGTGTTGGTGACCATGATGGCTGCGCCGTATGACCTCGGGCAGGCACTGCTCGCCGTGGCCGTGCAGCAGGGTGGTGACGGTGCGGTCGACGGCCTCTTCCGCTCGCCGCCCAGGACCGACGAGCAGCAGCTCGACCCCTGGACGATGCTGGCCGACCACCAGGGCGTGCTGACCGTGCCGGAGCCGGAGGTGCCCAGCGGCGCCAAGGCGTTCGACGAAGGCTCCTTCGGCGCCATCTCCTGGCTGATGGTGCTCTCCGAGCGGCTGCCCGCCGCGCAGGCGCTGACCGCCGTCGACGGGTGGGGAGGCGACTCCTACGCGGCGTACCAGCAGGATGGCGTCAGCTGCGTGAGCGTCGGCTACCGCGGCGACACCCCGGCGGACCTCGCCCAGATGAACAGCGCGCTCAGGACGTGGGTGGCCAAGGGACCGAAGAAGTCGGCCGGCGTGTCCAAGCAGGACCAGACCCTGGTCTTCCACTCCTGCGACCCGGGGAAGGGCGCGCCCAAGGTCGCGTCGGGCAGGTCGCAGGGCGCGCTGAGGCTCGCTCTGACCCGCACCTACCTGTCGCTCCAGCTGCTCAAGGCCGGCCTCGATGTCGGGGTCGCCCGCTGCGGTGCGGACCGGCTGGTGCACGAGCTCACACCGGCCCAGCTCAACGGCCGGCACCTCGACAAGCAGACGCTGCTGCGGGCGATCCAGCCCTGCCGCAAGGACCGATGAGCGGCCGCCGCGACGAAACTCATCCAGACCGCTGCTGGTGTACACCCGTCCCATACGTCACAATGGCCGCACAACTACACCGCTGTCGTTCGTACGGCGTTCCACATCCCGAGGCGAGCCCGCTGGGGAAGGCGCAGCTCGCGCCGAGGGATGAAGGAGACACCGATGTACGGACCCCGCATGATGCTCGGCCCCGAGGTCAAGAGCCCCACTCGTGGTGTGCTCTTCGTCCACTCGGCGCCCTCAGCGCTGTGCCCCCACATCGAGTGGGCGGTCGGCGGCGTGCTCGGCTCGGCCGTCAACCCCGCCTGGATCCCGCAGCCCGCGCAGTCGGGCACCTACCGCACCGAGCTGTCCTGGAGCGGTGAGAGCGGCTCGGCGGCGGCCATCGCCTCGGCTCTGCGCGGGTGGAACCACCTCCGCTTCGAGGTGACCGAGGAGCCGACGTCCTCCACCGAGGGGTCGCGCTACTCCTACACCCCTGAGCTCGGCGTCTTCCACGCCGTGACCGGCCTGCACGGCGACATCATGATCCCCGAGGACCGGCTCAAGGCCGCGGTGGTCAAGGCCGCGCTCGGCGACACCACGCTCCTCACCGAGATCGACAAGCTGCTCGGCAAGCCCTGGGACGACGAGCTCGAGCCCTTCCGTCACGCCGGTGAGGGCGCCCCGGTCCGCTGGCTCCACCAGGTCGTCTAGACGGTCCCCACCCGCCGAGTCGGCGTCAGCGGTGGTGCGGGCGGCGGAGGCGGTAGTGGTCGGTGGCAGTCCGGCCCTCGACGATGTGGCCGGCGCCGTCGTCGACGGAGACCTTGGCCTCGATCTGGAACCTGCCGTAGCGGGCCGTGGGCCGGCACAGCTTGTAGCTCCCGGTGCCGGAGTCGGGGTCGTAGCCGTCGAGGAAGGCCGCCCCGGCGACGTTCTTGAAGCCGGGGCCGATGATGAAGACCTCGAGGGCCCAGACCCCCTCGGGCGGGGTGACCGTATAGCTGAAGGTGTAGGTGTGGCAGCCCCGCCTGAGGATCCCCGGCGTCCCGGTCACCGAGCCCCACTCGGGGTGCATGGGTACCCCGGCGAGCGGGTCGGGCCGGGGCTTCGTGGGCGCAGGCGCGGAGGCTGCGGGCGCCGGCCCCGAGCCGAGCGTGAACACCAGCGCTGCGGCGGTGACGCCGAGGACGCTTCGGAGCACGACTTCCTCCCTGTGACGACCGTCTCAGGGTCCAACGAGACCCTCGGAGGGCGGTTACGTCACAGCGGGATGTTGCCGTGCTGTCCCTTGCGCACGCCCACGGTCTGCACCGCCTCGTCGATGGCTCGCGCGATCGCCGAACGGGTCCGGACCGGCTCGATGACCTCGTCGACCACACCGATCTCGACCGCGCGGTCCACGCCGCCGGCGATCCGCTCGTGCTCGGCGGCGAGGTCGGCCTCCACCTTCGGCCGGATGTCGGGGGAGACCTCCAGGAGCTTGCGGCGGTGCAGGATCCGGATCGCGGCGACCGCGCCCATCACCGCGACCTCCGCGCCCGGCCACGCGAACACCTTGGTGGCGCCGAGCGAGCGGGCGTTCATCGCGATGTAGGCGCCGCCGTAGGTCTTCCGCGTCACCAGCGTCACCCGGGGCACGACGCTCTCGCTGAACGCGTGCAGCAGCTTGGCGCCGCGGCGTACCACGCCGTCCCACTCCTGGCCGACGCCGGGAAGGTAGCCGGGCACGTCGACCAGCACCAGCAGCGGCACCCCGAACGCGTCGCACATGCGCACGAACCGGGCCGCCTTCTCCGCCGACAGCGAGTCCAGGCAGCCACCGAGCCGCAGCGGGTTGTTCGCGATCACGCCGACCGTGCGGCCGCCGAGCCGGCCGAGGGTGGTGACGATGTTGGGCGCCCACTTGGCGTGCAGCTCCTGCGTGGTGCCCTCGTCGAGGATCGCCTCCACCAGCGGGTGCACGTCGTAGGCGCGCTTCTTCGACTCCGGCAGCATCTGCGACAGGTCGACGTCGCGCACGGCGTCCACGTCCAGGGTCGACTGGGCGCCCAGCAGGGTCGCCACGACCCGGGCCCGCTCCAGAGCCTCCCGCTCGCTCTCGGTGAGGATGTGCACCACACCGGAGCGGCGGCCGTGCGGCTCGGGCCCGCCCAGCCGCAGCATGTCGACGTCCTCACCGGTCACCGAGCGCACCACGTCCGGGCCGGTCACGAAGATCCGGCCGTCCGGCCCGAGGATCACGACGTCGGTCAGCGCGGGGCCGTACGCCGCGCCGCCGGCGGCCGGGCCGAGCACCACCGAGATCTGCGGGATCTTGCCGGACGCCTGCGTCATCGCGTGGAAGATCTGTCCCACCGCGTCGAGGGAGGCGACCCCTTCGGCGAGGCGGGCGCCGCCGGAGTGCCACAGCCCGATGATCGGCGCCTGGTCGGTCATGGCCCGCTCGTAGGCGTGCACGACGACCTTGCAGCCGACCTCGCCCATCGCTCCGCCCATCACCGTGGCGTCCGAGCAGTACGCGACGGCGTGGGTGCCGTTCACCTTGCCGACCGCGGCCAGCATGCCGCTTCCGTCGTCCTCGGTGATGAGCTCGAGGGTGCCCTCGTCGAACAGCGCGGTGAGCCGGTAGTTCGGGTTCCGCGGGTCCTCCTCGCGGGGCAGCTTCGCCGGCTTGGCGGGGGCGGTGGCTGTGCTCATGGATGCTCCTGGTGGGTTGCGGTGCTGCGCCGGGGTCGCCGCGTCAGACGCTGCGGAAGGCGATGGCGACGTTGTGGCCGCCGAAGCCGAAGGAGTTGTTCAGGGCGGCGATCGGCCCGTCCCGCAGCTCGCGCTTCTCGGTGGCGATGTCGAGCCCGACGTCCTCGGGGTCCTCGAGGTTGATCGTCGGCGGCACGACCCGGTGGTGCAGGGCGAGGACGGTGGCCATCGACTCCAGCGCCCCGGCCGCCCCGAGCAGGTGGCCGGTCAT
>NZ_DASUFR010000040.1:0-9418 GCF_036274455.1 Nocardioides sp. | reverse complement strand
CCGGGCGTCGCTGGTCGACGGGTTCGTGGACATCGAGGGCGGCGAGGCGTGGCTGCACGGCGTGCACATCCCGGAGTACTCCCAGGGCACCTGGACCAACCACTCGGCCCGGCGCAAGCGCAAGCTCCTGCTCAACCGCGACGAGCTCGACAAGATCGAGCGGCGGGTCAACGAGAAGGGGTTCACCGTCGTGCCGCTCTCGCTCTACTTCCTCAACGGCCGGGCCAAGGTCGAGATCGCGCTGGCCCGCGGCAAGAAGTCGTGGGACAAGCGGCACGCGCTCGCCGAGCGCCAGGCCAACCGGGAGACCGAGCAGGCGGTGGGTCGCCGCCTGAAGGGACGGGATGACTGAACCCCCCCGGGTCGAGCCCGTCGAGACCACCACAGCGGAGGCACCCGACCGGAGCGAGGACGTCGCTGCGGTGCGCACCTTCTGGGAGGGGCTCGGGCTGCCCGGGCTCTTCGATGTGCACGTGCACTTCCTGCCGCCCAACATCCAGAAGGCGGTCTGGCACGTCTTCGACAATGCCGGCCCCAAGATCGGCCGCGAGTGGCCGATCCGCTACCGCGCCTCCCACGAGGACCGCGTCGCACTGCTCCGCGAGATGGGCGTGCGCCGCTTCTCGACGCTGCCCTACGCCCACAAGCCGGGCGTGGCGGCGTACCTCAACGAGTGGTCGCGCACCTTCGCCGAGTCCTACCCCGACGTGCTCTGGTCCGCGACGTTCTTCCCCGAGGAGGGCGTGACGTCGTACGTCGAGACGCTGGTGCGCGACGGCGTCGAGGTCTTCAAGCTGCACCTGCAGGTGGGGGAGTTCCACCTCGACGACCCGCTCCTCGACGACGTGTGGGGCGTGCTCGAGGACGCCGATGTCCCGGTCATCGTTCACGCCGGGTCCGGTCCCGTCGGCAACCAGTTCACGGGGCCGGACTCGATGCAGCGGCTGCTCGCGAGGCACCCGCGGCTGCCGATCATCGTGGCGCACATGGGCGCGCCAGAGGTGGTCCGCTTCCTGCGGCTGGCCGAGGAGCACGAGCGGGTGCGGCTCGACACCACCATGGTGTTCACCGACTTCTTCGGCATGCCCTACCCGGAGTGGCTGGTGCCTCACCTGGCCGACCTGCAGCCCAAGATCCTGCTCGGCACCGACTTCCCGACCATCCCCTATCCCTACGTCCACCAGCTCGAGGGGCTGGCCCGCCTGGACCTCGGTGACGACTGGCTGCGCGCGGTCTGCTGGGAGAACGGCGTCGGGCTGTTCGGCCTCAGTCGATGACCGGCTGCCAGGCGAACGCGTCGTAGTAGCCGCTGCCGACCTGGTGCCACCCGGTGCCGTCGGGCTGGACGACGTATGCCCCCGGCTGTGCCCTCAGGGTGGTGGACACGGCGACCAGGCTGCTGTCCGGGCTCCAGGCCAGCGCCGGTTGGGGAGCCTTGGTGCAGAAGCAACGCCCGGCCCGGTGCAGCACGCGCGGGTCGCTTCCGTCGGGCCGGGCGGTCATGGCGGTGAACTCCACGTTGTAGCGGTACAAGTTGCCGCCCGTCGCCTTGTCACCCCACCTCTCCAGGTCGAAGAAGGCGATGCGCGAACCGTCCGGTGACCAGCTCACCGGCACGTAGTACCACCCGCGCTGTGCAAAGAGGTGAACGGCGCGCACGCTGCTGCCGTCAGCGGCCGCCACGAAGACACCGTCCTCGGTGGAGAACGCGATCTCCGTGCCGTCGGAGGACCAGCTGGGCGAGGCCGTGAAGTCCGCACCGTCGATGCTCAACAGCTCGGACCTCGTCGCGCCCACGCGCTGGAGGCGGACTCCTCCATGGTCCGAGATCGCGACGACGCGACCGTCCGGGGACAGGCTCGCCTCGCAGTAGTCCGGCTCGGGACAGTCCGCCAGCACCTCTCGATGACCGTCCCGCAGCCGGGTCGCGACCACCCGTCCCTCCCTGTCCGGGTAGAGCAACGAGGACCCGTCCGGTGTGAACCGCACCCTCGCGTAGCGCCCGAGGTCGTCCGGCCGGGACGGTGCCGGGCCCTCACCCTCGATCAGGGTCCACCAGCGCATATCTCCCGGCGCGTCCCAGTCGATGCCGATCAGGTCGCCGTTGTGCACCCCGCTGGGCGGCGGTGCCGGCTCGACCCGGCCGTCGCCGCCGGCGGCGAGCCGCCAGCCACCGGCCGCGACCGCGACGGCGGCGACGACGCCGACCAGCTTGGCAGCGGTACGGCGGGCGCGGACGCGCCTGAGCTCGGCGTACCGGCCGCTCACGTCCGGGGTGGTGCGGTCCAGCAGCTCGGTGGCGGCGGCGCGGGCCAGCGTGTCGAGGTCGGTCATCGGTCCTCCACCTCCCCGGTCGTGGTGCCGGTGGTGGCGCCGAGCGTGGTCGCGAGTGCCTTGCGGGCCCGGCTGAGGTGCTGCTTCACCGTGCCCTCGGTGGCGCCGAGGGTGGCCGCGATCTCGGCGAGCGGCATGTCGTAGACGAAGCGCAGCGCGGCGGCCTGCGCCTGTCGCTGGGGGAGCGCGCGGACCGCGGACCAGAAGTCCTCGCTGGAGTCGCTGAGCTCGACGGCTGGCTGGCGGCGGCCGGCGAGCCGAGCGACGCCGCGGAGCTCGACCAGGCGGCGGCGGAACTGGGAGACGGCGAGGTTGGCGCAGGTCCGGCGTATCCAAAGGTCCGGGCGCTCCAGCTCGGACACCTCGCGCCAACGCCGGTAGGCCACCAGCATCGCCTCCTGGGCAACGTCCTCGGCGAGGTGGGCCGGCGCCAGCCCGCGGGCGAGCGCGACCAGCCGGGGGAGCTCGGCGGTGTAGAACTCCTCGAAGCTGCCCCGGCGCGCGGCGCTCAGGGCGCGCTGCGGCGCCGCGACCTCCGTCCGGGACACCTCGCTCATGACCATTACCTCGCCACAGGCTCTGCTCAGGATGACACCGACCGGGAATCCCGTGGGGCCGGCCGCGGTTCACCACCTAGGATGGAGTCACAACTCAAGAGGGGCTGATCGGTTTCGACTTGGGACGCTAGTTCCAGGGGAAGCGGGTCGAGGAGCCAGCGACATCTCGTAAACGACCGCTGGAAACCACAACTGCCAACGCTAAGCGCAGTTCCTTCGCTCTCGCCGCCTGAGCGGTGATCGAAGCGTCAGACCGGGTATCCGTCTCCGGCCCGGACCCTGGCGTCATCTAGGAGACTTGCTGCTCACCTCCAGTCAGGAGGGGTGACCAGGACTCAAACCTGACTGGGCCTGTCGGCGACGTGTCTGAGCGAGCGCCGGGGCCGAGAAAACGCCATCGCAGACTGCACCCGGAGAAGACCTGGTTCGGCGCTCGAGGACGCGGGTTCGATTCCCGCCAGCTCCACACACACACACACAACAACCACACAAGAACAACGAAGTGTTCGCGGAAATCGCGGCACGTACTTCGCAACAATCAGGCCCGGCGCTCCGCGGCGCCGGGCCTGCGGCCGTTAGCGGTCGCCGGCTCCGCCCGGAGGGCGGTCGGGCTCCGCCCGGGCGGCGGCATAGACCGGATGTTGTCGCGAGGTCTGGGTCGAGGTCGGGTTGTGTGTACCACGGCTCGAGCACTCTTCGATAGCGATCACCGAAGGCCCTCCATCGGGCGCGATGGGAGCATGGTCCCGACGCCAGCCGCGCATCAGGAAGGGTTCCTTCCCTCGGTGGACCCGGAGGGTTCTCTGCCTCTCCCTCGAGGGAGCTGGTGCTCAGCCGCCCAGAGCGGTTTTCAGGTCGAACCATGCCGTCCGGTGGTAAGAGGGGGGGACGACCGTCACGCCGTCGAGCAGTTGCTTGATGTCCTCGAGGGGCCGGTTACGGCTCGGGTCGAAGTCGTAGGTGACATCGACCCCGTCGAGGTGAAGCACTACTCGCTCTTGGCCACCGGTCGGGACCACACAGCCGCGGTGGCCTCGGTAGGTGAACTCTGCGGTCTGGGGCTCCCCGTCGTCGCCGACGCACTCGCTCAGGTCCACGGCGTTGGAGACCGAGACCATGACGTCGTCGACCCACACATGGATCGTCCACTCGCCGCTCGATTCGCCGGTGACGCGGTCCGCCTTCGAGATCAACGGCAGTGATGCGGGCGCCGAGTCGAAGCGGACCGGGAGAAGCAGGGCCTGGCCGCCGGACTGAACGGCCTCCGCCACCGTGAGGTACTGCTGACGCAGATCCGGCGGTGGCACCCCGTCTCCGCTTATCCCGACTTCGGCCCACGAGTCCGGTGCGTACCGCCAGATGAGTCGGGCTGTGTAGAGGCCCGACCTGACCTTCTCTGTGTAGGTGCCCGGCAGCCCGTTGACGGTGACGTCCTCGCTCGTTCCGGTCGGTGGCTTGGGGGACCTGCCCTGGTAGTACACCTTCACGACCGCCCAGCGCGCATCATCGCCCACGAAGACGTCCGTCCATTGCGCGTCGCTGTCGATGCCCCAGGAGTCAGACACCTCGATGCCGTGCACTGGTGCGACGTGGAAGCCGAGCTTGCGGACGTCCAGCAGTGACTCGGGCGCGATCAACGGCGTAGTCAGCCCGGGGTTCGTGGTGGCCGGCTGTGAGTCGTCGTCGCGTTGGGAGGTGACGATGGCGTCGATGCCCACGGCTAGTGCCAGCACGGCGACTGCTGCCGCCAGCGGACGTGACCATCGGCGAGACATTCGAACGCGCGAACCCGGTGTGATCGACGGGCCCGACGTCGCGGCGGCGACCAGACGCTCCGCCAATCCGGGCGGCTCTGGCGCGGCGGAGTGTGCTTCCGACAGGGCGGCTCGCAGCTCTCGCTCGAGTTCGGTCGTCTCGGTCATCGGTGCTCACTTCCTCGTCGCTCCGTCTCGCTGACGCGTGTACGCAAGGTGGCGAGACCGCGACTGATGAGACTTCGTACTGTCACCTCTCGGCATCCGAGCGCCGGCGCGATCTCGGCGTCCGGCAGGTCGTGGAAGTAGCGCAGGACGAGCGCGGCGCGTTGCCGTTCCGGGAGGGTCAGCAGCAGCTGCCAGAGCAGCCTTCGATCAGCCACGAGCACTGCCACGTCGAGGTCGGCAGGGCCGTCCGGCAGCTCCCACACCGCCAGGTCGCGTGCGGATGGCCGGCGGCGCGCACTAATGAACCTGTTGGCCAGGGCTCGACGGACATAGGCGACGGACCGCTCGGCCTCGGCAACCCGCGTCCATTTGGGAAACAGCGCGGCCAGGGTGTCCTGCAGCAGGTCCTCGGCAGCATCGGGGTTGCCGGTCAAGAGGTACGCCGTCCCGTAGAGCGATCGGCTATGTGTCCGCACGAAGGCGGTGAAGTCCGCCGCCTCGAGCGTCATCTCCATACCCCTCATGTCCACCAGACGCTCAGCATCGCCGATGTGTGGCGGTTCCATGCGTCGAACTCGAAGGTCGGGGTGGCACACTCTCGGCTACCGGCCAGATTCTGCGCGGCACCGGCAGATACAGCGGCATCGAGGCACCATCGACATGCGGATCAGCGACAGCGGCCGCGCCGTGTACACCCTGCGATACACCACTCTGACGCGACAACCGCATCGGCGAGCTCGCCCAGATGCCACCGACGGCATCGACTCGAGGCGTCGCAAGGATCGCGCTTGATCGCGTTCCGACCCTGCCGGCATGGAGCGAGTATCACGCCTTCGGTCAGGCCGGGTCGTGGCGAAGCAACCGCCGGGTGAGCAGGGGGCCGGACACGACGGCCGTCCAGATCCAGAAGGCCGTGAACGGGACGAAGGCGATGTCGGTGGTCCAGATGGCCCGGGCGAGCACCTGACCGGCACCGGCCAGGACAGCCCACCAGCCCAGCCAGCTCGGCAGGGCGGCACCGGAGAGCATGATCGAACCGACGCACAGCGCCACCGCGCCGGTCGCGACCCATCCGTTCGCGAACGACAGGTTGCCGAGGTCGAAGGCGTAGCGGGCGACCTGCGGGTCGATGTCCTCGGAGCGATAGGCCGCTGCGTCCCAGGAGGCGATCTGCCCCAGACACGACGCTGACGACGCCGGCCGCCGCGAGGAACGCGGACCGCCAGGGCAGCTCGCCGTCGTACGGCCGGAGCAGGAGCGCCAGGCCCGTCGTGAACCACAGCATCGCGATCCAGGCCCACCGCGGTCGCGTACGAGCTGGCCGCGCCGAGGGTGTCGTCGATGGAGCGCAAGAACGTGACGATCTGGTCGGTGTCGCTGGTGAACGAAGCGGACTGGTAGTCGTTCGCCAACGACGCGCGAGAGCACCAGGAGCCATCTGGACAGTCTTGACGGGCCGGCGGCAAGGGCGAGATTGTCACCCCGTGTATCACGGCCGGGAGCCGAGCGCTCCTCGTCGCTGTCCGTGCTAGACGACCCTGGGAGCTGTCGTGGCCCGATTGCGCATCCTCGTCCCCGTCGCCACGGCGCTCGCTGCGGCAGTCGCGTTGCTTGGGGCGTCACCGGCCTCGGCCGCGCCGTCCGGCACCTGGACGATCAACCTCGACTGCAGGACCGAGAACGGTCAGCAGATCGACATCGTGGTCGTCGACTACAGCTTCGACGGCCTGAACACGAACACCGCGGGCTTCGTCGCCGGCCGGCACAACTACGGACCCGGCATGAACGACTTCGTCCAGACCCTGAACAACACCACCACCGACGGCGCGGGCCACACCGCGAACACCTACGAGGTCCTGAAGTCGCACCTCAGCTTCGGGGCGTACACGCCCACTGCGGGTGACGTCTTCGACTGGCGGGTCTCCCTCGACGGGGCCGGCATCGTCCTGACCGGAAGCACCCCGCTCGGTGGCACCGGGTGCGCGGGTTCGGTCATCACTCCCGGGACGCCGACCATCTCCGGCACGGCGAAGGTCGGCATGGTGCTCAGCGCCGTGCCGGGTTCGTGGTCGCCGTCCGGGGTCGCTCTCTCCTACCAGTGGCACGCCGACGGCACCCCGATCCCGGGCGCGACCGGACAGTCCCTGCCGCTCACGGCCACCCACCTCGGCCGGGTCATCGCCGTCAAGGTGACGGGATCCAGGACCGGTCTTCCCACCGTTTCCGTCACCAGTGCGACCACGCCGAACGTCGCCCCGGGGACGCTCGCGCCGCCGCCCCAGCCGAAGATCAAGGGCACCCCGAAGGTCGGCAAGAAGCTGACCGCCAAGGCCGGCTCCTGGGGCCCGGGCACCGTCTTGAGCTACCAGTGGTACGCCAACGGCAAGGCCATCTCCGGCGCCAAGAGCAAGAAGCTCAAGCTGAAGGCCTCCCACGCCGGCAAGCGGATCACCGTGCGGGTGACCGGGACCCAGGCGGGCTACGAACCGATCACGAAGCGCAGCGCGGCGACCGCGAAGGTCAAGCACTGAGGACCTGAGCCGGTCACGCGACCCGACGGCTCAGCGTGTGGTCTTGACGATCTGGAAGGTGTCGGTGAAGGGGATGCCGGGCTGGCCGTTCAGGTCGCGCTCGACGCCCGAGACCGACTTCGTCGCGACGACACCGGTGCTGAGTGGCTGCGCCGTGCCGGCGGTCCAGCCCGACGCCATCGTGAGCGAGACGGCCACCAGGTCCCCCGTGGTCGAGTCGTAGGTGTACTTCACGCCGTCCCCGGCGCTGGTGTGCTCGACGGCGACACTCTCGAGTGCGTGGTTCTGGACGCCGTCTTGAACCACCGACCCGCACGGTCCGCTGCTGACCTCCCAGTCGTGGTGCCAGGTGTCGGACAGGCCGACCAGGCTGACCTTGCCCCTGACGCCCGGGCCGAGGACGAAGTCGGTCGCCACCAGCGTCCCCGCCGCGTGAGCAGTCAGGGTGTCGGTGATGGTCGAGTCGCAGAAGTCGGGATAGGCGAGCGGCCGGTTGCTGTGCTTGTGCTCGAGCGAGGACCACGTGCTGGACGCGTACGGAAGCGCGGCGGTGCCACCGAACGTGGTGGCGCCAGGTTCGATCGCGAGGGGCGCGCTGGCCGAGAACCGCACGTCACGCGACTCGCTGTAGTCGCCGGTGTCGGTGTACGTCGTGTCGCTGTGGTCGTAGGTGTAGTGCACCGAGCCGGAGCTGACGTGGGTGTAGACCAGCTCATAGCCGAAGCACTGGTCGAGGATGCTGAGGTCGATCGCGTTGGTCGAGCCGAGGAGTCGTTGCAGCTCCAGCACGGACAGGACGTCGTCGCGTGAGGCCTGGGTCTGCTCGACGCGACACCTCGCGAGTGACGCGGCCAGGGCGTGGTTGAGCAACTCGTCCGGGAAGAGGCTGCGGATGTGCTCCAGCAGCTGGCGGAGGTGGCCGCCGACCGAGCCCGGGAGCTGGTCGCCGAGCGCGAGGACATCTGAGCTCCAGCCGACCAGCTCGAGCTCCTCGGCCAGCGTGAGGGTCAGGTCCACCGCGTGTCCGGCCCTCGAGTCGTCGCTCATGGCGGCGTCGATCTCGTCGGAGGCCTGCTGCGCGAGCTCCTCGAGGTCGGCCGCGAGACGTCGGTCGGATGCCGAGACCGCCATGTCACGCTCCACGGCGGCGCCCGGGCTCGTCTGCGCCCGCTTGCCCTCGCGGCGCTGCTCCGCCCGAGTCGCCGCACCTTCGCCGTACACCGAGAAGTGCCGGATCGAGAGCGTCATCCTCCGGCCGGAGCGGGACGGATAGATGTGGAAGGAATGCCCGTCGCCGGTGGCGGCGAACGCTGTCTGCACCTGACGCCGCACGGCGTGCCGCGGGTGCAGCACGAGCCTCGCCGGCTTGACCAGGACGAGACCCTCGGGCGAGAGCCGGACGGCTCCGGCGATGCCCTTGGCGAACGGGACGCGCTTGACCGCCTTGAGAGGCGTCACGGTGATCGTGGTCTCCGAGGCGAGCGCACCTGCGGGTATGTCCAGGGTTGCCGAGACGTGCGACGGAGTGGTCACCCGGATCCGCCCGCCCGCCGACCCGATGGACGCCGTCTTGCTGTCGCGAGCCGGCTTGGGGACGACCCGGAGGGCGGGCACCTTCTTCAGCATCGTTGTCGTGGGCGGTCGTGTGCTCGGTGCAGCGGAGACATGCATCGGTCTGGTCGCGGCGCGCGCGCCCTCAGCGACCAGCGGCGTGCCGACGACACCGAGCGCGCCGCAGGTGCTCAGGGCGATCAGGGCGACGAAGGTGCGGCCTCGGTGGCCTCGTGGCAGCGTCATGGGTCTCCTAGGAAGCGGGCCGACCCCGAGACGCGGCCCGGCGATCCTAGGTTGGCGCCGCCCGGCGGCGCATCGCTCTTGTGGGCGTAGTGGCCGCCTGCACACAGGCTGCCTAGCGGACCGTCAGGCGAACCGCTTGCGCTGCTGCTTGACGAACGACCGGCCCTTCTTGCGAGTACGCCGTGCCGCCTTCCGCATCGACTTCGTGTCGACCCGCGACAGCGAACCCTTGGCGGAGTCCTTGGCGTCCTTGGCACCACGCCGGGTCGACTTGCCC
>NZ_DASUFR010000039.1:0-4559 GCF_036274455.1 Nocardioides sp. | reverse complement strand
CTTCCTGCGCACCGCCCGCACCGCCATCGACGGCGAGGCGCCCAAGCTGCGCACCTGGGTCAAGGAGGTCAACACCGCCCTGGAGGACCTCGACCTCGACGCGTCGTTCTCCCAGCGCTCGGTCAACGAGGGCTTCTCCGGTGGTGAGAAGAAGCGCCACGAGATCGCCCAGCTCGAGCTGCTCAACCCGCGGGTCGCGATCCTCGACGAGACCGACTCCGGCCTCGACATCGACGCGCTCAAGGTGGTCGCCCGCGGCGTCAACCGGTTCCGCGCCCAGGAGGGCAAGGGCATCCTGCTGATCACCCACTACACCCGGATCCTGCGCTACATCGAGCCGGACTTCGTGCACGTCTTTGTCGACGGCAAGGTCGCCGAGTCGGGCGGTCCGGAGCTGGCCGAGGAGCTCGAGGCCAACGGCTACGAGAAGTACGTCGGCGCGGCGGCGGTCTGATCATGGCCGTGCTGGAGGGGCTGCTGCCCGAGTTCGCGCGCAGCGCGAAGGTCGAGCCTGACGAGACACTCCGCAGCCAGCGGGGAGACTGACCATGGTCGCGAGCCTCGAAGGCCTGTTGCCGGAGCTGGATGTTGTGAGGAAGGACTTCCCCATCCTCGAGCGCACGCTCGCGGGCGGGCTGCCGTTGGTCTACCTCGACAGCGCCAACACCAGCCAGAAGCCCCAGGTGGTCATCGACACGATGGTCGACCACCTCGAGCGGCACAACGCCAACATCGCCCGGGCCATGCACCAGCTGGGCGCGGAGTCGACCGAGGCCTTCGAGGCCGCGCGCGACAAGGTGGCGTCCTTCCTCCACGCGCCCTCGCGCGACGAGGTCGTCTTCACCAAGAACGCCTCCGAGGCGCTCAACCTCGTCGCCAACACCCTGGCGTGGGCCGGGCCGTTCCAGGTCGGCCCCGGTGATGAGGTCGTCATCACCGAGATGGAGCACCACTCCAACATCGTGCCCTGGCAGCTGCTCACCGAGCGCACCGGAGCGACGCTGCGGTGGTTCGGACTGACCGACGACGGGCGGCTCGACCTCTCGAACATCGACGCCCTGATCACCGAGCGCACCAAGGTCGTCTCGCTGACCTGGGTGTCCAACATGCTCGGCACCATCAACCCGATCGCCGACATCGCGGCGCGGGCCCACGAGGTCGGCGCGCTCGTGGTCGTGGACGCCTCGCAGGCCGCCCCGCAGCTGCCGGTCGACGTCGCCTCCTCGGGGGCCGACCTGCTCGCCTTCACCGGCCACAAGTGCGTCGGGCCCACCGGCATCGGCGTCCTGTGGGGCCGTCGCGAGGTCCTCGACCAGCTGCCGCCGTTCCTGGGCGGCGGCGAGATGATCGAGACTGTCACCATGGAGCGCTCGACGTACGCCCCGGTGCCGCACAAGTTCGAAGCCGGCACCCCGCCGATCGTGGAAGCGGTCGGGCTGGGCGCGGCCCTGGACTACCTCGGCGACCTGGGCATGGAGGCCGTGCACCGACACGAGCAGACGATCACGCGCTACGCCCTCGACGCGCTGCAGACGGTGCCCGGTGTGACGATCCTCGGCCCGCTGTCCGCGGAGGACCGTGGGGGAGCGATCGCCTTCGAGCTCGAGGGCGCCCACCCGCACGACGTCGCGACCGTGCTCGACACCCGCGGGGTCGCGGTGCGAGCCGGCCACCACTGCGCGAAGCCCGCCCACGCGCGGTTCGGCGTGCAGAGCTCGACCCGCATGTCGTCCTACCTCTACACGACGCCGGCGGAGATCGACGCGCTGGTCGAGGCGCTGGAATACACCCGCTCGTACTTCAAGTTGAAGTAAGGACCATGGACCTCGACAGCCTCTACCAGGAGATCATCCTGGACCACTACAAGAACCCCCACCACAAGGGGCTCCGCGAGCCCTTCGAGGCGGAGGTCCACCACGTCAACCCCACCTGCGGTGACGAGGTGACGCTGCGGGTGCACGTGGCCGACGGCGTGGTCGCCGACGTGTCCTACGAGGCGATCGGCTGCTCGATCTCCCAGGCCGCCGCCTCGGTGATGTCCGACCTGGTCATCGGCAAGACCGTCGACGAGGCGATGGACATCCACGGCGAGTTCCTGGCCCTGATGCAGGGCAAGGGCGCGGTGACCCCCGACGAGGAGGTCCTCGAGGACGGCATCGCGTTCGCCGGGGTGGCGAGGTTCCCGTCGCGGGTCAAGTGCGCGTTACTGTCGTGGATGGCCTGGAAGGACGCCACCGCCCGATCCCTGGAGGCAAGCAATGGCTGATCACCCTGTCGACCACGGAGCGCTGCCCGAGGTCCCCGAGGCCTCCGGCTCCGCGACGGCCACCGTCAGCATCGACGACGTCACCGAGGCGATGAAGGACGTCGTCGACCCCGAGCTCGGCATCAACGTGGTCGACCTCGGCCTGGTCTACGGCGTCCACCTCGACGAGGGCCACAACGTCGTCCTCGACATGACCCTCACCTCGGCGGCCTGTCCGCTCACCGACGTCATCCAGGACCAGACCGAGACCGCCCTCGAGGGGCTGGTCAACGACGTGGCGATCAACTGGGTCTGGATGCCCCCGTGGGGCCCGGACAAGATCACCGAGGACGGCCGCGAGCAGCTGCGCGCGCTCGGTTTCAACGTCTGAGCTCCGGGAGTCTCACCGGTTGGGCGGTGCTGGCTTCGTCCTCGCGGAGCGCGTCTCGAAGATGCCGGGGCTCACTGGTCAGGAGTCAGACGAGTCGAAATCTGGTGGCAGCACGACCCGGTTTGCTGACAACCTCGGTGCCATCAACATCGAGGTCCGCACCATCACCGCTGATGACTGGCCTCTCTTCCGCGACGTCAGCTTGCGGGCGCTGGCCGACTCTCCCGACGCCTTCCGCAGGACGCTCGCCGAGGCCCAGGCGCTCACGGAGGACTTCTGGCGGCAGCAGGCCACGGCGTCACGGATCCTGGTGGTGCTGGAAGACGGCCGCGGAGTCGCGATGGGTGGCGTCTTCACTCCCGCGGACAGCGCCATCGCCTATGTCTGGGGCATGTGGACGGCGCCCGTGGCACGCGGCCGTGGGTACGCCGCCGCGCTCCTCACCGATCTGGTGAACTCGTGCCGCGACCGCGATCTCGGCGTACGTCTGCATGTCACCGAGGGCAACCAGGCTGCGCGCCGGCTCTATGCCGCCCACGGCTTCAAGTCGACCGGCGTGTGGGAGCCGCTCCGGGAAGGATCGGCGCTGCAGGTCGAGGAGCTGCAGCTCGTGGAGTGACCTGAGTCTTCTGAGTGCGACACTCACGACGAGGCCTCGCTCAGCATGGACATGGCGCGGCATCCCGACGGCCGACCGGAGGCTTGGCGTCCTCAACCAGCCTGACACGAGTGTGGTGCAGGATGATGCGGGTGAGCGGCACCGACCGGCCCGACGCTGCCGCGTCTGCGCGACCCGGCCGGTCGAGACGCAGTCGGGTGCGGCTGCCCCGTCGCTGGCGGTGGCCGGCCGCCGTGGCTGCGGCGGTCGTCCTGGGCGCCCTCGTCGGCGCCGTCACCACGCTGGTCCTGGACGACGACCCGACGGCCTGTGACTCCACCCGGGTGGCCCGCGACGTCCTGCCGTCGGTGGTCACGGTCGTCGTCAGCGGTTCCGATGGCTCTGGCGGCAACGGAACCGGTGAGGTGATCGCCTCGGGCGGCTACATCCTCACCAACGAGCACGTCGTGCGAGATGCCGTCGACGGCGGCGCGGCGGTGAGTGTCCGCTACAGCAACGGTCACACCTCGGCGGCGGCCATCGTGGGTGCCGACTTCGACACCGACCTCGCCGTGGTGCGGGCCGAGGACGGCGCCGAAGGCCGTCCCCTGCTCGACTACGGCGACTCCGACGACCTCCGCGTCGGCCAGCCGGTGGTGGCTCTGGGCGCGCCGCTGGGCTGGTCCAACACGGTCACCGCCGGGATCGTCAGCGCGCTGGGTCGGCTCGTGTCACTGCCGGCCCCCAGCGGCGATGTCGCACATCTCCTCGACGCTATCCAGACCGACGCGGCCATCAACCCCGGCAACAGCGGCGGACCGCTGGTGAACTGTTCGGGCGACCTGGTCGGCGTCAACTCGGCGATCTCCACCGTCCCCAACGCCGAGGGCGTCGCCGGCGGCGGCAGCGTCGGCCTGGGCTTCGCCATCCCGGTCGCAGTGGCGGCACCCATCGCCGATCAGCTGATGAAGACCGGGAGCGCGAACCATCCCGTGCTGGGACTGGAGGCCCAGCAGGTGACAGGCGAGCCCGCCGGGCTCCTTGTCACCGGCGTCCAGCCAGGCGGACCCGCGGAGAGCGCCGGCCTCGCGGCGGGCGACGTCATCACCGAGATCAACGGGGACGCGGCGCAGAACGCCGAGCAGCTGGTGCTGGCGACGTTGCGCGGCGCTCCGGGTGACACGGTGACGCTGACCTACCTGCGCAACGGCACGTCCCACACCGCAGACGTGATCCTGGCCCCGGCCACGCAATGATCGTCCTCGTCCCTCGAGAGCGGTTCGAGCGGTGGGTGCTCAACTTCAGCGGCCGGCACGGCGAGGCCG
>NZ_DASUFR010000038.1:0-14760 GCF_036274455.1 Nocardioides sp. | reverse complement strand
GAGCATCTCCGCCAGGGACGCGTCGTCGTCGACGACGAGGACTCTGCCCTTCGTCGGGACGTCGGAAGCGACCGGGGCGTGCTCAACCATGATGAAAGTGTGCCTCAGGGCCGGGTGGGCGTCAGTCTCTCCGGCCCCTGCCGGGTCACTGGATATCAGGCTCTCCTGACGCTTCCGTGGGTGGGTGGCCGCCCACGCCGGGCAGCGGTGACCCTTCAACCGGTCTGAGCCACCCAGGGTTCACCGACCACCGGCGCCTGTCGTGTCCCGCCGACATGCCGAGGTGGCGGTGGGTGATCAACCACCCTGGGCCAGGCTGCGGTTGATTGCTCACCGCTGCCCTGGCCCGCGCATGGCACGGGCGCCGATCGCGATCCTGACGGCGAGACCCCCGTCGCCCCCAGGTCGCCCCCCGCGTCAGCTCGACCGCGTCGCCACCGCGTCCGCGAACGCCTCGAGCGCCGCACGCACCGGCCCCTCGGGCAGCGCCGAGAGCCGGGCCTTCGCCTCGGTGGCGCGCTCGACGACGTACGCGCGGGCCTGGTCCATCGCCGGATGGGCCCGCAGCAGCGAGAGCGCCTCGGCGTGGAGCGAGTCGTCGGTGAGCGGCGCGCTGAGGAGGGAGAGCAGACGGGCGTCGGCGGGGTCGGTGGACGCGGCCGCCATCAGCACCGGCAGCGTCGGGACGCCCTCGCGCAGGTCGGTGCCGGGCGTCTTGCCGGACTCCACGGAGTCCGAGGCGATGTCGAGGATGTCGTCGGAGAGCTGGAAGGCGCACCCGACGATCTCGCCGTACGCCGCCAGTGCCTCCTCGACCTCGGTCGAGGCGCCGCCGAAGCGGGCGCCGTAGCGGGCCGAGGTGGCGATCAGGGAGCCGGTCTTGCCGGCGACGACCTCGAGGTAGTGGGCCAGCGGGTCGTCGTCCGGGCCGGGCTGGACGGTCTCGAGGATCTGGCCCTCGACCAGCCGGCTGAACGTCTCGGCCTGGATCCGGACCGCGTCAGGACCCAGCAGTGCGGTGAGCTCGGAGGACTTCGCGAACAGGAAGTCGCCGGTGAGGATGGCGACGTGGTTGTCCCAGCGCGCGTTGGCCGACTCCGAGCCCCGCCGCAGCGCAGCCTCGTCCATGACGTCGTCGTGGTAGAGCGAGCCGAGGTGGGTGATCTCCACGACGCAGGCGGCGGTGAGCACCTCGTCGGCGTCCGGGTGGTCACCGGCCTCGGCGGCGAGCAGCACCAGCAGCGGCCGGAACCGCTTGCCGCCGGCGTCCATCAGGTGCAGCGCGGCCTCGGTGACGAACGGGAAGCGGCTCTGGACGTGTGCGTAGAGCGCCTTCTCGACCTCGTCCATGCGCGCGCGCAGCCGCGCCTCGAGGTCGGGGTCGGTGACGGGAAGCGCCAGAGAGGGTCCGTCGGTGGAGCTCACCTGATGAATGATCCCGCATTCCCGGCCAGGTCGAGGACCGGTCCGGGTACGACGCCCAGCAGGAGGGTCAGCAGGACGCACACGGCGATCGTGACCGAGGTCAGCAGCGACGGCCTGGTCACCGCCGCGGACTCCGCGGTCAGCTCGGCGAAGAACATCAGCCTGATCACCCGGACGTAGAAGAACACCGAGATCACCGAGGCGATGATCGCCACGACCACCACCGGCCACGCACCGGCCGCGAACGCCACTTCGAAGACCGCCCACTTGCCGACGAAGCCGCCGGTGAGCGGGATGCCCGCCATCGAGAGCAGCAGGAAGCCGAAGGCGCCGGCGACCCAGGGCGAACGGCGGCCGATCCCTGCCCACTTCGAGAACGCCGTGGCCTCACCGCCCGCGTCGCGGACCAGCGTCACGATCGCGAAGGTGGCGACCACCGCCGGCCCGTAGGTCGCAAGGTAGAACAGGACCGCCTGGAGCGAGGTGATCTCGTCCGGGCCGAGCGCGGAGGCGGCCTGCACACCGAGCAGGCCGGTGAGCAGGAACCCGGTGTGCGCCACCGAGGAGTAGGCGAGCATCCGCTTCATGTCGGTCTGGACGACCGCGAGGATCGACCCGACCAGCATGGTGATGATCGCGATGATCCACAGCATCGGCTGCCAGTCCCAGCGGTCGGCCCCGAAGGCGACGTAGAACAGACGGAGCATCGCGCCGAACGCGGCGATCTTGGTGCAGGCGGCCATGAACGCCGTCACCGCGGTCGGGGCGCCCTGGTAGACGTCCGGCGTCCAGGCGTGGAACGGCACCGCGCCGACCTTGAACAGGAGGCCGACCGCCAGCATGCCCATGCCGATCAGCAGCAGCACGTGGTTGGAGGTGTCGTTGTGGACCGCCTCGTTGATGTCGGTGAACTCCATCGACCCGGCGAAGCCGTAGGTCAGCGCCACGCCATAGAGGAAGAACGCCGAGGAGAACGCGCCGAGCAGGAAGTACTTGAGCGCGGCCTCCTGGCTGAGCAGCCGGCGCCGCCGCGCCAGCCCGCACAGCAGGTAGAGCGGCAGCGAGAGCACCTCGAGCGCCACGAACATGGTGAGCAGGTCGTTGGCGGTCGGGAAGAGCATCATGCCGCCGACCGCGAACATCAGCAGCGGGTAGACCTCGGTGTGGTCGAGCCCCCGGGTGGAGGCGTCGCGCTCGGCCTCGGTGCCGGGCAGCGCCGCGGCCTGACCGGCGAACGCCGACACCCCGGCCTCTAGTCGCCGCTCGGCGAACAGCAGGACCCCGGCGATCGCGAAGACGAGGACGAGGCTCCACACGAAGATCGACGGTCCGTCGACCGCCAGCGTGCCCTCGACGGCGATCTTGCCGCGGGCCACGACGTCGCCACCGGACTTGAGCTTGCTCAGGTCCATGCCGACGTAGATCGAGCCGGCGAGCGCGACCACCAGCCCGGCCACGGCCAGCCCGGCCTGGGTGACGTAGCGCCGCTCGCGCGGCACGAACCCCTCGACCAGAACGCCGACGCAGGCGACGCCGAAGACCACGAGCATCGGCCACAGCTGGGCGTACTCGATGGTGGGCTTGGTGAAGTCCATCACTGACCACCCTCGCTCGAGGCCTCGGCGGGCACTTGCGGTCCGTCGTCGTTGACCCCGGTGTGCTGCAGCAGCTCCTCCGAGAACGGGTTGCTCACGTCGAGCAGCGGGCCGGGGTAGAAGCCGAACAGCACCAGGGCGAGCATCAGCGGGACGAGTACGCCGATCTCGCGGCGGCCCAGGTCGGCCACGCCGTCACCGCCGGCCTCGACCTCGACCTGCAGGGAGTCGGGGTTCGGGCCGGTGAACATCTTCTGGTAGGCCCAGAGCATGTAGATCGCGGCGAGCACGATGGCGGTGACGGCGATGGCGCCGACGTACCAGCGGTAGTCGAAGGCCGAGATCAGCACCAGGATCTCCGAGACGAACTGGCTCAGCCCCGGTAGCCCGGCAGTCGCCAGCGCGGCCACCAGGAACAACCCGGCGATGACCGGCTGGACCTTCTCCAGCCCGCCCATCTGGCTCATCAGCGTGGTGCCGCGCCGCTTGATGAGGAAGCCGGCGATGAGGAAGAGCGCCGCGGTCGCGATGCCGTGGTTGACCATGTAGAGGATCGACCCGTTGGCGCCCTCGGTGGTGAACACGAAAATGCCCAGGGTGATGAAGCCGAAGTGGCTCAACGACGTCAGGCCGATCAGCCGCAGGATGTCGTCCTGCGCGATGGCCAGGAACGCGCCGTAGACGATCGAGATCAGGGCCAGCACCACGACCACCGGCGTTGCCCAGTCAGACGCCTCCGGGAACAGCCCGAGGCAGAACCGCAGCATCCCGAAGGTGCCGATCTTGTCGAGCACGCAGACCAGCAGGACGCTCGTCGGCGGCGTGGCCTGCTCGGTGGTGTCGGCCAACCAGGTGTGCAGCGGGAACAGCGGCGCCTTGACCGCGAACGCGATGAAGAAGCCTGCGAACAGCCAGCGGCCCGCGTTGGTCGAGATGTCGAGGTCCTGCACGTCGCCGAAGAGGTAGGACGGCGAGCCCTGCTGCGCGGACACGACGTAGAGCCCGATCACCGAGCCGAGGAGCACCAGGCCGCCGCCGAGCTGGAACATCAGGAACTTCAGGGCGGCAGCGCCGCGGCGCGACCGACCGAAGCCGCCGATCAGGAAGTACGCCGGGATGAGCGTGGCCTCGAAGACGACGTAGAAGAGGAACACGTCGGTGGCCACGAACACCGCGAGCGAGAGCGCCTCGAGCGCGAGCGCCCAGGCGAACCACGGCTTGCACTCGTCAAGGGGGCTGTCGTTCCACCCGGCCAGGAGCACGATCGGGACCAGCACCACGGTGAGCAGCACCAGGAGCAGGCCGAGCCCGTCGAGGCCGAGCGCGTAGTGGACGCCGAACGCCTTGATCCAGGTGTGGGTCTCCTCGAGCTGGAAGCCCGAGCCGTCCTTGTCGAACTGGGTCGCGAGGACGACGCCGACAGCCAGGGTCAGCAGCGAGGCGACCAGCGCGACCTGCTTGGCCAGCAGCCCCTTCGGGGCGAACGTGGTGACCAGGGCACCGGCGAGCGGGACCGCCCACAGGACGGTGAGCCAGGGGAAGGAATCCATCACAGGCTCCTTCCGGCCGACCGGGCCACCGCTGGCCGAGACCACCGCAGCCCGCGCTGGTAGCCGCTCACCGCCGGTCGAGCCTGTCGAGACCACCGCTGCCCGCGCTGGTAGCCGCTGACGACCTGAATCACCTCAGTGCCTTCCTTGAGGACGTCCGCGCTCATGCGAGGTTCACCGCCAGGAGGGCCAGGACGACGAGGAGCACGCCGCCGAGAAGGGAGAGCGCGTAGGAGCGCACGAAGCCGTTCTGGAGCCGCCGGGTGAGGACACCGACGCCGCCGACCGCGACCGCGCCTCCGGAGAACGTCCCGTCCACCACCGCGGTGTCGAAGGCGGCCAACCCGTGGGTGAGCGCGCGTCCCGGCTTCACGACGAGCTCGTCGTTGATCGCGTCGCCGTAGACGTCCTGGCGCGCGGCACGGGTCACGAACGACACGTCCTGCGGGGCCGTGCGCGGGACCTCCTGCCGGCCGAAGAAGTAGTAGGCGATCGCGAAGCCGGCGGCGACGACGAGGACGACGATGACGCTGACCGCCCACGCCGGGATGGGCGGGTGGCTCTCCTCGGCGAAGCCGGTGACCGGCGCGAGGAAGTCCTCGATCCAGCCGCCGATCAGCATCACGCCGCCGAGCACCGAGAGTGCCGCCAGCACGATCAACGGGACAGTCATCACCAGTGGCGACTCGTGCGGATGGACGTCCTTCTCCCAGCGCTTGTCACCGAAGAAGGTCATCAGCATCATCCGGGTCATGTAGAAGCCGGTGATGCCGGCGCCGAGGATGGCGCAGATCCCCACGACCCAGTTCTGGTCGACCGCGACCTCGATGATCTTGTCCTTGGACCAGAAGCCCGAGAAGCCGGGGAACCCGATGATCGCGAGGTAGCCCATCGCGAAGGTGAGGAACGTGACCGGCATCGCCTTGCGCAGCGCGCCGTAGTGGCGCATGTCCACGTCGTCGTCCATGCCGTGCATCACCGAGCCGGCGCCGAGGAACATGTTGGCCTTGAAGAAGCCGTGGTTGAGGAGGTGGAAGATCGCGAACGCGTAGCCCGCGACGCCCAGGCCGGCGCCGAGCATCATGTAGCCGATCTGGCTCATCGTCGAGCCGGCCAGCCCCTTCTTGATGTCGTCCTTGGCGCACCCGATGATCGCTCCCCACAGGAGCGTCACGGTCGCGACGATCACCACGGCGGTCTGGGCGTCCGGCGCCCGCTCGAAGATGAAGTTGGAGCGGGTGATCAGGTAGACGCCCGCGGTGACCATCGTCGCGGCGTGGATCAGTGCCGACACCGGGGTCGGGCCCTCCATCGCGTCGAGCAGCCAGGCCTGCAGCGGCACCTGGGCGGACTTGCCGCACGCGCCGAGCAGGAGCAGCAGCCCCATGGCGGTCATCGCCTTCTGGCTGGCGCCGTCGGCGTTCGCGCTGATCACCGTGAAGCTGGTCGACCCCCAGGTGACGAAGGCCAGCATGATCGCGGTGGACATGCCCATGTCGCCGACCCGGTTGATCACGAAGGCCTTCTTGGCCGCGTAGGCCGCGGAGTGCTTGTGCTGCCAGAAGCCGATGAGGAGGTACGACGCGAGGCCGACGCCCTCCCAGCCCAGGAAGAGGCCGAGGTAGTTCTCGGACAGGACCAGCATCAGCATCGAGGCGACGAACAGGTTGAGGTAGCCGAAGAACCGGACCCGGCGCGCGTCGTGCTCCATGTAGCCGATCGAGTAGATGTGGATCAGCGACCCGACACCGGTGATCAGCAGCAGGAACAGCGCCGACAGCGGGTCGTAGAGCAGGTCCATCCCCACATGCAGCCCCTGGCCCGAGGTGCCGGTGTCGATCCAGCTGTAGAGGTGCTGGCTGAGCTGGCGGTCGTCGTCGTCGCGACCGAGCAGGGCGATGAACATCGCCAGGCTGATCACGAAGGACCCGATCGGGAGCAGGCAGCCCAGCAGGTGGCCGAACGACGCGAACTGCCGCGGGGCGATGGCCCCGCCGATCAGCAGGATCGCGGCGCCGGCCAGCGGCAGGGCGATGACCACCCAGGCGAGCGAGAAGACGCCGTCCGCGGTGGTCGGGTCGACCACCGGTACGTCGGCAAGTGTGAACATCATGCTTTTCCGGGGTCCCCGCGGAAGCACGCCGCTCCCGCGCGTAGCGCCTCTGCGTGGTTTCGTGGGGTGGTCATCGTCGTCCTGTCCGGTCAGTACTTGAGCAGGCTGGCGTCGTCGACCGAGGCCGAGCGTCGGGTCCGGAAGATCGTCATGATGATCGCGAGGCCGACGACGACCTCGGCGGCGGCGACCACCATCACGAAGAACGCCGCGATCTGCCCGTCGAGGTTGCCGTGCTGCTTGGCGAAGGCGACCAGGGCGAGGTTGCTGGCGTTGAGCATCAGCTCGATGCACATGAACACCACGATCGCGTTGCGGCGGGTGAGCACCCCGACCGCGCCGATGGTGAACAGGATCGAGGAGAGCACGATGAACGGGGTCACGGAGTGCATCAGCTACCGCCTTGGTCGGGGCTCAGGTCCGGGCCGCTGGAGGAGCCGGGGCCGCGGGTGGGGGCGACCGACCGACCGTCGGGCGAGGTCTCTGAGACGGGCGTCCCGTCCGGGTGGAAGTCGATCGCGCGCTGCACCTCGTCGACGTCGCGCGGAGCGGAGCGGACGGTGCCGCGCGCGGCCAGCACCCGCGAGACCGACGCCGCGGCTGTGCTGCCGTCGGGGAGCAGCGCCGGGGTGTCGACCGCGTTGTGGCGAGCGAAGACGCCCGGGGGCGGGAGCGGGCCGAGGTGCTGGCCGCTCTCGGCGTAGGCCGTGACCCGCTGGGCGGCCAACGCCGCCTGGGTCGGCTTCGGCGAGAGGCGCTCGCGGTGGGCGAGCACCATCGCGCCGACGGCCGCGGTGATCAGCAGCGCGGAGGTGACCTCGAAGGCGAACACGTACTTCGAGAACAGGATGTTGGCGAGCCCCTCGATGTTGCCGTGGTCGTTGGCCTCGTCGAGCCCGACCACGGTGCCCAGCGAGATCTGGCCCAGCCCGACCACGAGGGTCACACCGAGGACCAGCCCACCGATCACCGCGAAGAGCCGCTGGCCCCGGATCGTCTCGATCACCGAGTCGGAGGCGTCGACGCCGACCAGCATCACCACGAAGAGGAACAGCATCAGGATCGCGCCGGTGTAGACGATGATCTGGACCGCGAACAGGAACGGCGCGTCGAGCGCGGCGTAGAGGATCGCCAGCGACATCATCACCACCGCCAGCAGCAGCGCGGCGTGCACCGCCTTGCGGACGAACAGGATGCCGAGCGCGGCGAGCACCATGATCGGGCTGAGGATGTAGAACGCGGTCATGGGCCGGCCTCCTCGGCGGGCGCCACCCCGGCGGCCAGGTCGCGGAGCGCGGACTCCTCGAGGTCGAAGTCGGGCTGCTCCTCGGCCGGCTGCCGGAAGGTGCCGCGGTAGTAGTCGCCCTCGTCGTCGCCGAGCCGCATCGGGTGCGGCGGCTGCTCCATGCCGGGCAGCAGCGGCGCGAGCAGCTCGCTCTTGGTGTAGATCAGGTCGGCGCGGTTGTCGTCGGCCAGCTCGTACTCGTTGGTCATCGTCAGCGCCCGGGTCGGGCACGCCTCGATGCACAGGCCGCACAGGATGCAGCGCAGGTAGTTGATCTGGTAGACGCGGCCGTACCGTTCACCGGGGCTGAACCGCTCCTCGTCGGTGTTGGACGCACCCTCGACGTAGATCGCGTCGGCCGGGCAGGCCCAGGCGCACAGCTCACAGCCGATGCACTTCTCCAGCCCGTCGGGCCAGCGGTTGAGCTGGTGCCGGCCGTGGAACCGCGGGGCGGTCGGCAGCTTCTCGAAGGGGTACTGCTCGGTGACCACCTTCTTGAACATGGTCCGGAACGTGACCCCGAACCCGGCGACCGGGTCCCAGAACTGTTCCTTGAGCGTGGGCATGTCTCAGTCCTCCGTGGTGCCGGCGGGCACGGTGGTCGTCGGGCTGCGGAAGGTCAGCGGCTCGGCCGCGCCCCGGACGGCTCCGCCCGCGGGCATCGGCGGCGTCGGGAACGAGCCGGGGCGGCTGGGGGCGGCGGGTGCCTCGGCCTCCTCGTCCTCGTCTGCTCGAGCCGGCCAGAACGAGAGGGCGATCAGGAGCACGAGGACGATGCCGATCGCGATCAGGAGGTACTCGCGGTCGATGCCGCCGTGCAGCGAGATCGCCCGGATCGTGGCCACGGCCAGGATCCAGACCAGCGCGCCCGGGATCAGCCACTTCCACCCCAGCGCCATGAACTGGTCGTAGCGGAGCCGGGGCAGCGTGCCACGCAGCCAGATGAACAGGAAGATGAAGGACAGCAGCTTCCCGAAGAACCACAGCACCGGCCAGTAGCCCTCGTTGAAGCCGGAGTAGAGGTGGTCGATCCAGAACGGCGCGTGCCAGCCGCCGAGGAACAGCGTGGTGGCCAGCGCCGCGACGGTGGCCATGTTGATGTACTCGGCCAGGAAGAACAGCGCGAACTTCAGCGAGCTGTACTCGGTGTGGAACCCGCCCACGAGCTCACCCTCGGCCTCCGGGAGGTCGAACGGCGCGCGGTTGGTCTCGCCGACCATCGAGATGACGTAGATGACGAAGGACGGGAACAGGATCAGGCCGAACCAGAACTTGTCCTGGGCGGCCACGATCTCCGAGGTCGACAGCGAGCCGGCGTAGAGGAACACCGCGACCAGGGCGAGGCCCATCCCGACCTCGTAGGAGATCATCTGGGCGCTGGAGCGCAGGCCGCCGAGCAGGGCGTACGTCGAGCCGCTGGCCCACCCGCCGAGCACGATGCCGTAGATGCCGATCGAGGCGATGGCCATCACGAACAGGACCGCCACCGGCATGTCGGTGAGCTGCAGCGGGGTCCGGGTCCCGAAGAAGTTGACCTCAGGGCCGAAGGGGATCACCGAGAACGTCACGAAGGCGGGCACGGTGGCCAGGACCGGCGCGAGCAGGAAGACCGCCTTGTCAGCGGCCTTGGGGATGATGTCCTCCTTCAGGGCCAGCTTCACGCCGTCGGCCAGCGACTGCAGGAGACCGAACGGCCCGTGCACGTTGGGCCCGATCCGGTGCTGCATCCGGGCCACGACCCGCCGCTCCCACCAGATGTTGAACAGCGTCAGCAACACCAGGATCACGAAGATCATCACGGTCTTGATCAGGATGATCCACCACGGGTCCTGGCCGAAGACGTCCTCGAGCGCCAGCGGCGTGATCGACGGGACGGTCATGCCGTCGCTCCCTTCACGGTGACCCGGCTGCCCGGCGAGGCGAGGTCGGCGAGCACGCCGTTGCCCGTGTTGTTGGACGGGACCCAGACCACGCCGTCGGGGACGTCGGCGACCTCGGCCGGAAGTGTCCACTCGCCGCGGTCTCCGGTGATGGTCACCAGGTCACCGCAGGCGTCGTGGACCGACTGGCTCACCTTGGCCACGGCGGGTCGGGCGGTGGCGCGCAGGTTGTCGTCGCCGTCTTGCAGTGAGCCGTTGTCGAGCAGCTGCTTCCAGGTCGATAGGAGAAGGCCACCGCTACCGACGCTGATCGAGCTTGTCGAGAACTCCGGATCTGTGCTGGGAGCCGACGCTGCGGTGGTCTCGACAGGCTCGGCCGACGGCGTCGCGACAGGCTCCATCGTCGCCCTCTCGCCGTCCCACGGGCCGAGGTCCTCCATCTGGGCCCGGACCTCGGCCACCGTGCGGAAGCCGAGCGGACGGCCCAGCTCCTCGGCGATCCCGGCCAGCACGCGGCTGTCCGGGAGCGCCTGGGGGTTGGTGAAGACCGCGTCGAACCGGCGCGGGCGGCCCTCCCACGTCACGAAGGTCCCGGCCTTGTCGGTGACCGCGGCGACCGGGAAGACCACGTCGGCGGCCCTGGTCACGTCGGTCTCCCGGAGCTCGAGCGCGACCACGAACGACGCGTTCTCGAGGGCGGCGCGGAACGCCGCCGGGTCGGCGGTGTCGTCGGGGTCGACGCCACCGACGACCAGTCCGGCGAGCTCGCCCGCAGCGGCCGCGGCGACGATCTGGTCGGCGTCGCGGCCCAGGGTGTCGGGCAGGGCTTCGACACCCCACGTGGTGGCCGCGTCGACCCGGGCCTGCGGGTCGGTGACCGGGCGGCCGCCGGGCAGCAGGTTGGGCAGGCAGCCCGTCTCGATCGCGCCGCGGTCACCGGCCCGGCGCGGCACCCAGGCCAGCCGGGCGCCGGTGCGGGCGGCGAGGCCGGCCGCGGAGGAGAGCGCACCCGGGGACGTAGCGAGCCGCTCGCCGACCATGATCACCGAGGTCGCGTCGAGCGGGTGGTCGCCGGTCATGCCCAGGTCGTCGAGGGCGGCCGCCTCCTGGCCCGGGGCGGTCGCGATGAGCTTGCCGTCCATCTTGCGCAGCCCGCGCGAGGAGTAGGGCGCGATGGAGACGACCTTGGTGCGGTGCGCCTGGCTGGCCTTGCGAAGCCGCAGGAAGACCACGCCCGCCTCGTCCTCGGGCTCGAAGCCCACGAGCAGCACGGTGCCGGCCTTCTCGAGGTCGCCGTAGGTCGCCGCCCCTCCGGCGGGGCCGGTCAGCACCACGTGCGCGGCGAGGAACGACGCCTCCTCGGCCGAGAGCGGGCGGGCCCTGAAGTCGATGTCGTTGGTCCCGAGGGCGACGCGCGCGAACCTGGCGTAGGCGTAGCCGTCCTCCGCGGTGACCCGGCCGCCGGGAAGGACGCCCACCCCAGAGCTTGCGGCGGCGTCACGCAGGCCACGCGCCGCCACCACGAACGCCTCGGACCACGAGGCCGGGCGCAGCTCGCCCCGCCCGCCGTCCGGCAGAGTGTCGCGGACCTGCGGGTAGGTCAGCCGGTCTCCGGCGGTGAGGTAGTGGAACGCGAACCGGTCCTTGTCGGTGATCCACTCCTCGTTGACCTCGGGATCGTTGCCCGAGAGGCGGCGCATCACCTTGCCGCGCCGGTGGTCGACGCGGATCGCGGAGCCGCAGGCGTCGTGCTCGGCGATCGACGGCGTCGAGACCAGGTCGAAGGGGCGGGAGCGGAAGCGGTAGTCGGCAGAGGTCAGCGCGCCGACCGGGCAGATCTGGATGGTGTTGCCGGAGAAGTAGCTGTTGAACGGCTCCTCCTCGTAGATGCCGACCTGCTGGAGCGCGCCCCGCTCGACCAGCTCGATGAACGGGTCGCCCGCGATCTGCGCGGAGAAGCGCGTGCAACGCGCACACGAGATGCAGCGCTCCCGGTCGAGCAGCACCTGGGCCGAGATGTTGATCGGTTTGGGGAAGGTGCGCTTGAGGCCGCCGGTCTCGAAGAACCGGGACTCGCCGCGGCCGTTGGACATCGCCTGGTTCTGGAGTGGGCACTCGCCGCCCTTGTCGCACATCGGGCAGTCGAGCGGGTGGTTGATCAGGAGGAACTCCATGATCCCCTGCTGCGCCTTGTCGGCGACCGGGCTGGTGACCTGGGTGCTGACGACCATGCCTTCGGCGACCGGCAGCGTGCAGGAGGTCTGGGGCTTGGGGAAGCCGCGGCCGTTGCCGGCGTCCGGGATGTCCACCAGGCACTGGCGGCAGGCGCCGACCGGCGCGAGCAGCGGGTGGTCGCAGAACCTCGGGATCTGGACGCCGACCTGCTCGGCGGCACGGATCACCAGCGTGTTCTCGGGGACGGAGACCTGGATGCCGTCGATGGTCAGCGTCACCGTCTTGGTCTGCTCGACCTCGGCGGTCGACGGCTTCTCGGGAGCGGTCGTCATCGGCTAGGCCATCTCCAGCAGGTCGGCGAAGAGCGTGGACTTCATCGGGTCGAAGGGGCAGCCGCCCTCGGTCAGGTGCCGGAGGTACTCCTCGCGGAAGAACCGGATCGAGCTCTCGATCGGGCTGACCGCACCGTCGGCCAGGGCGCAGAACGAGCGGCCGAGGATGTTGTCGCACTGGTCGAGGAGCAGCTCGAGGTCGGACTCCGACCCCTCGCCCTGCTCGAGCTTGGTGAGCATCTGCACCAGCCACCAGGTGCCCTCGCGGCACGGGGTGCACTTGCCGCACGACTCGTGCTTGTAGAACTCGGTCCACCGCAGGGTCGCGCGGACCACGCAGGTGGTGTCGTCGAAGATCTGCAGCGCGCGGGTGCCGAGCATCGACTTGGCGGCGGCGATCGACTCGAAGTCGAGGGGTACGTCGAGGTGCTCGGCGGTCAGGAGCGGGGTGCTGGACCCGCCGGGGGTCCAGAACTTCAGCTCGTGCCCCTCCCGGACGCCGCCGGCCAGGTCGAGCAGCTCGCGCAGGGTGATGCCCAGAGGGGCTTCGTACTGGCCGGGCTTCGCGACGTGGCCGGAGAGGCTGAAGATGCCGTAGCCCTTGGACTTCTCGGTCCCCATCGAGGCGAACCACTCCGCGCCGTGCTCGATGATGCTCGGCACCGACGCGATCGACTCGACGTTGTTGATCACCGTCGGGCTGGCGTAGAGCCCCGCCACCGCCGGGAACGGCGGACGCAGCCGCGGCTGGCCGCGACGGCCCTCCAGCCCCTCGAGCAGCGCGGTCTCCTCGCCACAGATGTAGGCGCCCGCACCGGCGTGGACCACGACGTCGAGGTCGTAGCCGGAGCCGTGGATGTCCTTGCCGAGGTGGCCCGCGGCGTACGCCTCGTCGACGGCGGCCTGCACGCGACGGAGCACGTGCAGCACCTCACCGCGGATGTAGATGAACGCCTTGTTGGCGCGGATGGCGAAGGAGCTGATGATCACGCCCTCCACGAGCACATGGGGGTTGGCCATCATCAGCGGGATGTCCTTGCAGGTGCCGGGCTCGGACTCGTCGGCGTTGACGACGAGGTACTTCGGCCTCGGGTTGTCCTGCGGGATGAACGACCACTTCATGCCGGTCGGGAAGCCGGCGCCACCACGGCCGCGGAGACCGGAGTCCTTGACCGCCTCGATGATCGCGTCCGGCGCCATCCCGAGCGCGGTCTCGAGCGCGCCGTAGCCGCCCCGGGCGGTGTAGGTCGACAGCTTCCAGGGCTGGTCGGCGTCCCAGATGTCGGTCAGGACCGGGGTCAATGTGTCAGCCACGAAGTGCCCTCCTCCGGTGGCTGAGGTGCGTCACCGCGCTCGTACTGAGGTGCGAGCGCAGCGAGCCACGAAGGAGCCTCGAAGCACCCATGTCGGCCGTCACTTCTTGCCCTCTTCCTGCGTGGTCTCGGTCTCGGCGCGGGAGGTGTCGGCCTGGGCGACCGCCCCCTCCTTGCTGTCGGCGGTGCCGGGGGCGATCGCCTTCGCGCCGTCGGTGCCCGGAGCGGTCCAGCCGTTCTCGCGGGCCAGCTGCAGGCCGACCAGTGAGGCCGGGCCGGCGCCGGGCCCCTCGTCGGCCAGGCCGTCGGGGAACCCGGCGAGCACGCGCTCGGCCTGCTTCCAGGTGCAGAGCCGGGGCCCGCGGGTGGAGGAGACCTCCTTGCCCTCGCGCAGGTCGTCGACCAGCTGGACGGCGGACTGCGGGGTCATGTTGTCCATGAACTCCCAGTTGACCATCATGACTGGCGCGTAGTCGCAGGCCGCGTTGCACTCGACGTGCTCGAGGGTGATCTTTCCGTCCTCGGTGGTCTCATCGTTGCCGACGTCGAGGTGGTCCTTGAGTCGCTCGAAGATCGCGTCGCCGCCCATCACCGCGCAGAGCGTGTTGGTGCAGACGCCGACCAGGTAGTCGCCGACCGGCTTGCGCTTGTACATCGTGTAGAAGGTCGCGACACCGCTGACCTCGGCCGCGGAGATGCCGAGGATGCCCGCGCACGCCTCGATGCCCTCCGGGGTGATCCGGCCCTCGACCGACTGCACCAGGTGGAGCATCGGCAGCAGGCCGCTGCGGGCCTCCGGGTAGCGCGCGGCGATCTCCTCGAGCTCGCCGTAGGTCTCCTGGGTGAGGGTCATCAGCGGTCGACGCCTCCCATCACGGGGTCGATGCTCGCGATGGCGACGATCACGTCGGCGACCATGCCGCCCTCGCTCATCACGCTCGTGGCCTGGAGGTTGGTGAACGACGGGTCGCGGAAGTGCGCCCGGAACGGGCGGGTGCCACCGTCGGAGACCACATGCGCCCCGAGCTCGCCACGCGGGGACTCGATCGGCACATAGGCCTGACCGGCCGGGACCCGGAACCCCTCGGTGAC
>NZ_DASUFR010000037.1:0-30061 GCF_036274455.1 Nocardioides sp. | reverse complement strand
AGCCCGGTGACCCACTCTGGGGCTTGCGCGGGTGCCTTCCCTGCGGAGGTCTCGACAGGCTCGACCAGCGGCGGGCCACCACGGTGGCTGAGGAGCGAGGCGCCCCCGGCGCCGAGCCTCGAAGCCCGGTGACCCGGCGCTGGGACTCACCCCGGGTGCCTTCCCCGCGGAGGTCTCGACAGGCTCGACCAGCGACGGGCCACCAGGTGCCTTCCCTGCGGAGGTCTCGACAGGCTCGACCAGCGACGGGCCAGCAGGTGCCTTTCCCTGCGGAGGTCTCGACAGGCTCGACCGGCGACGGGCCACCAGGTGCCTTTCCCTGCGGAGGTCTCGACAGGCTCGACCAGCGACGGGCCAGCAGGTGCCTTCCCTGCGGAGGTCTCGACAGGCTCGACCAGCGACGGGCCAGCGGGTGCCTTCCCTGCGGAGGTCTCGACAGGCTCGACCAGCGACGGCAATCGTCAGGCAGTGGCGCGGTGCAGCGCGACGATGCCGCCGCTGAGGTTGCGCCACTCGGGGCGGTGCCAGCCGGCGTCGGCGATGAGGGCCGCCAGGCGCTGCTGGTCAGGCCAGGCGCGGATGGACTCCGCCAGGTAGACGTAGGCGTCGGGGGAGGAGGAGACCGCCCGGGCGATCGGGGGGAGGGCGCGCATGAGGTACTCGACGTACACCGTGCGGAACGGCGCCCAGGTCGGGTGGCTGAACTCGCAGACCACGAGCCGGCCACCGGGACGGGTCACGCGGAGCAGCTCACGCAGGCCGGCGAGGGGGTCGACGATGTTGCGCAGCCCGAACGAGATCGTGACCGCGTCGAAGGTGTCGGCAGCGAACGGCAGCCGGGTCCCGTCGCCGGCCGTGAACGGCAGCTCCGGTCTGGCCTGCTTGCCGACCTGCAGCATGCCGAGCGAGAAGTCGCACGGTACGACGACCGCACCCCGGTCGGCGAAGGGCTGGCTGGACGTGCCGGTGCCCGCGGCCAGGTCGAGCACCCGCTCCCCCGGCTCGGCATCGACGGCCCGCAGCACCTCCTTGCGCCAGCGGCGGTCCTGGCCGAGCGAGAGGACGTCGTTGGTCACGTCGTAGCGCTTCGCGACCGCGTCGAACATCCGCCGGACGTCGGCGGGCTGCTTGTCGAGGTCGGCGCGGGTCACCCGGGCAACAGTAGGGGCGGCGTGTCGGCAACCCGAAGCCGCCGCCGCGCGTCACTCTGGTGCCCGACTCCACTTCCCCCTTGGGAGCCCAAGAAATGCACCGAGCATGACGTCGTTGCGTCGAGCAGGCCTCGGCCTGCTGGTCGTGCTGCTGATCGCCTTGTCCGCCGCCGCCGTCGGCTACGCCCAGCGGCACTCCGGCGGGCCTGATCTCCAGGGTGACGCGACGCTGCACACCCGGCCGGTGGCCCAGGAGGCACCGGCCGAGTCCGCGGCCGCACCCGTGGCCGCACCGGTGACCGAGAGCGCGCCGCCCAGGGTCTACCGCACCCGGATGCGGCCGCCGTACCGCATGGAGCCCGGCATGGTGCTGCTCGAGAAGGGCGACACCGGGACCAGGGTCCGCGACCTGCAGGCCCGGCTCGCCCAGCTCTACTGGTTCTTCGGCCGCGGCACCGGGACCTATGACGACGCGACGGTGAAGGCGGTGCGCGGCTTCCAGGCCAAGCGGAAGATCCCGGTCACCGGGAAGGTCGACCAGCGCACCCTGGACCGGCTGCACGCCATGACCACCGAGCCGACCAGGGACGCGATGGGGCTGCACAACCTCGCCGGACCGCTCGACCCGCGCTGCCGGACCGGCCGGGTCATCTGCATCGACAAGACCAGCCAGACCCTCCGCTGGGTCGTCGACGGCTCGGTGCTCAAGACCGTCGACGTGCGGTTCGGTGCGTCGTACTCCCCCACCCGCGAGGGCGTCTTCCACGTCTACCTCAAGGACGCCGACCACGTGTCGCGCCTCTACGACTCGGCGATGCCCTACTCGATGTTCTTCTCCGGCGGCCAGGCGGTGCACTACTCGTCGGACTTCGCCGCCCGCGGGTACGCCGGGGCCAGCCACGGCTGTGTCAACGTGCGCGACTACGACGCCGTCGCCTGGCTCTACGGACAGGTCCAGGTCGGGGACGAGGTCGTCATCTACTGGAGCTGACGGCGGCGTGTGCTCGCTCACGTCGGTGCTCCCGGAGTCGGACTCCGGGCGCTCGCGTGGGTACTCTCACCACTTGTGACGAGCGGCTCCACCCCCGACGTCTCGCGGGAGACGCCGACCGCGCCCCTCGTCGTCCGCACCGTCGAGCTGGAGCTCCCGGCCGAGGCGAACCTCCTCGACCTGCTCCCCGACGACCACCCGGTCACCTGGCTGCGCCGCGGGGACGGGCTGGTCGGCTGCGGGGTCGCGGCAGAGCTGCGTCCCTCGGGAGCCGGCCGGTTCGAGGAGGCCAACAGCTGGTGGCGTGACCTCACCGCGCGGGCGATCGTCCGCAGCGACGTCGACGAGCCCGGCAGCGGCCTGGTCGCCTTCGGCTCGTTCGCGTTCGCCGACGAGCCCGGCGACTCGACCCTGGTCGTCCCCGAGCTGATCGTCGGGAGGCGCGGCGACACCGCGTGGCTGACCACGGTCTCCTCGGTCGGCGGCCTCGACCAGCTGGACCGACGACTCGAGCTGGCCACCACCCCGCCCGCGCCGGTGGACGTCCACTTCACCGACGGCGCGCTGAACGGCGAGCAGTGGATGGCCGTCGTGGCCGAGGCGGTGCAGCGGATCAACGCCGGCGACCTCGAGAAGGTCGTCCTCGCCCGCGACCTGCTCGCGACCGCGGCCGAGCCGATCGACGTCCGCTGGCCGCTGCGCAGGCTGGCCAAGGAGTACCCCACCTGCTGGACCTTCCACGTCGACGGCATCTTCGGCGCGACGCCGGAGCTCTACGTCCGCCGGGAGCTCGGGCTCGTCACCTCGCGGGTGCTGGCCGGCACCATCCGACGAAGCGGCGACGACGCCCACGACCTCGCGCTGGCCGCCCGGCTGGCCCGCTCCTCGAAGGACCTCGAGGAGCACGAGTACGCCGTCCGCTCGGTCGCCGAGGCGCTCGAACCGCACTGCTCGTCGATGAACGTGCCGGAAGCGCCGTTCGTCCTGCACCTGCCCAACGTGATGCACCTCGCGACCGACGTCGCCGGCGTCGCCCACGACTCCGAGACCGTCACCTCGCTGCAGCTCGCCGCCGCGCTGCACCCCTCGGCGGCGGTCGGCGGCACCCCCACCACCCTGGCCACCGAGCTGATCGCACAGATCGAGGGCATGGAGCGCGGGCGGTACGCCGGACCGGTCGGCTGGATGGACGCCGACGGTGACGGCGAGTGGGGCATCGCTCTGCGGTCCGGGGTGATCTCCGGCAGCACGGTCCGGCTCTACGCCGGCTGCGGCATCGTCGCGGACTCCGACCCGGAGGCGGAGCTGGCCGAGACCCAGGGCAAGTTCGTCCCGGTGCGGGACGCGCTCACCACATAGAGGCGGCTAGGGGCAGCCGGTCCCGGTGCCGCCGGTGGCACAGGCGAGGTCCATGTGCAGGTCGTGCCACCAGCCGACGGTCAGCCGCGCCGGCTGGCCGGTCGCGGTCACCAGCAGCGCGGGGTCCTGGGTCCACACGAGCTTGACGACGTCGCTCGTCTCGGTGCAGAACAGCCGCCCGGCCGCCTCCGTCGCCGGGTCGAGTCCGCCGGCCGTCTCGTCCTCGACCGACACGCCGTCGCCGTGTCCGAGGTCGAGGTTCCAGGTGATCTCGCCCTCGTACGCCTCCCCGCTGCAGTCACCGGTGTTCTCCGGCACCGGGTCGCCGGACAGCTCGCGGACCGCGGCGGTGTAGGCGGCGTACAGCTCCTCCGGGGTGGGGTACGTCGTGAACACCGCCACCTGGATGTTCGGTGCCGGGTTGCGGCAGGTGACGCGACCGTCACCCGCCACGCAGGACGCCGCGGACAGCCGGTCGGAGCCGATCGCGGTGATCATCGACAGCAGCTGCTCGGCCTCCGGGCTCGCCGTGGAGTCGCCGGCCGGCTGCGCGGACGCGGACGACGTCGGTTGGCTGACCACCTGGTCGGCGCCGCTCGAGACCCCGCGGACCTGGGCACTGTCCTCCGACCCGCCGCGCAGTCGGTCGACGATGTGGCCCACCGCGCGCCCCTCGATGACCAGCAGCGCCGCAGTCACGAGGCACAGCACGACCGCCACCAGGAGCTCGAGCCCGGTGAACCGGCTCTCGTCCTCGGCCACCCGCGTCGGAGGCGGGGACCACGGCGGCGGCGCGTCGTCGGCTGCCGCGGCCATCGGCTCGGGCTGCTGGTCGGCGAGCAGGACCGCGTCAAGGGCGCGCTCGAGCACGGCGGGCGCCTCGGGGTCGTCGGGGTCGAAGCGGACCGGGGGGGCCATCGTCACGATCGGGTGCAGCCCGGACTCCGGCGGCTTGTCGTCGAGGTCGAGCCGGACCACGGGCAGGCCGGTGGCCGCCGCGTGCTTGGCGGCCAGGCGGCAGGCGTGCGCGTCGGCGTACGCCGGCGAGACGACGGCCACGAACAGCTCGCAGGTCTCGATCCGACCGACGACCTCGTTCCACCACGCGGTGCCCTTGGTGTCGTCGCGATCGTCGACCGGCTCGTCGCCGAAGGAGTGCAGCATGCCACCGACGCGGTCTCCGACCGCCCGGTCACGGTAGGCGCTGCTGACGAACACCCGACTCACAGCCGTCACCCCCGAGTTCTGGCCCCAGTGGTCCAGACCAGAGAACGTCGACTCGTGCCCCAACCGCATCCCCCAGGCTGGGGACGTTTCCGCACACCCCTAACTTGATCCCATGCCGTCCGGCGCCCACGACCATGCCCACGACCCGCGCAACGACGAGATCCTGATATGGGTCAACGGCGAGCTGAGACCTCGCGCGGAGGCGACGGTCTCTGTCTTCGACTCCGGGTTCGTCCTCGGCGACGGCGTGTGGGAGGGGCTCCGGATCCACGACGGCCATCCCGCGTTCCTCGAGCAGCACCTCGACCGGCTGTGGGAGGGCGCGACCGCGCTGATGATCGACCTCGGGGTCACCCGGGAGGAGCTCACCCGGGCCGTCTACGAGACGCTCGACGCGAACGCGATGACCGACGGCGTGCACGTCCGGCTGATGTGCACCCGCGGGGTGAAGTCGACGCCGTACCAGGATCCGCGGGTGACCGTCGGCCCGGCCACCATCGTGATCATCGCCGAGCACAAGCTCCCGACACCGGAGACGGTCGAGCGCGGGCTGGCGCTGTTCACCACGCACGTGCGCCGCGCGACCCCGGACACGCTGGACCCGAAGCTCAACGCACACAGCAAGCTCAACGACATCCTCGCCTGCATCCAGGCCTACCAGGCGGGCGCCGACGAGGCGCTGATGCTCGACCCGCACGGCTTCGTGGCGACCTGCAACAGCACCCACTTCTTCGTCGTCAAGGGCACGCCGGAGGAGCCGGAGGTGTGGACCTCCGACGGCCGGTTCTGCCTCGGCGGCATCACCCGCGGCAACGTCGTGGCGATGTGCCGTCACCACGGGATCACCGCGCACGAGAGGACCTTCAGCCTCACCGACGTCTACAGCGCCCAGGAGGCGTTCGTGACCGGGACCTTCGCCGGCGTCGCCCCCGTGCGCTCGGTCGACGGCCGGACCATCGGCACCGGACGGCGCGGTCCGGTGGTGCAGCGGCTGCAGGAGCTGTACGCCGACTGGGTGGCCCGTGACGTCGCGGGACGGACCCGGCCGTGAGCGACGCCGCACCGGGAGCGGTGGTCCGGGTCGGGATGTGGTCCGGCCCGCGCAACATCTCGACCGCGATGATGCGGGCCTGGGAGAACCGGCCCGACACGGTCGTGGTCGACGAGCCGCTCTACGCGGCCTACCTCGCCCGCACCGGCCTCGACCACCCGGGGCGCGAGGAGGTCCTGGCCGCGCAGCCGACCTCGCTCGAGGAGGCCGTGGCCGCGCTCTCCGAGCCGCTGCCCGATGGCAAGACCGTCCACTACGCCAAGCACATGGCCCACCACGTCGACATGGGCTCCGACGCCTCGTGGACCGACGCGTTCCGCAACGTGCTGCTGATCCGCGACCCCTCCGAGGTGGTGGCGTCCTACGTCCGCTCCCGCGAGTCCTGCGAGCCCGAGGACATCGGGCTCCTCCAGGAGCAGTGGCTGCTCGAGCGCTGGCGGGCCGCGGGCCACGACGTCCCCGTGATCGACTCCGCCGACTTCCTCGGCGATCCCGAAGGACACCTGCGCTGGCTGTGCGACTGGCTCCGGATCGACTTCACCGACCGGATGCTCTCCTGGCCACCCGGGCCCCGAGACTCCGACGGCGTATGGGCGCCCTACTGGTACGACGCGGTGCTGGCCTCGACCGGCTTCGAGCCCTACCGCCCGCGCGTGGTCGACCTCTCGCCGCACGACGCCGCCGTCGCCGAGGCCTGCCGGCCGGCGTACGACGCCCTGCGTGAGCTGAGGATCAGCCCCCGGTAGCCGGTCAGCCCATCCCGTCGGTCATGCCGTCGCTCGGCTCGGTCATGCCGTCGCTCGGCTCGGGGGTGCTCGAGCCGCCGCCGCCCTCGTCGCACGCGCCGGGCATGTCGGACATGCCGAGGCAGGCGATCTCGTGGTGGACCTGGCGCCACCAGGCCCCCACCTTGTCGTGAGGTGCGCCCTGGGCCACGGCGACGAACCGGGGTCCGTCGTTCTGCGTCCAGATCATCGTCAGCGCGCTGCCGTGGAGGCCGCAGAACACTCGCCCGGCGGCCTGCGAGCCGGCGTTGAGCCCGCCGTGCATCAGCTGCTCGACCGAGTACTTGCGGCTGTGGTTCCGGTTGTGGTTCCAGCTCACCTCACCACTGAAGTGCTTCGAGTCGCACTCGCCGGTGTTCATGACCCGGTCGAAGGGCATGCCCGCGCTCGTCTCCGCCTGCGACGTGTACGCCTCGTAGAGGTCGTCGAGGGAGTCATAGACGACGAAGTCGACGGAGGCGACACCGGACACTCCCGGCTCGCAGTGCACGGCGTCGGCCCGGGTCACTGCACACGAGCCCGGCGGAACCAGCGGTGGGTGCTGGGCCGACTCGTCGACCCGGTCCAGGATCGCCACGAGCGCGTCGGTCTCCGACGAGGAGGCTGGCGCTGCGGACGTCGCCGGCGACTCGCCCGGAGCCGTCCCGGCCGCCGGACCCCCTCCACCGCCCTTGTCGTCGTCGCCGCCGAGGTGGGTGACCACCCAGCTGGTGCCGCCGGCGATGACCAGGACGGCGACCGCCGCGGCCGCCACGACCAGGAGCCGCCGGCTGCGGCCGTCACCACCCTTCGGAGCGGGCGGATGAGGAGGCGCCGCGGAGCCGAGCATGTGGTCGATCTCGACGGCACTGGCGTAGGCGACGTCGGGACGGCGGCGCAGCTCGGCCAGCAGGGTGCGTGCCGTCGCGTCGTCGTCGGTCCCGAGCTTGGTCCGCAGGGTCGCGATGATCGCCAGCTGCCGGTCGACAGGCATGGTCTCGGCGTCGTGGATCTCCTGCCGGGTCGCGGTCAGGTAGGTGACCGGGACCGGTGGCCGCGCCGGCGGCTCGGCCGGCGGGGTCCGCGCCTGCAGCGCGCCGAGCGCCCGCGCGAGGCGCGCGATGGAGGTGCGGTCCTCGAGGCCGTACCGGATCCAGTTGGTCTGAGCCACGTGCGGGTCGCACATCTCCGGGCCGACGCTGCCGAGGTCGAGCGGGAGGATCGGTACGCCGACGTCCGACGCCCAGTGCGCCTCCTGGCGGCAGGCCTCGGAGTCGACGTAGGCGTCCGACAGCACGGGCAGGAACCCGTCGCTCTCCTCGATCCGGGTGAGCAGCACGTCCCACCAGCGCTGGCCCCCCGTCAGGTCCTGGTCGTAGAAGGGCTCATGGCCCATCTCGCGCAGCTCGTTGACGAGCTGGGCCACCACGGGCATGTCGCGGCGCGCGTAGCTGATGAACAGACGCGCCATGGTGTGCCCCCCGGTCCCCAAGACGAAGCGTTCTGGTCATGTAACGCCGATGCGCCACCGATGGGAATGATCCGAACGGGTCACTCCCGCCTGGCCCGGGCTCGTCCTCAGAGGTCCTCGCCGTCCGCCCGGCGCAGCCACTCCATCCCGCGCGGGGCAACCAGGGTGTCCATCTGCATGTCCAGGATCGCGTGCCCGGCCTCGGAGTAGACGCGGTCGTGGATGGCGAGGTTCCGGGGCGCACCGACCGCACGGATGAACTCGATCGCCATCTCGCTGCGCAGCCACGGCGCCGACGCTGGGCAGAGCAGCACGTCGACGGGCACCTCGGGAAGGGCGAGTGCGTCTCCGGGGTGGTAGACGGTCTGGTCGCCGGCGGTGACCAGGTAGCCCGAGTTGTAGGGCTGGGGCAGCTCGGGGTGGATCACGTTGTGCAGCTCCCCGACCGCACGGACCGGCAGGCCGGCGTCGAAGGCGGCGCCGGCCGGGATGGTCGAGGTGCGCTCGGCGACGTCGGGGGCGTCGGCGGCGAGCTGCTCGGCCACCTGACCGACGGTGAAGACCGGGGCGTCCGTGGCGCGGAGGTTGTCGGGATGCAGGTGGTCCGGGTGCAGGTGCGTGACGAGGACGGCGGTGGCGCCGTCGACCGCCTCGGGGTCGGTGAACATCCCGGGGTCCACGACGACGACCGCGCCGTCGTGCTCGATCCGGACGCAGGCGTGGCCGAACTTCGTGATCCTCATGGGCTCGACTCTAGGTCCGAGCGCGCGGGCGAGCTTGCTCGCGCCCGGTCAGCGAGGAGGCTGAGGGGCGACGCGTCTCGAAACCGACCAGTTCGCCGCGACCCGCGGATCACACCAGGTGAGGGCGGTTCCTACCGCCGTACTGGTTCTCGGATGAGGAGTGGCAGATGTTCGAAGACGCTCGGCTCCGATGGGTCGTCGTGCTCACCGCGGTCGGTTCGTTCATGGCCGCCCTGGACACCCTGGTGGTGGCCTCGGCGCTCAGCACGATCCAGCGCGACCTCGGCGCGTCGCTGTCGGACCTGGAGTGGACGGTCAACGCCTACAACCTGAGCTTCGCCGTCCTGCTGGTGCCCGCGGCCGTGCTCGGCGACCGGCTCGGCCGGGCGCGGACCTACGCCGCCGGGCTGGCGCTGTTCGCGCTGGCTTCCGCCGGCTGCGCACTGGCCGGCAGTGCCGGTGCGCTGGTCGGGCTGCGGGTGGTGCAGGGCGCCGCCGCGGCCACCGTGATGACGCTCGGCCTGGCCCTGCTGAGCTCGGCGTTCCCGCCCGAGCGGCGCGGCACCGCCGTCGGGCTGTTCAGCGCCGTCACGGGGATCGCGGTGGCCTGCGGTCCCCTGGTCGGCGGCGCGGTCGTGGACGGCCTGGCCTGGCAGTGGATCTTCTGGCTGAACGTGCCGTTCGGGCTGCTCGCCGCACCGCTGGTGCTCCGCCACGTCCCGGAGGCGCGGGTGCCGGACAGCCGGCTCGACCTGCCCGGCGTCGTCCTGCTCGCGGCCGGCGTGCTCGGGCTGGTCTGGTCCCTCGTGCGCGGCGAGACCTCCGGCTGGACCAGCACCGAGGTGCTGGGCATGGGCGCGCTCGGCCTCGCCCTGCTGGCCGGCTTCGGGGCCTGGGAGCGGCGAGCCGCCACTCCGCTGCTGCCGCCCCGGCTGCTGCGGCGCCGCGGGTTCACCGCGGGCAACGTGGCCAGCGGGCTCACCGTGGCCTCGCTGTTCTCGGCGGTCTTCTTCTACGGACAGCTGATGCAGGTGGTGATGGCCGAGAGCCCGCTCGACGCCGGCGTCCGGTTGATGGCATGGACCGGCACGTTCATCCTGGTGGCCCCGCTGGCCGGCACCCTCGCCGACCGGATCGGCGAGCGTCCACTGGTCGTGGCCGGGCTCATGATCCAGGCCGCCGCGATGATCTGGTTCGCCGTCCAGGTGGGCACCGACCTGACCTACCTCGACACCCTCGGCCCGTTCGTCATCGGTGGCGTGGGCGTCTCGCTCGCGATCCCGTGCGGCCAGAGCGCCGTCATCTCGGCGGTGACCGACCGTGACGTCGCCACCGCCTCGGGCGTCAACGGCACGGTGCGCCAGCTCGGCGGGGTGCTCGGCATCGCGGTGACCGTGGCGGTGTTCGGCTCGTGGGGCGGCTTCGCCTCGGCCGGCGACTTCGTGACCGGCTTCCGGGCCGCGCTGCTCGTGGCCGCGGCGCTGTCGCTCCTGGGCGCGCTGGCCGGTCTCGCGCTCCCCGCCCGCCGGGTGGCGGCGACGACCGAGCCGGAGGCCGGCGACGAGCTCGAGGCGGTCGCCGCATGAGTACCGTCGCTGCGGAGGACGCAGACGATCGTGGGGAGGTACGCCGGGTGAGCACCGCCTCGGACGGGTTCGCCGAGCAGGTCGCACCCCTGCGGCCAGGGCTGCTGCTGCACTGCTACCGGATGCTCGGCTCCTCCCACGACGCGGAGGACGCGGTGCAGGAGACGCTGCTGCGCGGCTGGCGCGGGGTCGACCGGTTCGAGGGCCGGAGCTCGCTGCGCACCTGGCTCTACACGGTGGCGACCAACGTGTGCCTCCGCGAGATCGAGCGGCGCGGCAGGCGGGTGGTCCCGGTGGACCTCGGTCCGGCCCGCGACCCGGCGGACGGGCTGGTGGCACCGCTCACCGAGACCGTCTGGCTCGGGCCGCTCCCGGACGCCGGCATCACGTGGGAGTCGACGCCGGCCGACGCCGTCTACGAGCAGCGGGAGTCGGTGGAGCTCGCGTTCGTCGTGGCCCTCCAGCGGCTGCCCGCCCTGCAACGAGCGGTGCTGGTGCTGCGCGACGTACTGGCGTTCACAGCTGCCGAGACCGCGGAGATCCTCGACACGACGGTCGACTCCGTCACCAGCGCCCTGGCCCGCGCACGGGGGTCGCTCCGCGCCGACCTCCCCGAGCGAAGCCAGCAGGAGGTGCTGCGCGAGATCGGTGACCGGCAGGTCCGCGCCACGGTGGCCGCGTTCATCGCCGCCTGGGAGCGCAACGACGTCGACGCCGTGGTGACCCTCCTGGCCGACGACGTCGTGTGGTCGATGCCGCCGTACGCCGAGTGGTACCTCGGCCGCGAGGCCGTCCGCGCCTTCATCGCCCGGACGCCGCTGCGGGCCGGGCGCCGCTGGCGTGCCGAGCCGGCCACGGTCAACGGCCAGTCGGGGATCTCCTTCAGCGTGTGGCGCAAGGACGTGGGGGCGTTCCTCACCCATGGCCTGTCGGTCGTGACCTTCGAGCCCGGCGGTCGGATCGCCATTTTCACCACGTTCCTGGACCCGGCGGTCGTGCCCACGTCATGACGACGCCTACGCTCCCGCCATGGCACTGCCTTCCGACGTCTCGATCCGGAGGGCGGTGCCTGCCGACGCCGAGGACCTCGCGCACCTGCACCTCGACGTGTGGGACGACGCCTACACCGGGCTGATGCCGCAGGGGATCCTCGACGACCGGCGGGAGAAGGTTGCCGAGCGGGTCGCGCGCTGGCGCGACATCCTGAGCGCCGAGGAGCAGCCGACCTGGCTGGCCGAGGACTCCGACGGACTGGTCGGCTTCTCCGGTGCCGGCCCGGCCCGCGACAACGACGTGGACATCGACCTCGAGCTCTACGCGCTCTACGTGCGCGCCCGCTACTACGGCACCGGCGTCGGCTACGCGCTGCTGGAGCAGGCCGTCGGCGACCGGGCCTGCTACCTGTGGGTGCTTGCGGGGAACGAGCGAGCGATCCGGTTCTACCAGCGGCAGGGGTTCCGGCTCGACGGCACCGAGGACGAGCACGACGAGGGTGTCCACGTGCGGATGGTGCGTGCCGGCACCTGAGCCGGGTGCCGCGGTCCGGGACTGCACCGCATCTCAGCCACCACGTGACTGAAATGCAGCTCTTGTAGGGACCCGTGGGTGCCCGCGCGCCTACCACCAGCCCTGGTCGGTGGGTTTGCCGAGGGAGATCGGCACCTGGTGCCGGAGAACCTCGGCAAAGCCGGGCGGCCGCGCAGCGGTGCCGAAGGCATCCTTGAGGGCGGGTTGCGGCGTGCTACGCGCGCGGCCGCCCACCCACGGATAGGTCATAAGAGCCGAATTTGCGGTGCATCTGCACCGGATCTCGGTCACGCGGTGACTGCGATGCGGTGCAGGACCCGACGGCCGATCGGCCGTGCGCGGTAGCGAGTACCGGGCCTTAGGGTCGACCCGTGCCGCTCTACTCCTTCGAGGGCAAGTCCCCGACGATCCATCCGACCGCCTTCGTCGCGCCGACCGCCTCGCTGATCGGCGACGTGACCGTCGAGGCCGGCGCCTCGGTGTGGTTCAACGCGGTGCTCCGCGCCGACTTCGGCTCGATCGTGGTCCGGGAGGGAGCCAACGTGCAGGACGGCTCAGTGCTGCACGCGGGACACGACGGGCCGGTCGAGATCGGCGCCGGCGCGACCATCGGCCACGGATGCGTCGTGCACGCCTGCACCGTCGGCCGTGAGGCACTGGTCGCCAACCACGCGACCGTGCTCGACCACGCGGTGGTCGGCGCCCGCACGCTGGTCGCGGCCGGTGCGCTGGTCACCGGCGGGACCGCGCTGCCCGACGGCGTGCTCGCCATGGGGTCGCCGGCGCGGGTGGTGGGACCGATCGAGGGCGGCAACGCGGAGGTGTGGGTCAACGGCAACCCGCCGGCGTACCAGGAGCTCGCCCGTCGCTACCTGGCCGGGTTCGGCGAAGCATGACCACGCCGACCACCCGGCGCTGGGACCTCGGCGACCCGGACTTCGACGTCACCTCGGCGGAGGTGCACGAGGCCCGCGAGGAGGACTGGTACGTCGAGACGACGTGGGGCTGGGCGGTGCTGAGGTACGCCGAGGTGAGCGCGCTGCTGCGCGACCGGCGCTTCCGGCAGGGCAACGCCCGCTGGCCGGCGCAGAACGGGATCCACTCCGGCCTGTTCTCGGACTGGTGGCAGGAGACGCTCCTCTCGCTCGAGGGCGACGACCACGCCCGGATCCGGCGGCTGATGGTCCCGGCGTTCAAGAACCGAGTCATCGCCGAGATGCGGCCGAGGTTCCAGGCCATCGCCAACGAGCTGATCGACGGCTTCTCGGCGAGCGGGCGGGTGGAGTTCGTGCACGAGTTCGCCGAGCCGTACGCCGCCCGGATCATCTGCCTGCTGCTCGGGCTGCCGCAGGACCACTGGCCGCAGGTCGCCCGCTGGGCCGACGACCTCGGCGCGTCGTTCTCGATCGACGTCGGCAACCAGGTGCCGCGGATCGAGGCGGCGCTGACCGGGCTCACGGGCTACGTCGACGAGGTCGTGGCCGACCGGCGCGCGCATCCTCGGGACGACCTGGTGACCAAGCTGGTCCAGGCCCGTGACTCGGAGGGGACGCTCACCGACCGCGAGCTGTCAGTGGCCCTGGTGTTCCTCGCCTTCGCCGGCATGGAGACCACCCGCAACCAGCTCGGTCTCGCGCTGCAGACACTGCTGAAGCATCCCGACCAGTGGGCGCTGCTGGCTGAGCGTCCCGAGCTCGGCGGCAACGCGGTGGAGGAGGTGATGCGGGTCAACCCGACGGTCACCTGGGTCACCCGCGAGGCGCTCGAGGACGTGGAGTTCCAGGGGCTGCACATCCCGGCGGGCGGCATCGTGCAGATGCTGTCGCACAGCGCCGGCACCGACCCGCGCGCCGTATCGGACCCGAGCTTCGACATCACCGAGCAGCGGCCGCCGCACCACGGCTTCGGCGCCGGCATCCACCACTGCCTCGGCCACTTCGTGGCCCGCACCGACATGGCGGTCGCGCTGCCGCTGCTGGCCCAGCGGATGCCGGAGGCGGAATGCGACGGGCCCGGGGTGTGGTTGCCGGTGTCAGGGAACACCGGTGCGGTGTCGTTCCCGATCCGCTTCCGACCGACCCCACCCCGGGAGGAATAGGCCGTGTCACCAAAGTCCTGGCGGCGCCGGACGCCGCCCAGATCCCGCGCTGGCGGCGTTGCAGTCGCTTCGAAGACGCCCAGTCTGCGCGCGCCCCTGCGCCTTGCCATCGCGCGCCTGGACGACGCCGGCATCCACCACGACTTGGGAGACACGGCCTGATGCTTGCGATCACCGGCGCCACCGGCGCCGTCGGAGGGCGGGTGGCGCGCGCCCTCGCCGACGACATGCGCAACGACTTCCGGCTCGTGGTCCGCGACCCGGCCCGGGCGCCCGCCTACGACACCGACGTGCGCGTGTGCGACTACGCCGACCACGCGGCCGCGGTGCAGGCACTGACCGGCGTCGACACGCTGTTCATGGTCTCGGCCGCCGAGGCCGTCGACCGGCGCGACCAGCACCGCAGCTTCATCCGGGCAGCCGCGGACGCCCGCGTGGCCCACATCGTCTACACCTCGTTCGCCGGCGCGGCCCCGGACGCGACGTTCACGCTGGGGCGCGACCACTGGGACGCCGAGCAGGCGATCCGCGAGACCGGGATGACCTTCACGTTCCTGCGCGACAACTTCTACAGCGACCTGCTGCCCTACTTCGCCGACCGGGAGGGTGTGATCCGCGGCCCCGCCGGCGACGGCCGGGTGGCCGCGGTGGCCCGGGCCGACGTCGCCGACGTGGCCGTGGCCGTGCTCCGGGCTCCCGCCGACCATGCGAACGCGACCCACGTGCTGACCGGACCGGAGGCACTCACGCTGACCGAGGTGGCCGCGCGCGCCGGGGCCGTCCTCGGCAGGGCGCTGCGCTTCGAGGACGAGACCGTCGAGGAGGCCTACGCCTCACGCAAGGCGGCCTACGGCGCCGAGGACTGGCAGCTCGACGCCTGGGTGTCGACCTACACCGCGATCAGGGACGGTTCGGCCGCCGAGGTGACCCAGGACGTGGAGCGCGTGAGCGGCCACCCGGCGCGGACGCTCGAGGAGGCGATCCGGGAGAGCGCCGGCGCCTGAGGTCAACGGTCGACCCAGCCGGCCGGGTGGTCGATCACCGCGTCGAGCACGGCGAACGCCGCCCCGGTGGCGCCAGGAGCGTCGTCCTGGCCCGCGACCTCCACGGCCGGCCGCAGCCAGAGCGCGGAGATCACCCGCTCGTGCAGGTGCTGCTCGAGGGAGGGCCGGATGAGCTCGGCCGTCTCCGCCAGGTGGCCGCCCAGGACGACCGTGGAGATGTCGAGGACGTTGAGCACGCTCGACAGCGCCACGCCCAGCGCGCGAGCGGCGGCGTCCAGCGACGTCCGTGCGGCGGCGTCCCCCGACCGGACCCGCTGCGCCAGCAGCGCCATCGGGGCGCCGGCCGGCAGCCCCGCGGTGCGGAGCATCGCCCGCCGGCCGGCGTACTGCTCGAGGCAGCCGGTGGAGCCGCACGGGCAGGCCGGGCCGCGCGGGTCCACGGCGACGTGCCCGATCTCACCGGCCCAACCGTGCCGTCCCGCGAAGACCCGGCCGCCGATGACCGCTGCCCCACCGATGCCGACCTCGCCCGAGACGTAGACGAAGTCCGACAGCGGACCCGACCGCCCCGGGACGACCTCGGCGACCGTCCGGGCCGCCAGGTCGGCCTCGTTGGCCACCCGGAGCGGGAGGTTGCCGAGGGCTCGAAGGTCGAGCAGTGCCGGCACGTCGACCTCCGACCAGCCGAGGTTCGGCGCGCTGAGCAGCACGGCGTCCTCGACCGAGACCACGCCCGGGAGCGCCAGCCCGGCCCCGACGAGCCGCAGCGTCGGCGGGAGCCCGCGGCGCAGGCGCCGGGCGAGCTCACCGATCCGCCGCAGCGCCTCGCCCGGGTCGCTGCCGACGAGGTCCTCGGTGACGAGGTGCTCCTCGACGATGCGGCCCTGGAGATCGACCACCCGGGCGGCGCTGAAGCCGGGGTTGACCTGCAGGCCGAGCGCCGCGACCCCTCGCCCTGCCACGAGCGGCGTGCCCGGGCGGCCCCTGCCCGGGGCGCGCAGCGGCTCGAGCTCGTCGACCAGGCCGGCGCCGACAAGCTCGTCGGTCAGCCGGGACACTGTCGACCGGGTGAGCGCCGTGGCGCCGGCCACTCCTGCGCGTGACACCGGCTCCGCGGAGCCCAGCACCGTCGAGAGGACCAGCCGGAGGTTGGTGTCGCGGATCGTGGCCTGCCGCGCCGCAGCGGCTGCCCCAGGTGGAGGAGTGCGGGCCATGTCTTGTCCTCAGCGGCGGCGACGGATTATGTTTGGTGACACAACAAATACCATGGGAGCCCCCAGATGACTCGTGAACCTCGCCCGGAAGACCACTTCTCCTTCGGCCTGTGGACCGTCGGCTGGCCCGGCGCGGACCCGTTCGGCACCGCGACCCGCCCGATGCTCGACCCGTGGGAGTACGCCGAGAAGCTGGCCGAGCTCGGCGCGTGGGGCATCACCTTCCACGACAACGACGTGTTCCCCTTCGGCTCTGACGAGGCCACGAAGCGGGAGCGCGTCGACCGGCTGAAGCAGGCCGCCGACAGTGCCGGGCTGGTGATCGAGATGGTCACCACCAACACCTTCACCCACCCGGTCTTCAAGGACGGCGGGCTGACCTCCAACGACCGCGGCGTGCGCCGGTTCGGGCTGCGCAAGATCCTCGACGCGGTCGACCTCGCCGCCGAGGTCGGCGCGACCACGTTCGTGATGTGGGGCGGCCGTGAGGGCGCGGAGTACGACGCGTCGAAGGACGTGCACGCGGCGTTCGAACGCTACAAGGAGGGGCTCGACACGGTCGCCGGCTACATCAAGAGCCAGGACTACGGGCTGCGGATCGGGCTGGAGCCCAAGCCCAACGAGCCGCGCGGCGACATCTTCCTCCCGACCGTCGGCCACGCGCTGGCGCTGATCGCCGAGCTCGAGCACGGCGACATCGTCGGGCTCAACCCGGAGGTCGGCCACGAGCAGATGGCCAACCTCAACTACACCCACGCGCTGGCCCAGGCGCTGTGGAGCGGCAAGCTCTTCCACATCGACCTCAACGGCCAGCGGGGGCTCAAGTACGACCAGGACCTGGTCTTCGGCCACGGCGACCTGATGTCGGCGTTCTTCACCGTCGACCTGCTCGAGAACGGCTTCCCGTCGGGCGGACCGACCTACGACGGCCCGCGGCACTTCGACTACAAGCCCTCGCGCACCGAGCACCTCGACGGGGTGTGGGAGTCGGCGCGAGCCAACATGGCGACCTACCTGATGCTCGCGGAGAAGGCGAAGGCGTTCCGGGCCGACCCGCGGGTCACCGAAGCGCTCGAGTACGCCGGCGTACTGGACCTGGCCACCCGGACCATCGCGGACGGCGAGTCGCTGGAGGAGTTCCGGAAGGCCGACGACGGGTTCGACGCCGACCACGCGGCCGAGCGGGACTTCGGCTTCGTCCGGCTCCAGCAGCTCGCCGTGGAGCACCTGCTCGGGTGAGCGCCCACGCATGAGCCTGGTCGCCGGGGTCGACTCCTCGACCCAGTCCTGCAAGGTCCTCGTCGTCGACACCGAGTCGGGCGAGGTGGTCCGGCACGGCACGGCGCCGCACCCGGACGGCACCGAGGTCGACCCGGAGGCCTGGTGGCGGGCGCTCCAGCAGGCGGTCGCAGAGGCCGGCGGGCTGGACGACGTCACCGCGCTCTCCGTGGCCGGCCAGCAGCACGGGCTCGTTGCCCTCGACGAGGACGGCCGGGTGGTCCGAGACGCACTGCTGTGGAACGACACCCGCTCCGCGGCTGCCGCGGCCGAGCTCGTCGACGAGCTGGGTGCTGCGACGTGGGCGCAGGCCACCGGCTCGGTCCCGGTCGCGTCGTTCACGGTGACCAAGCTGCGCTGGCTGGCCGAGCACGAGCCGGAGAACGCCAGGAAGGTGGCCGCGGTCGCGCTGCCGCACGACTGGCTCACCTGGCGGCTGCGCTCGTCGCTGGGCGGCACCCGCGCGCTCGACGACCTGACCACCGACCGCTCCGAGGCCTCGGGCACCGGCTACTTCGACCCGGTCGCCGACGAGTACCGCCGCGACCTGCTCGGCCGGGCGCTCGGCCGCGACGACGTGGTGCTGCCACGCGTGCTCGGGCCGACCGAGGCGGTCGACGGCCCCCTGCTCCTCGGTCCAGGCGCCGGGGACAACGCCGGTGCCGCCCTCGGCCTCGGGCTCCAGCCGGGTGACGTGATGCTCTCGGTGGGCACCAGCGGCGTGGTCGCCGCCGTCTCGAAGACTCCCACCCACGACGCCACCGGCCTGGTGGCCGGCTTCGCGGACGCGACGGGCCACCACCTCCCGCTCGCCGCCACGCTCAACGGCTCGCGGGTACTCGACTCCGCGGCCCGGCTGCTGGGGGTCGACCACGACGGACTGGACGCGCTGGCGCTCGCGGCCGGTGCCGGCGCCGGGGGGCTCGTCTACACGCCGTACCTGGAGGGCGAGCGCACCCCCAACCTGCCGGACGCCACCGGGACGCTCGCGCAGATGACGCTGTCCAACCTGACCCGGGAGAACCTCGCCCGCGCCGCGGTCGAGGGGCTGCTCACCCTCCTGGCCGGAGCCCTGGGCGCGATCCAGGCCCAGGGCGTGGAGGCGCGGGAGGTGACGCTCGTCGGCGGCGGCGCCCGGTCCCGCGCGCTGCGCGAGCTCGCTCCCGAGCTGCTCGGGGTGCCCGTGCACACCCCGCCCTTCGCGGAGTACGTCGCCCTCGGTGCGGCCCGCCAGGCCGCCGACCTGCTCTAGTCGAAGCGGTCGCGCAGCCAGGCCAGCTGGCGGGTGCGCTGGTGGGCCTCGCCGCCCTCGTGGTCGTTGTAGGGGTAGACCTCGATCGCCTTCGGGCCGGCATAGGCGTGGTAGGCCGCGAACACCGTGGACGGCGGGCAGGTCTGGTCCATCAGGGCCACCGAGAACAGCGCGGGCGCCGTGGCGTGCGGCGCCAGCACGATGCCGTCGACGTAGGACAGCGTGGCGAAGACGGTCTCCTCGGCGTCACGGTGGGCGGCGAGGTAGCGCACCAGCTCGAGGTAGGGATCGGTCTGGGCCACCGCGACGGCGCGCCGGAAGTCGCACAGGAACGGCACGTCACACAGGAGACCCGCGACGTCACCGGGCACCAGCGCGGCCACCGCCAGCGCGAGCCCGCCGCCCTGGCTGGCTCCGGCCACCACCACCCGCGCGGGGTCCACGAGCTCGTGGCTGCGCAGCACGTCCAGGGCTCGCACGGCGTCGGCGTACGCCCGCCGGTAGAAGTACTGGCGCGGATCGTCGATGCCGCGGGTGAGGAAGCCGGGCTGGGAGGGACCCGAGCCGACGCTGTCAGCGGTGGCCCCGGTGGTCCAGCCACTCCCCTGGCCGCGGGTGTCGACCACCAGGTGGGCGAAGCCGGCGGTGGCCCAGAAGACGTGCTCGTGAGCGAGGCCGCGGCCGCCGTTGTAGCCCTGGTACTGGACCACGCCGGGCAGCGGCTCGGACCGCAGCGACCTGGCGGGCAGGTGCAGCCAGGCCCGGACGGGGTCGCCGCCGAATCCCTCGAAGGTGACGTCGTAGGTCTCGACCGCCACCAGCCCCGACTCGACGCGTGCGACCGACTGGGCAGTGGACGTCGGCCCATCGAGCGTCTCGCGCCAGAACTCCACCAGGTCCGCGGGGGCAGCGGCGGCAGGGCGATAGTCCCGCAGCTGCTCGAGCGGCCAGTCGTACTGCATCCGGTGCCCGGTCAGTCAGTGGTGATGGTGACGCGCGGCTCGAGCACGCGGTCCGCGCCTACCTGCCGGGCCGGGCCGACGAGCTCGAGCGGGACGGCGTGGCGGATGTCGGCGCTCGAGGCGCCCACCCGGAGCTCGACCGCACCGGGCTCCACGATTCGGAACAGCTCCCGGCCCGTGAACGAGGTGAGGTCGGCGTGCAGCACGAAGCACGCCCGGCGGCGCTCGCCCGGTGCGAGGTCCACCCGGGCCGCGGCGACCAGCTGCTGGACCGGCCGCACGACCGAGGCCTCCGGGTCGTGGAGGTAGACCTGCACGACCTCGGACACGTCCCGGTCGGTCTCGTTGGCCAGCCGGACCTCGAGCTCGATCGAGCCGTCGGTGGCCCACGCCCCGGCGGACGCCCTCACCGACTGCCAGGTCGGGTAGGCGTAGGACAGCCCGTGGCCGAACGGGAACAGCGGCGTGGGGTCGACGACCGTCACCTCGTTGCGCTGGCCCAGGGCGGCCGCGAGGTACGGCGCGGGCTGGGACGAGCCGGGGCCAGGGAAGCCCACCGGGAGCCGGCCGGAGGGGTTGACCCTTCCGCTCAGCACGTCGGCGACTGCGCGCCCGCCCTCCTCCCCGGGGAAGAACCCGCAGACCAGCCCGGCCAGGCGGTCGGCCTGCCGGCTCAGGTCGTAGGGACGCCCGACGAGGAGCACCACCACGACCGGCGTGCCCGTCGCGAGCAGCGCCTCCAGCAGCTCCTCCTGCCGGCCCGGCAGGCGCAGGTCGCTGACGTCGCAGCCCTCGCCCGAGGTGCCGTTGCCGAACAGACCCGCCTCGTCACCCAGCACGGTGACGCAGACCTCCGCCTGCGCCGCGCGGGCGGCGGCCTCGGCGATGTCCTCGTCGGTGCCGCCGAGGACCGGGCAGCCCAGGGCGTGGGTGACGTCGAAGCTCTCAGCGAGCGCCTCCCGCACCGTGGGGATGTCGACGCCGAGCTCGAGCCCGGGGTAGTGCAGCAGGACGTGGCGCGGGAAGGAGTAGCAGCCCACCATCGCCTCCGGCGTGTCCGCGCGCGGCCCGACCACGGCGACCCGGGCGCCCTCGCGCAACGGCAGGGTGCCGTCGTTGGCGAGCAGCACCATGGAGCGCCGGGCGAGCTCGAGTGCGACCGCACGCGATGCCGGCGGGTCGAGGTCGACCTCCCTCGGCTCCGCGGGCGCCCAGCCGGGGTCGAGCAGACCGAGCTCGCACTTCTGGGTCAGCACCCGGCACAGCGCCCGGTCCACCAGCGCCTCGTCGACCGCACCGCTCGCCACCGCGGCCAGCAGCGGCTCGCCGTAGGTGTTGACGGCCGGCAGCTCGACGTCGATGCCCGCAGCGAGGGCGAGGGCCGCGGCCTCCCCCGGGCTCGCAGCGAGGTGGTGCAGCGTCTCGAGGAACGCGATCGAGAAGTAGTCGGCGGACACGGTGCCGGTGAAGCCGAGGGTGTCACGCAGCAGGTCGGTGAGGATGGTGTCGTCCGCCGCGGTCGGCACGCCGTCGAGGTCGGTGTAGGAGTTCATCACCGACCGGACCCCAGCCCTGATGGTCATCTCGAACGGCGGGAGCATCACGTCGGCAAGCTCGCGAGGGCCCATCGAGACCGGTGCCAGGTTCCGGGCCGCCCGGGAGGCGGAGTAGCCCACGAAGTGCTTGACGGTCGCGACGAGACCCGCACTCTGCACGCCGCGGACGTAGGCGCTGCCGATCAGCCCCACCAGGAAGGGGTCCTCGCCCATCGTCTCCTCGACCCGTCCCCAGCGCAGGTCGCGCACGACGTCGAGGACCGGCGCCATGCCCTGGTGGACGCCCAGCGCGCTCATGGTGTCGCCGATCCGCGCACCCATCTGCTCCACGAGGGCCGGGTCGAACGAGGCCGCCCAGCACAGCGGCGAGGGGAAGATCGTCGCCCGCCAGGCCGCCAGCCCGGTCAGGATCTCCTCGTGCACCTGGGCGGGGATGCCGAACCGGTTCGCCGCCATCACCGCACGCTGCCGCTCGGCCAGGGCGCGCAGCCCCTCGGCCGACTCGACCGGCGCCGAGCCGAACGGCCTGGTGAGCTGGCCGAGCCCGTCGGCGATGGCCTGCTCCCAGGTCTGGACACCCATGGCGTCGCGCAGCATCGGGGCCATCTCGCCGACCTCGGGGTCGATGCCCCACAGCCCGGACAGCTGGGCGACCTTCTCCCGGAGGGTCATGCGCGACATCAGGTCGCTGACCCGGGTCGCCACCGGGAGGGCAGGGTCCTGCCAGGTGTCGGCAGCGGTCGCCGCCATGGCATCGGTCATCGGATCTCCATCGGGGGTGCGGTCGAACGACGCACCTCGAGCCTGGTCTCCACCGTCACGTGTGGCTCCGCCAGGACGCCGCCGCGGATCAGCTCGGTCAGCATCTCGATCGCGTCGTGGCCCATCCGGCGGATCGGCTGCTCGACGGTGGTCAGGGGTGGGTCGGCGAGGGCCGACTCGGGGATGTTGTCGAAGCCGACCACCGAGAGCTGGTCGGGCACGCGGACACCGAGCTCGGCCGCGACCTCGAGGGTCTCGAGTGCCGACAGGTCGTTGGCCGCGAAGATCGCGGTGGGTGGCTCGGGCAGCGTGAGCAGCTCCCGAGCCGCCACATGTGCCGGCTCGGGCTCGAAGGCGCCGTTGCGCACCAGGGTCTCGTCCACGGGGAGGCCGGCCGCCCGGAGCGCCTCTCGGTAGCCCTGCTCACGGCGCTGGGCGGAGACGAGGTCGGCCCGGCCGGTGATCATCCCGATGCGGGTGTGGCCGAGGTCGATCAGGTGCCCCACGCCGAGCCGGGCACCCTGGAGGTTGTCGGCGGTCACCGTCGGGAGACGGGAGGGGCCGGTGTGGGGGTCGACCGCGACGATCGGGCCGTCGAACTGGACGTCGGTGACCGTCGGTGTCACCAGCACCGCGCCGTCGACCAGCGTGCCCATCAGCCGCGAGAGGTAGCGCCGTTCCCAGCCGACGTGCTCGTCGACCCGGCCGCCGGAGGAGTAGGCGACGAGCTCGAAGCCGGAGCCGTGGATGGCGTTCGCGGCGCCCTTGAGCACCTCCACGCTGAACGGCTCGAAGTCGGCGACCAGCACACCGATGACGTTGGTGCGATGGTTGCGGAGGCTGCGCGCGACCAGGCTGGCCTCGTAGCCCAGGCGCTCGATCACGGCGTTGACGTTCTCGACGGTGTCGCTGGATACGCCGTAGCGGCCGTTGATCACCTTTGAGACGGTCGACACCGAGACGCCCGCCTCGGCGGCCACCTCCTGCATCGTCACCCGGCTGCCACCCGTGCGTGCACCCGTCACGGGCGCCAGGTCCTGGGCGCCCTCGCTCGCCTCCACCCTCTCGTCCTCCCGATACCGGTCATCCATCAGCCCTTCACCGCACCCTGCAGTCCACTGACGATGCGCCGCTGGAGGGCGAGGAACAGGATGAGCGCGGGAACCATCGCGAGCGTCGTGAACGCGAGCACACCAGCGGTGTCGGCCGAGTGCTCGCTGGAGTAGTCGGCCACGCCCAACGGCAGCGTACGCATGTCGTCCTGCAGCAGGAGCAGCGGAAGCAGGTAGGCGTTCCACGACCCGACGAACGCCAGCACGCCGACGGTGACCAGCGCGGGCACCGACAGCGGCAGCGCGAGCCGCCAGAAGATGCCGATCCGCGAGGCTCCGTCGATCAGCGCTGCCTCCTCGAGCTCACGCGGCAACGCCATCAGGAACGGCCGGAGGATCACCACCGTCATGGGCAGCGCGAATGCCGCCTGCGGGAGGGCGACGCCCAGGAAGGAGTTCTCCATGTGCAGGTCCCGCGTCACCAGGATGAACAACGGGATGATCGCGACGGCCGCCGGGAACAGCAGGCCGAGGACGAAGACCATGAACAGCGGTTCGCGCATCCGGAACTGGTAGCGCGCCAAGGGGTAGGCAGCCATCACGCCGAAGAACACGGCGACCACCGTGGTGATCAGCGCGACCACGGTCGAGTTCAGGGCGTAGCGCCAGAAGTCGGCGTTGGTCACCACGTGGCTGTAGTTGGACCACACCCACGGGTCCGGAAGCGCGGACGGGTCCCGGGCGAGCTGCTCGTTGCTGCGGAACCCCCCGAGGGCGCCGTAGACGACCGGGCCCAGGGTGACGATCACGGCCACCAGCGCGAGCAGGTAGACCAGCGGACCACCCGAGCCGAACGGCTTGGTGTGCGCTGACCTCATCGGTCCCCTCCCTTCCTCATCGCTTCCTCATCGCTTCCTCATCGCTCCTCATCGCTCCTCACCGCTCGATGGAGTTGTCGCGGCGCAGGACGAACAGCTGGTAGAGCACGGCCATCGCGAACCCGATCACGAACAGGAGTACCGACGCGGCGCCTGCGATGCCGTAGTTGTGCCGCGCGGTGCCCATCGTGATCAGGTACGTCGCCATCGTGGTCGTGGCGTTGGCCGGGCCGCCGCCGGTGAGGATCCAGACCATGTCGAAGAGCTGGAGCGAGCCGATCATGGACAGGAAGGCCCAGGTGCGCATGGTCGGACCCAGCAGTGGGATGGCGACCCGTCGCTGGACCTGCCACCAGCTCGCCCCGTCCAGCTGGGCGGCTTCGTAGAGCTCGTCAGGGACGCCCTGCAGCCCGGCGAGGAAGAGCAGGATCGCGAGGCCGAGGTACTTCCAGGTGAGCACCACGAACACCGTGCCGAGCGCGAGGCTCGGGGTGCCGAGGAAGCCCTGCTCGGGCGGGGTCAGCCCGATGCTGCGGATCAGCCCGTCGATGACGCCCGACTCGGGCTGGAGCAGCTGGTACCACACGACGCCGGCGATCACCTCGGCCACCACGTAGGGCACGAAGACGATGGTGCGGAGCAGCCCCCGGCCGCGGATCCGCCGGTTGAGGAGCAGGGCGATGGCCAGCCCCAGCGGCAGCTGGATGAGGACCGAGAGCCCCACGATGATGAAGTTGTGCAGCACGGCGTGCCGGAACACGTCGTCGTTGAGCACGAGCCGGTAGTTGTCGAGCCCGATGAAGTCGTCCATGGGGCCGAAGCCCTTCCAGCGGTAGAACGACATGCGGACCGCCGACACGACCGGCCAGACGACGAAGAGGGCCATCAGCGCCAGGGCCGGGGTCACGAAGAACGCGATCTCCAGCCGTTGCCGCCAGCCGGCCCCGACGGGCCGGGGGGCCACCCGGCGCGTGTCCGCGCGCCGGGTGGCCACCTGGGGTTGGGTGGGAGCCGTTGATGCAGCGGCGCCCGGGTCGGTCACGGTCAGCTCACTTCTCCTGGTCCGCCGCCTCTTGCGTGGCGTCCACGACGTCCTGCGGAGACGCCTGGTCGGCGAACAGCAGGGCGATCTCGTCGTTCATGGCGCCACCGATGGAGGTGCCGAACGCCGTGTCGAAGTAGAGCTGGACGTACGGCGCGTCGTCACGCACGGTGAGCAGACCGGAGAGGGCCGGGTCCTTCACCGAGCTGCCGGCGGCAGGGTTGGTGGGCAGACCCATGTCGTTGGAGGCGAAGCCCTTCTGGACCTCGTCCGAGAGCAGGTACTTCACGAAGTCGACCGCCACGTCCGGCGCCTTCTCGGACACGCCCCACGCGTCGCCGCCGCCGAGCGCGTCCGTCGGGTCACCGGCTCCGCCGTCGACCGCCGGGAACGGGAACCATCCGGTCTTGTCACCGAGCCCGTTGCCGTCATCGGTCAGCCCCTGCATGACGCCGGGCTCCCAGTGGCCCTGCAGCTCCATCGCTACCTTGCCGGTGGCCAGCAGCCCGGAGGCGGAGGTCGCACCCTCCTGTGCCTTGGTGGTGAGGAAGCCGGCGTTGAACGGCTTGGTGGCCAGCAGGTCCTGGACCACCTCGCCGGCCTTGACGAAGCACGGGTCGGAGAAGTCCAGGCTGGTCACGGCGTCCTTGAGGACGTCCTCGGGGCACGAGCGCAGGGAGGTGTAGTACCAGTAGTGCGCGGCCGGCCACTTGTCACCGGCACCCACCGAGAGCGGCGTGATGCCCGCGTCCTTGAGGGTCGCGATGTCGGCGTAGAGCTCGTCCATCGTGGTCGGCGTCTCGGTGATGCCCGCCTGGGCGAAGAGGTCGGTGTTGTACCAGAAGCCCACGACGCCCATGGAGAACGGCAGCGCGTAGGTCTTGCCGTCGATCTGCCAGCCGGCGGCAGACCCGCCGATCTTGGCGATCTCGTCCGCGGCGTCGTCGGAGAGGTCACGCACCATGCCGGCGTCGACGTGGTCGGCGAGCTCGCCGCCACCCCGCTCCATGTAGACGTCCGGGATGTCGCCACTCTGGAAGGCCGCATCCAGCTTGTCGACCATGTCCTCGTGCGCCATGGCACTGATCTTGATCTTCACGCCCGGGTGGTCGGCCTCGAAGTCCTTGGCCACCTGCTCGTAGTAGCTCTTGCCCGGGTCGTTGTTGGAGTTGTGCCACCACGTGATCGTGGTGGAGCCCGACGACCCTGACGAGTCGTCGTCGCTTCCGCACGCCGCCGCGCCCATCATCAGCGCACCCGCGCAGAGCAGCCCGAGCGCCCTTCCTCGCCTGTTCCTCAGCATCCTGGATAGCTCCTTCATCCGGCCGCGCCGTCGTGACGTCGACCACAACGCGGAGAACGTGCCACCGGCCGAGGCGCGTTGTCAATCGTTATCGATAACGTTTTCCAAACATCGCCCACGCCCGTCGACCGCCCCGGAGTCCCACTCGGCAAGCAGCGCCGGCCTCAGGCCGTGGTGTGGTGCACGAAGCACCACCTCCAGTTCTCCCCGGGCTCCGCGGTCTCCATCACCGGGTGGGTGGTCTCGTGGAAGTGCTTGGTCGCGTGCTGCCCGATCGAGGAGTCGCAGCACGCCAGGTTGCCGCACTCGAGGCACTGCCGCATCGACACCCACTCGAGCCCCTCGTCGAGGCAGCGCTGGCAGACCGGGTCGGGTGTCGTCTCCACGACGCGGTAGTGGTCCAGGTCCGCGCAGCTGTAGCCGGTACGCCGCACCTTGGAGTACTCCTGCAGCTCCTCGCGCTCCGCGGTGGCGACGTCGAGCATCGACTCCTCGACGTCGAGCAGCGCCAGCACGTCGGCCACGACCTCGGAGTCGACCTTGCCCGTCTCCCGGATCTTCAGCACCTTGGTCCGCTCGGCGTCGAGCAGCGAGAGCCGGATCCGGGCGTAGAGGTCGCTGGGGGCTTCGCGATCGGCGACGGTGCTGAGCCGCTCCCAGGCCGCGAAGTTGCGCTGGTCGAGCCGCTGCCGGATCAGGTCGACCACACCCTGGCTGTCGTCGTACTCGAGCTCCTCGAGCCGGTGCAGCGCCGCCTTGGATGCCTGCTGCAGCAGCGTGGCCCGGGCCAGCGCGTCCTCGGCCGGGTCCGGCCCCGGGACCCGCAGCCGGCGGGCGATCCAGGGCAGGGTCGTGCCCTGGAGGAGGAGGGTTCCCGCGACCACGGTGAACGCCATCAGCAGCAGCACCTCGCGGTAGCGCGTGTCCTCGGGGATGACGAACGCCGCGGCCAGCGTGACCACGCCCCGCATCCCGGCCCAGCCGAGCACGAAGGTGAAGGTCCACGGCGGCCGGCGGCCGGTGAGCGGGTCCGGACCTGGCCGGACGATGAGGTAGCGCGCCGGGAACACCCACGCCAGCCGGAGGACGATGCACCCAACGAGGGTGGCCGCGCAGACCGCGATGATCCGGCCCCACGAGAGCTCGCCGTTCCCGGCGCCCTGCACGATGCTCCGGGCCTGGAGACCGATCAGCAGGAAGACGGTGTTCTCCAGGACGAAGGCGATCGTGCGCCAGTTCAGCCGCTCGGCGATCCGCGACTGCGCGGTCTGCAGGATCGGCGCCTTGTGCCCGAGCAGCAGGCCGGCCACGACGACCGCGATGACCCCCGAGGCGTGCACCTCCTCGCCGATCGCGTACGCCGCGAAGGGGACCACCAGCGACAGAGCGCTGTCGAGGACCGGGTCGTCGAGGTGCCTGCGGAAGACCGCGACCACCTTGTAGGCCACGAGGCCGACGAGGACGCCCCCGCCCGCGGCCAGCAGGAAGTCGAGCCCCACCTTCCCCGGGCTGAAGCCGTCGCCGTCCGCCACCGCGAGCGCCGTGCCCAGCGCGACCAGGGCCGTGGCGTCGTTGAGCAGCGACTCGCCCTCGAGGATCGTGACGATCCGCCGGGGCAGCCCGATCCGACGGCCGATCGCGGTGGCGGCGACGGCGTCCGGCGGTGCGACCACGGCGCCGATCGCGATCGCGATCGACCACGAGATCCCGGGCAGCAGCGCGTGCGCCACCCAGCCGACCCCGAGTGCCGTGAACGCCACCAGGCCGACCGAGAGCAGCAGGATCGCTCGCCGGTTGGCCCTGAAGTCGACCAGCGACGTGCCCTGGGCGGCGGCGTAGAGCAACGGCGGCAGCAGCCCGAAGAGCACGATCTCCTCGGAGAGCTCGACGTCGGGCACGAAGGGGATGTACGACCCCGCGATGCCCACCAGGATCAGCAGGAACGGCGCGGGGACGTCGATCTTCTCCGACACCCAGGTACAGACGAGTACGCCCACGGCCAGGCCGCAGAGCAGGGCCGTGATCTCCACGGCCGACATTCTCCCGACCGACGCCCCGCGCTCCTAACCCGTTCGTTCAGGGCGCAATCGGGAGGCGGCTCAGCGGCTGTCGCGGCGCGCCTGCCGCCGTCGCCCTGCCGACGCGACGGAGGCGTCGTGGAGCTGGCGGCCCGTGGTCTTGGTCGGGCGGGGCTTCGGGGAGGGCTTGACCGCGGCCGGCCGCGGCTGCGCTGCCGAACGAGGTGCCGAGCGGGGCGCCGCCGCGGCCCGCGCCTCCCGCGCCGCCACCAGGCGCTCGGCCCGCAGCTCCGCGGCGCTGGCGCGGGCGGCCTTGGCCAGGGCGGTGCTCACCCGAGCCAGCGCACCCTCGAAGAGCTCGGCCTTGTCCCGGGCGCGCTGGTTGCGGCCGTGGGCAGCGCCGCGACCACCGACCTCGGCGACGCGGGCGCGCGCCTGGCGGCGGTACTGGCCCTGGTACTTGTTCCGCTCTCGCCGGATGCGTTGATGGAGGTCGAGCAGGGCGTCCTCGTCGAGGCCCGCCATCGCCTCACGGTCCGTCTCGCGGATGACGCCGAGCTCGGCTTCGGTGAGTGAGTTGACCAGGGCGTCCATGGCTGCTCCGACGTAGTAGGGATCTCGCTCCCATCGTCCGCCCCGACGGCGACGGCGTCGAGCGCCCGCAAGCAGGATCAAGCGCGCAGCGGACGCGATGCCTCACGATCGTCGGGTGACGCCAAGTCGATCCGTGGCCGCGGACACCTTCGCCGACTTCGTCGACCACCTGGCCCAGGTGCTCGACGACACCGGCGACCGCGACGCGACCGGCGAGGAGTGGGCGGCTCGGTTCCACTTCTCGCGCTACCACTTCGACCGGATGATCCGCAGCGTGGCCGGCGAGCCGCCCCAGGCCTTCCGCCGCCGGATCCTGCTCGAGCGCGCGGCCTACCGCATGGTCACGACCACGGCACCGCTGATCGACATCGCGGTCGAGGCCGGCTACGGCTCGCACGAGGCGTTCACCCGCGCCTTCACCCGCGCGTACGGCGTCGCGCCGGCGGCCTGGCGCAGGTCGCCGGGGCGGATCCGCATCGCCGCGCCCAGCAACGTCCACTTCCACCCGCCCGGCAGCCTCCGGCTGCCTGCACGAGACAAGGTGACCGCGATGGACCTGATGACCCGCATGGTCGAGCACCACATCTGGCTGACCGGCGAGATGGTGCGCCTGGCCGGCCGGCTGACCGACGAGCAGCTCGACCAGCCGATCGAGCTCGACGTCGACGAGGACCGCCAGACGATCCGTTCGCTCCTCTCCCGGCTGATCGGCCAGATGGGGATGTGGAACGCAGCGGTGGCCATGCGCGACTACGACTGGTCGGTCGAGGAGCACGAGTCGGTCAGCTCGATGCGCGAGCGGCTGGCCGTCGAGGGCCCGGCGTTCCTCGCCCAGGTCCACGAGGTGGTCGAGCAGGAGCGGCTCGACGACACCTTCGTCGACGCCCTGTGCGAGCCCGCCGAGGTGTTCACCTACGGCGGGATGATCGCGCACGTGCTCACCTTCGCCGCACACCGCCGGACCCTGGTCGTGCTCGCGCTCGCCAAGCACGGCGTCGAGGAGCTCGGCTGGGGTGACCCGATGGTCTGGGTCGCCACCCCTAGCTAGTGCCCCGCGTCGAAAGCTCGGCACCTAATTCCGCACCCCGAGCGCGCACCTCGCGGCGTTGCCGTCGCTCGCTGGACGAAGAGGTAGAGCGTCGCTCCGGCGCCTTGCGATGCACGCACTCGGAGCACGG
>NZ_DASUFR010000036.1:0-22849 GCF_036274455.1 Nocardioides sp. | reverse complement strand
CAAACAGGTCTACACCGTGTCGTTCGACTCGAGCGGCGGCAGCTCGGTCGCCAGCCAGTCGGTGGCCTATCAGGAGCTGGCCGCGCAGCCATCGGCTCCGACCCGGACCGGCCACGACTTCGTGGGCTGGTTCGCCGGTGGCGAGGCCTACGACTTCGGCACGCCTGTCACCGGTGCGATGACCCTGACGGCGCACTGGGCCAAGCAGGTCTACACCGTGTCGTTCGACTCGAGCGGCGGCAGCTCGGTCGCCAGCCAGTCGGTGGCCTATCAGGAGCTGGCCGCGCAGCCATCGGCTCCGACCCGGACCGGCCATGACTTCGTGGGCTGGTTCGCCGGTGGTGAGACCTACGACTTCGGCACGCCTGTCACCGGTGCGATGACCCTGACGGCGCACTGGGCCAAGCAGGTCTACACGGTGTCGTTCGACTCCGACGGAGGTTCGGCGGTGGCCAGCCAGTCGGTGGCCTACCTCGACCAGGCCGGCCGGCCGGCCGACCCGACCCGGGTGGGATACCTCTTCCAGGGGTGGTTCCAGGGCGGCTCGGCGTACGACTTCGCGTCACCCGTCACCGGTTCCATGACGCTGACCGGTCAGTGGGTCTCGGCGGACAGCGACCACGACGGGGTCAATGACGTCGACGAGCTGTCGGGCGCCAACGGCTACCACTGCGCGACCGACCCGCATCTCGCCGACACCGACCACGACGGCCTGACCGATGCCCAGGAGCTGAAGGGCATCAAGATGCGCGTGAAGGTGGTGACCAAGAAGAAGTCCCGCCGGATCGGGTTGGTCAGGACGAACCCCTGCCGTGCCGACACCGACCAGGATGGGCTCAAGGACGGGCGTGAGGTGCATGGCTCGCAGGCCAAGCACGTGCACAAGCGCTACAAGTCCAACCCGCTCAAGAAGGACTCCGACGGCGACCGCCTCTCCGACAAGGTCGAGATCTCCGGCAAGGCCAACCGCAAGCACGGCCACCGGGGCAGCAACCCGCTCAACTGGGACACCGACCACGGCGGTGTGTCCGACCTCGGCGAGATCCGCGCCGGCAGCGACCCGACCAACTTCGCGTCGGGGCCGGTCAACCCGCGGACGATCCTCTCGAGGATGTGGTGACGGGGCTGCGTGAGGCGATGTCCTGAAGCGGGACGGACCCTGTCGCGACCTGGTCGCGGCAGGGTCCTGCTCGTCCGTCATCCCGACACGCCGTTCATCGGGCCCCCGAGTGCGAGCGCGTCGGGTCATGCTGTCCCCGTGGCCCTCGACCTCCCGTGCCCGTTCTGCGGGACCCAGATGTACGCCGAGCAGGCGCACAACCGCTGCCCGTCCTGCCTCTACATCGAGCCGTGCTGCGACGGCGCGCCCCAGCCGTGCCGGCTCCCCGCCGCCGAGGACGCGGCGAGGGCCTGACCGCCCGGTCGACGGCCATCGCGGCGCTGCTGGCCGCCGCGCTCGCGCCGGCCGCCGTCCGGCTACGTGCGCGACGCGTTCGGCTCGTCATGGCTCGACACCGACGGCGACGGCTGCAACCAGCGCGACGACGTCCTGCTCCGTGACGCGGTGCCCGGCACCGCCCGCTACGCGCAGCAGGGCGCCCCTCGCCGTGGACAGGCCGGAGAAGTGAGCCCTGCGGCAGCTGCTCGGCTAGTGCTGATCCGCGAACTCGCGACGGATCGCCTCGAGATCGCGGCGCAGCTCCTCGAACCGGTCGCTTCCGAGCAGACCCTGCACGCGAGCATGCACCTGCGGAACCCAGCTCTGCGCGACCTCGAAGACCCGCCGGCCGCGGTCCGTGGGGAGGACCAGCTTGGCGCGCCGGTCGTCGGGGTCCGGCTGTCTGGTCACATAGCCGTGGTCCTCGAGGTGGGCCACCAGCTGGGCCATCGCCTGCTTGGTCATGCTGGCCCGTCTGGCCAAGGTGTTCACCGTCGTCCCGGTGTCGTCGAGGTATTCGAAGACCTTGCTGTGTGCCGGCCGGAAGTCGGTGAACCCGTGGGCGACCAGGTGCTCGGGGACCAGGTCGTTGATGGCGGAGTACGCCTCGCGCAGCTGGACGACCAGGTTGCGCCGGCGCTCGGGGGCGTCGGGCGCGGGGAATTGCGTTGACATGGACAAGTCACCTGTCTATCTTCGAGGCTATGGACAAGTTACCTGTCGAAATGAGGTCTCCGGTGGAGACCCTCCGGGTCGGGACCGAGGAGGCCGACATCCTGGCCACCTGCGCCGAGACCGGAGGTGACCTCTTCGCAGTCGAGCTGCGGATGCCCCCGGGGGGCGGCCCGCCCGTCATGCACCGGCACGCGCCGAGCGAGGTCTACCGGGTGCTGTCGGGCCAGCTCACCTTCCACGTGACCGGCGCCGACGGCGTGACGACGCGGCGTACCGCCTCGGCCGGTGAGACCGTCGCCCTGGCCGGCAACACCCCGCACACGATCCGCAACGAGTCCTCGGAGCCGGCCGTCGCCTTCTGCGTGCACGCACCGGGAGCGGTCATGGAGGGGTTCTCGCGCGCGGCGGCGGCGCTGGCTGAGTCGGAGACCCCCTCGATCGAGGACGTCCTCGAGGTCGCCGCCGCGAACGGAGTCGAGCTGCTGGGGCCGATACCGGGCTGACGCCCGGCGACGTTCGTCATACCGTCCCCGCATGGCCGCAGAGCTGGCGCTGGTCCGCTACGAAGGGTCGTACGCGGACGCGGTGGTCGGGTGGTGCGCCGGCTCGCCGTTCTCGTCCGAGTGGGTGCCGGCCGGCGCCACCGATCCCGACGCGGTGCTCGCGGGCTGGCTGGAGGACCCGGACATCTCCGGATTCCTGCTGCTCCGGTCGGGCGACCCGGTCGCGTACGGCGAGCTGTGGCTGGAGCCCGACGATGCCGAGGCCGAGCTGGCCCACCTCGTCGTGGACCCCGCCCGGCGCCGCCAGGGGCTCGGCCGAGCGCTGGCCGTCTCGCTGGTCGACCGCGCCCGGGCCGACGGGCAGACCAACATCTTCCTGAGGGTCCACGCCGACAACGACGTCGCTGTCGCGTGCTACGCGAGCGCTGGGTTCGTCCGGTGCAGCCCCGAGGAGGAGGCCGAGTTCAACGCCGGGCAGCCGGCGACCTACCGGTGGATGCAGCACCGCCCCGGAGCGTGACCGTTTCTGGACGGAGGTTGGCGCTTCTGCCCTCACGATCGGGTGCGCTGCCAGGCACCGTTGAGGTGTGAGTAGGAGAGTGCCGCGCATCGGCTCCCGTTGGGGCTCGCTGGCCGGCGGGCCGGTGCGGGTGGGCGGCCGTCAGTATCACCTGGTCGTGTTCCCACCCGGCACCGACGACCGTGACCGTCGGCTCCTGCGGCTCTGGCGCGCGTGGCCGGTCGGGGGCGTCCTCCTCGCGCTGGCCGCTCTGGTCGTCCTCCGCGGCCCGGTCGGGCTGCCGGCCGCGCTGGTCGTCGCCCCCGTGGTCTTCCTCGGCCCGCTCCTGTGGCTGCGACACACGTTGCGGCGCCAGCGTCGCGATCTGGTCGTCGTACACGCGGACTACCTCTACGGGACGGGGACGCCCGAGGACCTGGTCCGGTGCAAGCGCCTGGTCGCCCTCGGCACCAGGCTGATCGACGCCGAGCGCGCCTTCGACAACGGCGAGCTCAGCCCGGTCGACTTCCAGCGCATCTGGGGTGAGGTGCACGCACAGGCGCGTGGGCTCGTGACCGTACGCCGCGCGGCGGCTCGCGGCCGGATCGGGTCCGATCACCCGTAGCGGGTGAACCTGTCTCGGCGGCAGCGCTCAAGAGTGGGACACCACACCACGAAGGAGCTGCGCCATGACAGACGAGACGAGCACCCCCGACTTCGAGATGAGCGCGGCCGCCGTATCCGACGGTGCCTACACCCTCATCGTCGCCGACTTCAGCGACACCGAGATGGCGATGGACGCCTACGAGGCCCTCAAGTCCGTCGAGGACGGCCGCACCGTCGAGATCGAGGGTGTGGTCGTGGTGAACCGGTCCACGGACGGCAAGCTGGAGATCCAGAGGGCGACCGACCACAGCACGAAGTCGGGGCTGAAGTGGGGGCTCGTGGGCGGTATCGCGCTCGGCGTGGTCTTCCCGCCGTCGATCCTCGGCAGCGCGGCGGTGGCCGGCTCCGCCGGCGCCCTGGTCGGCAAGCTGCGCCAGCGCCACCACCACAACGAGCTGGAGAAGCAGCTCGAGGACGCGATCCAGCCCGGCCACTCCGGCCTGCTCGCGCTGGTCTCGGATCCCGGCGCCGTCCGGATCCGCAGGGCGCTCGAGGCGGCGGACGCGATCGTCGAGTCCGCGATCGACAAGGTCGAGGCCGACGACATCAAGGCAGCCGCCAAGGAGGCGGAGAAGGCCGACGCCTGACCCGTGGGCCTGATGAGCCCGATGGCCTCGGAGTGATGCCGGCGAGCTCCGTCAGCCACGGCCCGCGGCTCGATCGCGCGAGCGGACCAGGCGACCCTCCAGCGCCGGCACCAGCACGAAGCTGGTCAAGGCGGCCACGCCGACACCCAGTCCGGTCTCGAGAAGGCGTTCCCAGAACCGGATCTCGGCATCCGCCGGGTGCTGGGCCAGGAGCAGGACGAAGACCAGGAAGGTGGTGAAGGTCGGGAGGACGTACCAGCGGCTGCCCGACGTGGCGGTGGCGGCGACCCCGACGAGGAGCATCACGATCGCGTAGACCCAGGCCGGCGGACCGGCCAGCACCAGGAGGATCGCGAGCAGTGCGCCGACGGCGACGTCGGCGAGCCGGCCGGCCGATCGCAGCCGTTGCGCGGGCGGGTTGGGCCGCATCACCAACAGCGCCGCGGCCGGGGCCCAGCCGACGTGCTCGAGGTCGGCCGCGAACCCGATCGCGGCACAGGACGCGCCGGCGACGCCTGCCGCCCAGCCGTAGACGACCATGTCGACCGCCGGCGGTCCGGGCGTCGGCGCCTCCGGCTCGGCTCCGCCCAACCCCTGGGGCCACATCACCGCGACCGCGACCGCCCACGCGCTGCCCAGCAGGATGTCGGCGGCGATCCCGAGGACGGCGTCCGCACCGGAGTAGCTCAGGCCCACCGCGTAGAGCGGCAAGCAGAGCAGGAGGCCGAGCAGCATCACCGGTCGCCGGTACCGGGCAACCGCGCTCCCCAGCGCACCGCCGGCCAGCACCAGTCCGGCCACGGCGATCGGCGGCCACTGTGCCAGGACGCCGCCGAGAAGGATCGAGGCCGCGGCCAGGACGCCGTACGCGCCGAGGCGGACGCGCCCGGCCCTGGTCGGAGGCAGCGGCAAGGGACAGACGGGAAGCAGCCCCACCGTCAGCGCCGCCGCGAGCTGCACGTCCCACAGCGCCGCGAGCGCGGCCGGCGCCGCCGTGACCAGACCTCGTAGGGCGTAGGACCACTGCCACGTGATGCCCGCTGGCGAGACGACCGTAGGAGTCACGTCGATCCTCCCGGGCGCCACCGGTCCGCGCCACTGCGTCAACGCCCATCCGAGCGGCGCAGAGCTATCGCTTCCTCCCCCGGAGCGGGGGAGATCAAGCAGCTCCGCACCGGGTCGCTCGCGGGACAGGGTCTCGCCGATGCATACGGTAGGGGGGTATAGTTACTTTGAGCGTTCCGACTGGAAGGACCAACCATGACGCAGACCGCCCATCAACATGGCTACCTCGCTGCCCGGAGCAAGGACGACTACCTCAAGCGGCTGCGCCGGATCGAGGGCCAGGCTCGAGGTCTGCAGCGGATGGTCGAGGAGGAGCAGTACTGCATCGACATCCTGACCCAGGTCTCGGCGATGACGAAGGCGCTGCAGTCGGTGGCGCTCGGGCTGCTCGACGATCACCTCGCCCACTGCGTCGTCGACGCGGCACGAGCCGGGGGGCCCGAGGCGCAGCAGAAGGTGCAGGAGGCGTCCGAGGCCATCGCTCGCCTCGTGCGGTCCTGACGTGGTCAAGTCGAGCTGAGGGAGGCGAACATGAGTCACCAGGTCCACCACGAGGTCGCTCGGGGGAGTCTGGTCACCGACCCGGTCTGCGGCATGGAGGTCGACCCGGCGACCGCGACGTACCACTCCGAGCACGAGGGACAGACCTACTACTTCTGCTCCGAGCACTGCCGTGCGAAGTTCGCCGCCGACCCGGGCTCCTACCTGCGGCCCGAGGCGCCGGCCGCTCCGGCCGTCGACGAGGCGGTGGAGTGGACCTGCCCGATGCATCCGGAGATCCGTCGGCCCGGACCGGGCGCCTGCCCGATCTGCGGCATGGCGCTCGAGCCCGTCACCGTGACCGCGGACTCCGGGCCGAGCCCCGAGCTGGCCGACATGACGCGCAGGTTCTGGATCGGGCTGGTGCTGGCGGTCCCGGTCCTGCTGCTCGCGATGGGCGGGGAGCTGTTCCCCTCGCTGAACGACGTCATCTCCGGGCGAGCCTCCACCTGGGTGCAGCTGGCGCTGGCGACCCCCGTCGTGCTGTGGGCCGGATGGCCCTTCTTCGTGCGCGGCTGGATCTCGGTGCGGACGATGAAGCTCAACATGTTCACCCTGATCGCCATGGGCACCGGGGCCGCCTGGCTGTTCTCGGTGGTGGCGACCGTCGCGCCGGGCGTCTTCCCGGACTCCTTCCGCAGCATGGACGGCACGGTCGAGGTCTACTTCGAGGCCGCTTCCGTCATCACCGTCCTGGTGCTGCTCGGACAGGTCCTCGAGCTGCGGGCGCGCGAGCAGACGTCCGGTGCGATCAAGGCGTTGCTCGACCTGACCCCGAAGACGGCCCGCCGGCTGAGGGCCGACGGATCGGAGGAGGAGGTCACCCTCGACCTGGTGCAGCTCGGCGACCGGCTGCGGGTCCGGCCGGGCGAGCAGGTGCCCGTCGACGGCACTGTCGAGGACGGCCGCTCGTCGGTGAACGAGTCCATGGTCACGGGGGAGTCGATGCCGGTCACGAAGACGACCGGCGACGTCGTCATCGGGGGCACCCTCAACCAGACCGGCTCCCTGGTCATGGTGGCGGAGAAGGTCGGTCGCGAGACGATGTTGTCCCGCATCGTGCAGATGGTCGCGGAGGCCCAGCGCTCCCGGGCGCCGATCCAGCGGATGGCCGACCGGGTCTCGGCATGGTTCGTGCCGGCCGTGATCGGCGTCGCAGTCGTCGCGGCCATCGTGTGGGGCACGGTCGGGCCCGAGCCACGGCTCGCGCACGCCCTGATCGTGGCGGTCTCGGTGTTGATCATCGCCTGCCCATGTGCCCTCGGCCTCGCCACTCCGATCTCGGTCATGGTCGGCGTCGGCCGAGGTGCCCGGCTCGGGGTGCTGATAAAGAACGCCGAGGCGCTGGAGCGGATGGAGAAGGTCGACACCCTGGTCGTCGACAAGACCGGCACGTTGACCGAGGGCAAGCCGTCGGTCACCCGGATCGTGGCCGCCGAGGGCTACGAGTCGGACGAGCTCCTGCGGCTCGCGTCCGGGGTGGAGCAGGCCTCCGAGCACCCGTTGGCCCAGGCCGTCATGGCGGCCGCGGAGCGCGCCGGGGTCGTCGTGCCGCCGGTGAGCGACTTCGACTCCGCCACCGGCAAGGGCGCGCTCGGCGTGGTCGACGGCCACCGCGTCGCACTGGGCAGTGCGGCGTTCATGACCGGCCACGCCCTGGACACCGCAGGTCTCGCCGAGGAGGCCGACCGGCTCCGGGGCGACGGTGCCACCGTCATCTTCGTGGCCGTCGATGACAGTCTCGCCGGGGCCATCGCCATCGCCGACCAGGTCAAGGAGACCACGTCGGCGGCTCTGACCTCGCTGCGCCAGGAGGGCGTCGACGTCGTGATGCTCACGGGGGACAACAGGGTCACCGCGGAGGCGGTGGCTCGCAGGCTCGGCATCGACAGGGTCGAGGCGGAGGTCCTTCCGGACCACAAGAGCGACGTGGTCAGACGACTGCGCGAGGCCGGCCGGGTCGTGGCGATGGCCGGTGACGGGGTCAACGACGCACCGGCGCTGGCGGCCGCCGACGTCGGGCTGGCGATGAGCTCGGGCACCGACGTCGCCATGGAGAGTGCCGGAGTCACGCTGCTCCGCGGGGACCTGACCGGCATCGTGCGTGCGCGACACCTCTCGCAGGCGACGATGTCCAACATCCGTCAGAACCTGGTGTTCGCGTTCGTCTACAACGCCGCCGGCATCCCCATCGCCGCAGGCGTCCTCTATCCGGCGTTCGGCTGGCTCCTGTCGCCGATGATCGCGGCGGCTGCCATGGCGCTCTCGTCGGTGAGCGTGATCAGCAACGCCCTCCGGCTGCGGTCCAGCGACCTCTGACGCGGCTGGGGCTCGGCGCTGGGGCACCTCGCACCTCGGCCACCGTGGTGGCACCACTGGTCGAGCCTGTCGAGACCTCCGCAGCGATGGCACCCGGGCGAGTCCAAGCGTCGGGTCGGCTGGCTTCGAGGCTCGGCGCTGGGGCGCCTCGCACCTCAGCCACCGTGCGGCTCGGTGCTTCGGCGCTCCTCGCGCTTCGCCCGTGAAGGACGATCCGCGTGCGCGACGGAGGGATCGTGCCCATCGGGACACCCGCAGCTCTGGGCCTTGGGGATGTAGTCGGCGATCGCCCCGGTCGAGTCGGTGCGTACCTGGCAGCAGGACGTGAGCTGCTCCTTGAGCTCCCGCCGGGCGCGCTGGACTCGCGACTTCATTCCGGACACGGAGATGCCGAGCTGCTCGGCTGCCTGCCGGTGGGTCTGCCCCTCCATGTCGACGCGGATGAGGGCATCTCGGCCCGTGGGGTGGAGGGCGCCCATCATCGGTTGCAGGCAGTGCGCGAGGTCGCGGGTGGCGTCGTTGGGCAGGTCGTCGTAAGACTCCGGTTCGGGCCAGCTCTCGAGGACCGCGTCCTGGTCGAACCTGCGACGAGTCCGGTAGTGGTCGATGACGGCGTTGCGAGCCGACCGGTACAGCCACGCCGAGACGTTGTCGACGTGGTCAAGGGCTCCGGAGGCGATGCTGCGGACGATGACGTCCTGGGTGATGTCTTCGGCGAGCTCCGGGTCATTCACCCGTGCGAGGACGAACCGGCGCAACCGGGCACGGGTCTCGACCCAGTCCTGGTCCCGGCGGTCGATCACGGTGTCGCTGGGTGCGTCGCTCATGGGCAATCCTCCGCGCTTGCTCATCTTAGAGACGACGTCGCTCGAGAATGGACGCACTCCGCTCCGCGACGGTCCGGTCCTGCGTCCCTCTGCCGGTTTGTCCGTCTACCGGGTTGCACTCCACACGAGGTGGAGCCAGATCCCGAGGGGGACCGATGACCAGCCGCATCCAGCTCGCACTCAACGTCCGTGACGTGGAGTCCGCCACCCGCTTCTACGCAGACCTCTTCGGCGTCCCGCCGGCCAAGCAGCGATCCGGTTACGCCAACTTCGTGGTCGCTGACCCACCCCTGAAGCTGGTGCTGTTCGAGAACCCCGGGGCCGCAGGGGCGCTCAACCATCTCGGTGTGGAGGTGGAGTCGGAAGCAGACGTGCGTGCGGCCTCCGACCGCTTCTCGACCGTCGGGCTGCGGCATACGACGCCCGACACCGACACGTGCTGCCACGCTGTTCAGGACAAGGTCTGGGTCGACGCGCCCGACGTCCCGCTGGGCGCCTGGGAGTTCTACACGGTCCTGGACGACGCTCCGGCGGTGGGCCAGGCATCGACGAGTACCTGTTGCGGCGGATCCGACGACCCCTGCTGCACCGACGGGGAGCCGGATGCCTGAGATGGTCACCCGGACAGCCGTGATCGGCGGGCACCCGACCGTCGAGGTGGCACCACAGGTACCAGGGGCTGGAGCCATGGTGGCCACCCGGGTCGAGCTGTCGGTGCTGGGTGGTTTCGACGTTCGTGTCAACGGCCACCCTGTCGCGTCGAGGCACTGGTCCCGCCGGGACAGCTCTGCATTGGTCAAGCTGCTGGCCATCACTCCGCTCCGCACCCTGCACCGCGAGGTGGTCATGGACGCGCTCTGGCCGGATCTCGACACCGATGCCGCCGCGCCGCGCCTGCACAAGGCGGCCCACTACGCCCGCAAGCACCTGGGCCATCGAGGCGCCGTCGTCCTCAGCGCCAACGGTGTGTCTCTCTGTCCCCACGATGACGTGCGCGTCGACCTGGTGCAGTTCCGGAGACACGCGGAGGATGCGCTGAGAAGCGGGGGTGTTGCCGCGGCCAAGCGGGCTCTCTCGCTGTACGGCGGCGAGCTGCTGCCGCGCGACATCTACGAGCCATGGGCCGAACCGCACCGAACGCACGTGCACCGGCTGCACCTCGAGATGCTCCACCAGGCCGAGGACTGGCACCAGGTCCTGGCTGCCGATCCTGCAGACGAGGCGGCCCACCTCGCGCTGGCCCAGCAGTACGCCATGCGCGGCGATCGAGCCGCGGCACTGCGGCAGCTCGACCAGCTCGACCACGCGATGCGAGAAGACTTCGATCTGGCACCCAGCGAACAAGCCCTGGACCTGCGGGCCAAAGTCATCCAGTCGGACCGCCGGCACAGCTCGTCAAACGACCCGAGAGGCGTCGGTCCCGACACACCAGCGAGCGCGACCGCGGAACTGTCCTGCTGCGCGTAGCCGGAGGTGGGCGTCTGCCCAGCCATGATGGACCCGTGGCCGTGACGCCAGCCTCCATCGCACAGGAGATCCGGGATGCCCGGGAGGACTTCCATCGCCTGGTCGACGACGCCACGACGGCGGAGCTGCGCCGCAGGAGCGACGGAACCCGGTGGACCAACGACCAACTGTTGTTCCACATGCTGTTCGGCTACCTGGTCGTGCGCCGGCTGCTCTGGCTCGTGCGCGGGTTCGCGATGCTGCCCCCCGGATGGTCGCGCCGCTTCGCTCAGGCTCTCAACGCCGCCACGCGACCGTTCCACGTCGTCAACTTCCTGGGATCGCTCGGCGGCGCCCGCGTGCTCGGACACGGCGGCATGGAACGCGTCATGGACAGCGTCACCGACGGCCTCATCCGCACCCTCGAGTGCGCTTCCGACAAGCAGCTTGCCCGAGGGATGCATTTCCCGGTCGGGTGGGACCCGTACTTCCGCGACTGGATGACCGTCCAGGACGTGCTGCACTACGGAACCGAGCACTACCGGCACCACCGCCGACAACTCACCCTCAGCAACGCACGTGACAACTGACGGCGCGCGGGGATCCGTCTCTACGTCTCGTGGTGCGGCCGCACGAGGGCCGAGGCCAGCAGGGCGCCGACGGCCAGGACCACGAACGCGGCGGCGTAGGTGCCCAGGAGTGAGGCGAGCAGGGTTCCGATCCATGGCGCGAACGCGGCGGCGGCCATGACGCCGCCCGAGAGGATGCTGTTGCGGGCGCCGAAGTCCTGGGTGCCCCATCGATCGCTCACGGCGGTGGCCTGGATGAGAGTGAAGATGCCGCGCGCGATGCCGGCTGCGAAGGAGATGGCCCACACCAGCGCCAAGGGCCGGTCGACCGCGGCGAGAGCGAGTGTGGTGATGCTGGCGGCGACGAGGGTGCCGACCGTTCGGGTTCGGGAGGAGAAGCGGAGCAGCGCAGGACCGTAGAAGATCCGGCCGGCGACCTGGCCGGCGCCGCCGATGCCGAGGGCGATGGCCGCCTCGGTGGTGCCGAGGCCGGACTGGTTGAGCAGCGGGACGAGGTTCACCACCACGGCGTAGACGCAGAACCCGCCCAGTGTCATCGCGGCCACGAGCAGCACGAACTCGGGCTGCCGGACGACGCGGGTGCGAGCCGCGCCGCTGTTTGCGTCGTCGTGGTGGTGGAGCGGTGTCCACGGTGGCGTCAGACCCCACCAGTGAAGCGGGACGGTGACGACCAGGATCGCCGCAAGCACGACGTACGTCGTGCGCCAGCTGTAGTGGTCGAGGAGCACGGCGGTCAGTGGCGCGAAGATCGTGGACGCCAGGCCGGCGACGAGGGTGAGTGCGGTGAGGGCACGGACACGCTGATCGCCGGCCCAGCCGGTGATGGCGGCGAAAGCGGGTGCGTAGAGGGTGCCGGACATGGCCACACCGGCGACCAGCCAAGCCAGCAAGAACAGCCACAGGCTGGGCGCGGACGCGATGGCCAGCACCGCCGCGACCCCGAGCGCCGAGGCCGCGGTCATCACCCAGCGTGGTCCGTGCCGATCGATGTGTCTCCCGACCCAGAGCCCGACCGCGGCAGCGACGAGCTGCGCGGCGGTGAAGCTGGCCACCAGCCAGGTCAGGGACCAGCCCTCCGTGTCCCGGATCGTCGTACTGAGGACCGTGAAGGCGTAGAAGATGACGCCCCACGAGACGACCTCGGTGACGCACAGGACGGCGACGACGCGGCGCAGGCTGCGAGCCTCGAGGGCCGGCACCATAGGGGGCGCGGCCTCGGACGTCACCTGCGCAGTCTGGCCTACCCCAGGTGTCAGTGCTCGTGCGGTACGACGACGTCGTCGGCCCGGTCTCCGGCGTCCGGATAGAGCGCAAGGATGATGGCCACTCCGACCATCAGCCCGATCAGCTCCATGCCGATGAACGCCGCGGCCGAGGCGGGGGCGACGCCGGCGAACGTGTCGGTGATCATGCGGCCGACCGTCACCGCCGGGCGAGGGCACTCAGCGGGCGGGGTCACTGCTGCATCTTGATCGTGCCGAGATGACTCAGTGCTGAACGTGCTCGAGACCTCCGGCCTGGTCCGCAGGCGGCGCTCCGAGGGCCCCGTGCCGGTCGGCATCACCCACGCCTTCGAGGCCGCCGTCCGAGCTCGGCATCCCGGTAGAGCACGCCCGCGCGCCGCCCAGGGCTGAGCTCGGAGCTCTCAGCAGGCGCAGGCGTCAGCTGCGACGCCGACTTCAGCGTCATCACGCCGACGCTCGAGAAGCACCGTGTCGCGCCAGATGCCGTCCAGCTGGGCGATCCGGCTGCGCACCCCGACCGTTCGGTAGCCGGCCGAGTGGTGCAGCGCGATGCTGGCGCGGTTCTCGGGGAAGATCGAGGTCTGCAACGTCCACAGCCCCCGCGCGTCGGCCTCGGTGACCTGGCGGTACATCAGTGCCTTGCCCACTCCCTGACCGCGGACGTCCTCGGCGACGTACACCGAGGTCTCGCCGACCCCCGAGTAGCACGCCCGGCTCGACACAGGGTTGGTTGCGGTCCAGCCCACGACCCGGTCTTCGAGCTCGGCCACCCAGCGATGTTCGGGGAGCCACTTGCCGCGCAACTGCGTCACGGTCGGCACCGCGGTCTCGAAGGTCGCGTTCCGAGTCGCGATGCCCTGCGCGTAGATGTCTCGCACGATCGTGAGGTCCTCGTCGCGCATCGCGCGCGTCGTGACCGATGCCGGCCAGTCCGTCGGGCAGCACGGTCGCGCGTCCAGGGTGCCCATGACCACGTCCGCCGCGTGGGGAAGGCCCGTGCAGCAGGACTGGTTGACCGACACCCGAGTGGTGCGACCGACGTGGTCGACGATGAGGAAGCCCACGTCGGAGAGCTTGCGGACGTGGTGGGAGCACGTCGACTGGCTGATCCCGAGCCGCGTGGCAAGCTCGCCCACCGTCAGGGTGCCGGACGCGGAGGAGGCGACCGCGTGCAGGAGCTTGAGGCGGGTCGGGTCGGAGATGGTGCCGAACCACTCGGCGTAGGTCCCCGCCACCTCGTCGCCGAGAAGGGTGGTCGGTTCACTGGCGATGGTCGACGTGCTCATGTCACCATCCTATCGATCGACATCGATGGTTGCATTGATCGACCCAGGTCGATACGATCCAAGCAACACATCGACGTTCATCGATATAAGGAGTCCCGACATGCAGCACCCGGTCGTGATCATCGGCGCCGGACCCATCGGACTGGCCGCCGCCGCACACGCCCAGTCGCGCGGCCTGGACACGGTCGTCCTCGAGGCCGGGCCGACCGCCGGCGCGGCGATCCGGGAGTGGGGCCACGTCCGACTCTTCTCGCCGTGGTCGGAGCTCACCGATGCGGCCGCGACTGCCCTGCTCGACCAGAGCGGATGGCAGCCGCCCGCTGCGGCGGCGTACCCGACCGGCGCCGAGTGGGTTGACGGCTACCTCCAGCCGCTGGCTGACGCACTGGCCGCTACGGCCGAGGTCGACGTCCGCTACGGCCACCGCGTCGCCGGGGTCACCCGGTCCGGTCGCGACCGGCTCGTCGACTCTGGGCGCGACACCGAGCCGCTGGTCCTCCAGGTCCGCACTCCCGACGGCGTCGAGCGGATCACGGCCTCTGCCGTGGTCGACGCCTCCGGCACCTGGGGAGGTCCGAACCCGCTCGGCGGCGACGGCCTCCACGCGCTCGGCGAAGTCGAGCACTCAGACCGGATCAGCTACCGGATCCCCGATGTCCGCAGCGGGGCCGGCCACGCGCGGTACGCCGGCAAGCACGTCGTGGTCGCCGGCGCCGGCGCCTCGGCACAGAACGTGCTGGTCGAGCTTGCCAGGCTTGCCGAGGGCGCTCCCGAGACCCGCGTGACCTGGCTGGTGCGCCGGCCCACCGTCGGCAACGCGTTCGGCGGCGGCGACAACGACCAGCTCGAGGCCCGGGGCGAGCTCGGCAAGTCCGCCCGGCGAGCCGCCGAGAGCCGCGTGGTCACCCCACTCACGTCGTTCCGCGCCTCGACCGTCGAGGCACAGCCCGACGGCCGACTCCGGGTCACCGACTTCGGCGGCCAGATCGTCACCGACGTCGACGAGATCGTCGCCGTCACCGGCTTCCGGCCTGAGCTCGCCCACCTCAACGAGATTCGCCTCGATCTCGACCCGGTCCTTCAGGCACCCCGCGAGCTCGCCCCGATGATCGACCCCAACATCCACTCCTGCGGCAGCGTCGAGCCGCACGGCGCCAAGGTCCTCGCCCAGCCCGAGCCCGGCTTCTACCTCGTCGGTATGAAGTCCTACGGGCGTGCGCCGTCGTTCCTCACCCTCACCGGCTGCGAGCAGGCCCGCTCGGTGATCGCCGCCATCGCCGGCGACCACGAGGCGGCCGACCGCGTCGAGCTGGTGCTACCCGAGACCGGAGTCTGCGGAGGCTCCGGCACGTTCGACGACTCTGAAGGCGGCGGCTGCTGCGCTCCCGCCACGCCCGAGCTGCTCACCATCGGCCATGTCGGATCGCGCGTCGCCCGGTAACCCACCGGGCCAGACCCACGGAGGGGTGGGACGCAGGATGGCGTCCCACCACTCCAGCGCGACCCGCGTCCCCAACGCGACCATGAGGACGACGGGGACGCGGCCTCGGCGGCCGGCCAAGCAGGACCGGCTGCCCTGCTACGACTGCTGCGATGCCGACGACGTGGCGGACTGAACCGTTCGGCGCCCCCTTCGGGCGCCGCGCTCAGTCCTGCCCGCCGCCCGCCATCCAGGAGCTTTCGCCATGCATGTTCACCACCATCCATCTCGCGCGCCCGCGCGCATCGCCATCTCCGCTCTCGTCGCCGCAACAGCGTGCTGGGGCCTCGGAACCGTCGTCAGCAAACAGGTCGTCGACGACGTCGCACCCCTGACCCTCCTCCCGCTCCAGCTCGCGGCCAGCAGCGCGCTGCTGCTCATCGTCACCGCAGTCCGGCGAGAGCCGGTCACGCTCACCCCGCCCGTCCAGAAGCTGGCCGCGCTCGGCGTCCTCAACCCCGGAGCGGCCTACGCCCTGGGCCTGGTCGGCCTCACCACGATCACCGCCAGCATGTCGGTGTTGATCTGGGCCACCGAACCCGTGCTCATCCTGATCCTGGCCGCCCTCGTCCTGCGTGAGCACATCCCACTGGGCCTGGCCCTCCTGGTGTCGATCGCGGTCACTGGTGTCCTCCTGGTCGTCTACCAGCCCGGCGTGTCCGGCGACCTGATCGGCATCCTGCTCACGGTCACCTCGGTGGGCTTCTGTGCCCTGTACACGATCCTGACCAGGCGCCTACTCCTGGACGACGCCTCGCTCACCGTGGTGATCGCGCAGCAGCTGGCCGCACTCACCTTCGCCGTACTGCTGGCCAGCGTCGCCGAGCTTCTCGGAGCCAACGGCTGCGAGCTCCAAGGACTTGGCGCCACCACATTGCTGGCTGCCGGAGTCTCGGGCGTCTTGTACTACGGCCTCGGCTTCTGGTTCTACCTGACCGGCCTGCGGCTCGTCCCCGCCTCCTACGCGGCCTCCTTCCTGCCCCTCATACCGCTTTTCGGCCTCGCCGGTGCATACCTGACGGGCGAGCGGCTCAGCCCGATCCAGTGGACCGGGACGGCGCTGGTCGTCACTGCCACCCTCGCCATCGCCACCCGCCAGGCATCTGCTCCCCTGAGCACATCGGGGGCGGCGGCCGGGTCGACGGGTGCGGACGCCCACCGAGGGACCACGTGACCCGCGAAACGAGCGTGACTGAAAGTTGCAGTCCCCAGCCAAGAGATTCGATCGGTCTCGCCGCAACCGTCCGCTGCGCTCGCTCCGACGTTGCCTATGTCTTCAGCAGCAAAGCGAAACGAGCGGCACGCATGCTACGGAGCTCCGTAGCCGTCGCGCGGACGACAGGGCATGCGATGCACGGCGGCATCAAGGTCTACCGAGGGTCGGTGGCGGCCGCGCGCCACGACCTCGAGGCAGGCCGTTCCCGGGCGGACGACTACTACCTCGCCGAGGGCACCGGGCTCGCCGACCGGTTCGTCGCCTACCCCGACGGGCTGCTGCAGCGGCCCGGTGATGGACGGCACCACCTACGAGCGCTGGGTGGCCGTCCACGACGCCGAAACAGGCATACCCAAGGGCCGCCTCCGGACCAACTCGAACGTCGTGCGATTCGTCGAGGTCGTGGTCAACGGCCCGACGAGCTGGTCCCCGGCGGCCGCGGTGCACCCGGACATCGCAGCGGCCTACTTGGCGACTCCGCTCGACTGTGGCACACCACAGATAGGTCAGGCCGAAGTCCGGTCTAGCAGCTGGAGGAGGTCGTGGGCCGCCAGCTCGACGTCCTTGTGGCGCCACTCCGCTGCCCGGTAGACGCATGCGATCAGGGCGGTGCGGTGCACACGGCGCAGGTCCCCGTAGACGAACGCGTAGCGAGCCTTCGTCCCGTCCGCCGCACCCTCCGTCAGCCCGAGGTGCCAAGCGGCGTACTCCTCCCACGAGTGGTGGTCGAGGAAGGCGTTCTGCGCGTCCGCGTCCGGCTGGACGTTGCCCCAGTCGCTGTCGAGCACGTACTGCTTCTTCTCGATAAGGCTGCGGCAGTGGGCCACGGCATCCGGGTTCACGCCATAGCTGGCCATGACCTCATCCTGCGCCGGACCGGTCCTCCGGCACCAGTCGGTTCGTGCTCAGTCGCGAGGGCTCTCCGAACACGCACTCATCCTGTGCTGCGAGCGCCCGAGTGGCTTCACCGATGTGGTCCCCACTCACACACTCACATGCCTATGCCGCGGGTCGCGCGCTCCACATGCGTCGTACCGCCGCTATTGCCGTTGCGGAAGGTCGAGCTTGAGGGCTTGGCGCAGGAAGTCGATCTGGATCAGAAGCATGTTCTCTGCGACGACTTCGTCGTTGGCCAAGTGGGTCATGCCGGTCAGTGGCAGGAACTGGTGTGGCCGTCCGGCGGCAAGCAGGGCTTCGGATAGGGCGAGCGCGTGCGCGGGATAGACGTTGTCGTCGGCAAGGCCGTGGATGATCATGAGCGGCTTGGAGAGTCCGGCGGCCAGCGGTATCAGGCTGTTTCGGTCGTAGACGTCGGAATTGGTAGCGGGATCGCCGAGGTAGCGCTCGCTGTAGCAGGTGTCGTAGAGGCGTTCGTCGCTGGTGGGTGCGCCGGCGATGGCAGCGCCGAAGACGTCGGGGTGGCGTAGCACCGCCAGGGCTGCGAGGTAACCGCCGAAGGACCAGCCCCGGATGGCGACGCGGGTGGTATCGACATCGTCGGGGAACCGCTCGGCCACGGCGCGTACGGCGACGGCTTGGTCGTCTGCGGTGCCGACTCTGTCGTGGAGGGCTCGGCGGTCCCATTCGGGGCCGTTTCCGGCCGTACCTCGTCCATCGCAGACGATGACCACGAACCCCTGGTCAGCGAACCACTGCGAGGCCAGGTAGGCGTGAGCGCTGTTGATCACGCGCCGGCCGTGCGGGCCGCCGTAGGGGTCCATCAGCACCGGCAGCCGCCGTGAACCCGACAGATGGCCGGTGGGGAACAGCACCGTGGTGGGCATTCCGGTGTCTCCGGTGCGAAACGTCTGGGCGTTGGGAAACAGCGGAGCCGGCTCGGCGTACGAGGCAATCATGACCGTCTGACCGTCGCCGAGCTGGGCAGTGGTGACCACCTCGGGTCCCTCCAGGGTGCGTTGCGAAACCACGACGGCCCCGGCACTTGCTGCCCCGACGGCGTACCCGGTTGAGTCGCTGAGCAGCCGCATGGTGCCGTCGAAGTTGAGCCTGGCTATCGCCCGGGCCCCGATTCCAGGGATGACCGCGGCGATCGCCGCGTCGTCGGTGACGGCCAACACCTCATCGACCAGCAGATCCGCAGGCGTGCACGCCGTCCCGTCGAGGTAGAGCCGCCGGGTGTCGGCCACGTCCGCACTGGTCAGCAGGCGGCCGTCGGGCAGGAGCTTCGGTGTCCCGGGCAAGAGCTCCACCCAGGCATCGTCGGACACCTCCTCACGTACGGTGGTGCGGCCGGTGGCTGGGTCCAGGGTCCGGTACTGCAGAGTTCGCTGATCCCGGGTCAGCACCGTGATCACCGGACCCGCGCCGGTCCACAACACGTGAGCCAGGTACTCGAAGACCTTCCCGTCCAGTTCGACATCGCTACGCCAGTCCACTGGCACGGGCGCTCCACCGTCGACTGGCACCACGGCCAGCGACACCAAGGCGTTGGCCTTGCCGCACTGCGGATACCTGGTCACTCGAGGCGGCTGTTCGGGATGGGCCGGGTCGGCGATGTACCAAACCGGCACCGGCGTCTCGTCGAACCGTTCAACCAGCAGTGCTTCGCCGTCGGGGGCCCACCAGAAACCGTGGGACCGGCCCAGCTCCTCGGCCGCGACGAACTCAGCCAACCCCCAGGCCACCTCCTCAGGTTCGCCCGGCGCCGGGCCAACCAGCAGCCGAGAGACACCGCTCGCAAGGTCGACCACATGCACGCCGCGGTCGCCGACGAAAGCGACCCGGCGGCCGGTCGGGTCCAGGCATGGATCCACCACGGCGGCACCGGTCGTCAGCTCGCGCACGGCAGCGTCGCCGACCAGGTCCGCCACGAACAGTCGCGACGACAACGCAAATACCGCGGTCCTCACCGCCTCATCGGCGCTGAACGCGGTGATCCCGGCGGTCACGACCCGAGCACGCTCACGCCGCGCCAGCTCCTGGCCCGTCAGCGCCTCACCGGACTCACCCAGCAGCCGGGTCGGATCACAGACCCGACGCTCGGTACCCCCCGGCACATCACAGACCCACAGCCCAAGCTCGTGCGTCGTACCCGACTCCGAGCGCAAGAACACAACCCGTCGGCCATCGGGGCTCACCAAGAACTCGCGCGGCAGCCCCAAGCTGAAGTTCAAGGTACGGGCGGACAACCGTGGAAACGAATCCGCGCCCATCAACGGATCCTGACACACCAGCACCGGCCGAGACGCGCACTTCGACCTAGCAAGACGTCACACCCCGTCCGACGCACCGATGACGAACGGAGCACCTGTCGCTGTGAACCGGGCACGCCGCGTTCAACCGCGGCCGCGACAGAAAAGCGATGCGTGGGCCGTCTTCCCGCAGGGGGCGCCGGAACATTTCCGGTGCCCCCTGAGGTCGGTAATCGCGGTGTCGGTCAGGGTGCGGTGGCGAAGTAGGCGTCCTCTCCGTGGCCGCATCGACCGGCGAAGCAGGCCTGATTGCGCATGTCGGTCCAGTAGGCCACCACGCCGCCAGATGGCGTCGCCGCGATGTTGCTGTAGTCGCCGAGGAACGCGGTGGCGTTCGGGAATGCCGGGTTGAGCGTGCGGGCGAACCACAGGTCGTCGCGCGTCGGGTCCGAGTTCACCGTGCTCACGACCCGGCTGGTGAACGCCAGGCTCCCCGGTGCGCCGGCTTCGGTCGCCACTGAGTAGCCGTACAAGTGGTTGGCCGGATCCACCGATCGGTCGAAGGTGCCGATGCGAAGGTGCCCGCTGGTGTCGTACGCACCCCACGGCATGAACTGGTCACCCGCGGCCGGCATCGCGATCGGTGCGGACCAGGTCCGCCCCCGGTTGAAGGACTGGCTGACGATCACGTCGGAGTTCGTCGTCGCCGTGTACGGGTCGCTCGGTGCCGGTGTCGGGCTGTTGCGCATGTCGGACCAGACCACGGCGAGGTGGGCGGCGTTGGTGGGGTCGGCGGTGATGTTGCCGGCGGCCCAGGTGCGGAAGATGCTGTCGTGGTAGGTCTGACTGCCGAGTGCGATCGGGTAGTCGGTGGCGCCGTCGATGACCCCAGCCACGGCGAACGGTCCGGCGACGCGAGCGCCGGTCGCGGGATCGACCTCCACGACTTCGTAGGTGTCACGACCGGTGGTGAGGTCACCGGTGTTCAGGAAGGCGACGTAGATCCGGCCGTCTGCAGCGACGGTGGGCACCGACACGAATGCCTCGTCGAGGGCCCCCGAGATCAACACCGGTGCCGACCAGGTGGCGCCGGCGTCATGGGTGACGCTGGCGTAGATCCGAGCATCCACTAGGGCGCCCTTGTTGCCGAGGCGGAAGTCGCCGAAGGTGACGATCGCGTTTCCGTTGCCCCAGGCCGCGACGTACTCCTTGTCGAGGAGGTCACCGACGCTGCCCTCGTTGCCGCTGCCCTGGGCGACTCGGGCCACTCGCCAGGTGCGGCCGGAGTCACCTGAGTCGGCGACAAGCACGTCCGGGTTGGTGGCGCTCACTGGTCCCACGAAACGGAAGCCCAACGTGGCGTAGTAGGCGTGTCCACTGGCGTCGAAGGCGACCGCCGGGTCTCCGGTGGCCTGATACGCAGAGTTGGAGTAAAGCGGGTACTCAGACCAGGTCCGACCGCCGTCGAAGGTCACGTGTGCCCGGGACAGCACCGACTCGGTGACATGCCCGCCCGGGTTGAGCCCGAGCTGGTAGTCGTTCGCGCCACCGATCATGTTCAGCGGATTCGTGGGGTTGACGGCGATCGAGGTCTCGTTGTGTGGACCCGCGACCGCGTCGCAGTCGGTGTTCACGTTCGGCGTCGCCTGTGTCGGCGTCGTACAGATCGCCGTGCCCGTCTTGGTGGCAGGGCCGGTGCCGAAGACCGCGCCCGCGACTGGTGCCGGCGCGTTCGTCACGTTGTGGGTGAACTCGAACGGCTGCGGGTCCGTGTCGGCGGTCGCTGGCCGCATGCCGACACCGATCGTCACTGCGAGGCAACCGAGGACGGCGCCGAGACGGATCGCGTTCCGACGCCCCCCTCCAAGGATCTGGAAGCGATACATCGAACTGGCCTTCCTGGTCTGGAAGTGAGGGAACAGCTCATTCGAACTCCGGTCGGCGACGGTGTCCAGAGGGTGCTCCGAACTATTCGGCACGCCTCAGCGATGGCACGCTCCGAGGGCGCCCAGCGCCGGGCCGTTCGCAGGGCCTTCACGCCCGAATGGACGACAGGCGGGCCTCGAATTGGACCCCGCGAAAGCAGTTCCGTGCGGCTCTCACAGGTCTCCCACGCCGAGGTCGAGGCCTGCACACCGCGGCGAGCCTGGCGATCGCCGCCGGAGCCGAGGTGAAGGTCGTCCAGGGACCTCGCGCCGCTGGTGGGTCTTGATCGACGCAGGCCTGTGTGGACAACTGCGGCCGAAGTAGGCCAGATCCTGCGGCCCGGTGCGGTGCTAGTGCGGCCCGAAACAGAAGTAACCGAGTTGAGCGACTACAGGACAAGACGCGATTCCGCATCAGACACGGTCTGAGGAGGGCGCCCCCGGTAGGATTCGAACCTACGCTCCCGCCTCCGGAGCCCGAGAAAACGGCCCGGGACAATCGCCGAATAGTGACGTTTCCGCAGGTCAGAAGCACAATTCGTAGTCGGTTCACAATGGCACATAGTGGTTGTTCTCGGCCGTTGTGTTGCCCCAGTGTTGCCCAAGCGGGTGTTCGAGCCACCTACGCGGTGGCGTGTGGACCTGTTGGGACGGCTCAATCGTTGAGGGCCAGCGCGACTGCGGCGTCGAGCGACAGGCTCTCACCGTTGGCACGCAGCGCGGTGAAGCGCCCGTCCCCGAGCTCGTCACGTAGCCCGGCGACCACCCGGTCGTATTCGGGAACGTCGCAGGGGTGACGGTCCACCCCCGCCAGCACCAGTGCATGGTCCGCGGCCCCGATCAGCCGTGCGCTCAGCTCCGGGTTTCCCAGTCCGAGCTCGGCCCCCGCCAGCTGGGCCAACGTCCAGCCCGCCATGAGCCTTCGGCCGTGCGACCAACCGAGGCGCACCGCTTCCGCACTGAGCTCACGGGCCAGGTCGAAATCGCCGCGGTGAACAGCAAGGAAGCTGAGGTTGCCCGTGATGATGGCGAGTTGGGCATCGTCGTGCGCCGTCTCAGCCAACACCCTGGCCTCCTCGTAGGCGGTCAGAGCCAGGTCGTCGTCGCCGTGGACCCTGGCGAGCTCGCCTTTCATGTTCAGCGTCCGCCAGATGAGCCGATCGTCCTTTGCCGCCCGCGCCAGCTCGATGGCCTCATCGCAGAGACGTAGCGCCGCGTCGTAGCCTTCTGCCTCCCCAACGTGGGTGACCGCGACCAAGGCCATCGAGTACGCGAGGTAATGGTCGTGGCCAAGTGCCTGGAACTCGTCGATGGCCCGTTGCCAGTGGATGCGCGCCACCGACGGGTCGCGCGGCCACTCGACGATCCCTGCCGCGAGGTCGAGGCGAGCG
>NZ_DASUFR010000035.1:0-16936 GCF_036274455.1 Nocardioides sp. | reverse complement strand
AGGACCCCGGCAAGGATCCACAGCAAGGACCCGACGAGACCACGGAGGATCCGCATCTCGTTCACCTCCCTCTCTGCGAGGTCGGTACCCATTGATGGGTTGTCCGTGCCTCGGGGTTCGTCGATGCGGGTGCGCCGGCGGTGGCGGCGCCGCCTGTGCATGAAGGTCCGGCGCCACGGGTACCCGCCGAACGGAAGGTGCTCGTCCGGGGACTGTCGCCGTTGGAGGCGACCGTGGGTGCTTAGGGAGAAACCGTCGATCGACGGTCACAGGCATTGAGAGGGAGCAGCATGTCCGCAGCAGCCAGGATCGGGCTCGGGGTGGCCGCAGGCTACCTCCTGGGCCGCACCAAGAAGATGCGCTTGGCCATCACCCTCGGCAGCATGCTCGCCGGTCAACGGGTGGCCACCAACCCCGTCGGTCTGCTCAAGCAGGCCGGCCAGCTCGCCGAGAAGAACCCGCAGCTGGCCGAGCTCCAGCAGCGCGTCACCGGCGAGCTCTTCGACGCCGCTCGCAGCGCGGCCATCTCGACGGCCACGTCACGGCTCCAGTCCGCCAACAAGGCGCTCCTCTCCCGAGGGAGCGACCAGGGCGACGAGGACGAGGAGTACGACGACGACTACGACGACGAGTACGACGAGCCCGAGGGTGACGAGCCCGAGAGTGAGGACGAGTACGACGACGAGTACGACGACGAGGACGAGTACGACGAGGCGGACGACGACGACGAGGCGGACGACCAGGCGGACGACGCCGACGAGGCGGACGACCAGGTCGACGAGGACGACGAGACCGAGGACCAGGCCGAGGCCGAGGCCGAGGCCGAGGCCGAGGACGAGGACGAGGACGAGGACGAGGAGGAGTCCCGCTCGAGCTCGCGGCGCCGGCCCCGGCGCCGCGGCGGCTCGACGCGGAAGACGTCGACGTCGAGCTCGTCACGTCGCCGCTCATCCTCGAGAAGCGCGCCGGCCAACAGGTCCGCGGCGAAGAAGTCCGCGGCGAAGAAGGCCCCGGCCAAGAGGACCGCGGCCGAGAAGTCCACCGCCAAGAAGGCGCCGGCAAAGAAGGCAGCGGCCAAGACGACCTCGGCCAGCGCCAGCAAGCGCCCGGCGACCAGGTCGTCCTCGACCCGGAAGTCCACGGCGAAGAAGACCGCAGCCAAGAAGGCGCCGGCCAAGAAGACCGCCGCCAAGAGGGCTCCGGCCAAGAAGACCACCGCGAAGAAGGCGCCGGCCACGAAGACCGCCGCCAAGAAGACCGCCGCCAAGAAGACCGCGGCCAAGAAGACCGCGGCCAAGAAGACCTCGGCCAGGAAGGGGTGACCACGATGGACGATCGAGGCAAGTCATCCGAGCTCGACCTCCTCAAGGAGGCGGGACAGCAGCTCGCGCACACCGTGGGTGACCGCGCGCTCTCGAAGGTGAGCGACAGTCTCGGGGGCCTGACCGACCGGCTGACCGATGTCGCCAGCGGCCCCTCGGGGAAGGCAGTGGCGGAGGGAGCCAAGGCCAAGGCCGAGGGCGGCAGCGGGCTGCTCGGCGGTCTCAAGGGCGCCGCATCCGGCGTCAAGGACAAGGTCGTCGACACCGTCACCGGCGGCGGTGGCGGCAAGGGCAAGGGTGGGGACGCCACGTCCTCGACGAACATCATCGAGTCGATCGACGTCGGCGTGCCGCTGTCGGTCGCCTACAACCAGTGGACCGAGTTCGGCGCGTTCCCGAGCTTCATGAAGAAGGTCGAGAACGTCGAGGCGCAGGAGGACGAGAAGCTCACGTTCAAGGCCCAGATCTTCCTGAGCCACCGGACCTGGGAGGCCACGGTCCTCGAGCAGGTGCCGGACGAGCGGATCGTGTGGCGCTCCAAGGGCGAGAAGGGGCACGTCGACGGCGCGGTGACCTTCCACGAGCTGGCGCCGAACCTCACCCGGATCCTGATCGTGCTCGAGTACTACCCGCAGGGGTTCTTCGAGAAGACCGGCAACCTGTGGCGGGCGCAGGGGCGCCGGGCCAAGGCCGAGCTCAAGCACTTCCGGCGGCACGTGATGACGCGGACCGTGCTCGATCCGGACGAGGTCGAGGGGTGGCGCGGTGTCATCCACGACGGCGAGGTCGTGGAGACGCACGAGGAGCACGTCGAGCGTGAGGAGCAGGAGCGCGACGACCAGGCCGACGACCAGGCCGAAGACCAGGCCGAAGACCAGGCCGATGACGAGGCGACCGAGGAGGACGACGCCGACGAGGCTGAGGACTTCGAGGACGACGAGGAGTCCGGCGAGGACGAGGCCGAGGACGACGACGAGCCCGAGGACGAGTACGACGAGGACGAGCCCGAGGACGAGGCCGACGAGGAGTACGACGAGTCCGATGAGGAGCCCGAGGACGAGCCAGAGGACGAGCCCGAGGACGAGTACGACGAGGAAGAGCCCGAGGACGAAGAGGACGAGTACGAGGACGACTACGAGGACGAAGACACACGGCGTGCCAGCTGACCCGTCCCGCCCACCTGGAAGGAAGAGCCCATGACCGTACAGACCTCGTCGCGCCGAAGCGGCGGAGGCTATCTCGAGCGGCCGGCCCCCAGTGGCCTCGCCGACGTCGTCGAGACGATCCTCGACAAGGGCATCGTCATCGACGCCTACGTCCGGGTGTCGCTGGTCGGCATCGAGCTGCTGACCGTGGACGCGCGCATCGTGATCGCCAGCGTGGACACCTACCTGCGCTTCGCCGAGGCGACCAACCGGCTCGACCTCTACGAGAAGGGCGGGAAGGACCTCACCGAGGCGATCGGCGACCTCCAGGAGACCGGCGCGGCCAAGAAGGTCGGCGGCGCGGTCAAGGGGGTCAAGAAGGCCATCACCGGCGGAGACGACGAGGACGACGATGAGGACGAGAACGAGCGTCCGCGCCGCCGCTCGTCCTCGCGCTCCTCCTCGCGCAGGCGGGAGAGCTCGCGTGGCTGAGGCGGCCGTCCTGCCCGACGTCGGCCTGTACTTCTACGGCGTGGTGCCCGCCGGCACCGACGTCGCGGGGCTGCACGGTCTCGACGACGTCGAGGTCGAGGCGGTCGAGCACGGCGGGCTCTCGGCCGTGGTCAGCAAGCTGTCGCTGGACCGTCCGCCGGGGCGCTCCGCCGAGCTGGTGGCCCACGCCCGGGTGGTCGACGCCCTGGCGGCGGTCACCGACGTGGTGCCCGCGCAGTTCGGCTCGGCGCTGGACAACGACCTCACCGAGGTAGCCGGCTTCCTGGACGACGAGGGTGACCGGTTCCGGAGCGCGCTGAACAGGCTCGGCGGCAAGGTGCAGCTGAACCTGCGCGCGTCGTACGAGCCCGACCAGGTGCTGGCCGAGCTCGTCCGGCAGGACCCGCTCGTCGCGGAGCTGCGGTCGCGCACGCGGGAGCTGCCCGCCGGCCTGCCGCACCCCGACCTGGTCCGGCTGGGTGAGGCGGTCTCCCGGGGGCTGACGCTCAAGCGGGTGGAGGACGCCGAGTCGCTGCTCGACGTCGTCCTGCCACACGTGTCCGAGCACGTCCAGCGCCCCGGTGGTGAGTACGACGTCCTCGACGCCGCGCTGCTCGTCGAGCGGAGCGCCACGACCGCTCTCGAGCAGGCACTCGAGGACCTTGCCGAGGTGGTGCACGAGCGCATCCGGATGCGCCTGGTCGGGCCGGTGGCGCCCTACGACTTCGTGGAGGACTTGACGTGGGCCTGATCACCGGGCTGGTGACGCTGCCACTCGCGCCGTTGCGCGGGGTGGTCGCGGTGGCCGAGCAGATCCAGCGCCAGGCCGAGGAGGAGTTCTTCGACCCGGTGCGGATCCGCGAGCAGCTGGCCGAGGTGGCCCGGCGCCGTGACGATGGTGAGCTGACCCCGGAGGAGGCCACCGCGTGGGAGGACGAGCTGGTCGAACGGCTCGTCGAGGGCCAGGCCCGCGCACGAGAGGACGCACGAGGGAAGCAGCCATGAACACCGACAACTCCACCCGCAAGCGCAAGCCTGCTGCGAAGACGAGCTCCCAGCCGCAGCTCTCCCCGGTGAAGGTGGCCAGCAAGGCCGCCGAGCAGCTCGTCGAGCTGCTGGGGCGCGAACCCGAGGGGGTCACCGGCCTCGAGAAGACCGACGACGGCTGGGCGGTCCAGGTCGAGGTGCTCGAGCTGCGGCGGGTGCCGGCCACCACCGACGTCCTCGCGACCTACGAGGTCAACACCGATCGGCGTGGCGCGCTGATCGGCTATCGGCGGCTGCGCCGCTACGCCCGCGGAGCCAGCGACGATGACTGAGCGCGCGGTGTCCCCCGTCCGGGGCGTCGGGGCACCGGACCGGCCGGCGTACGGCCCGGCACCGTCCAACCTGGCCGACGTGCTCGAGCGGGTCCTGGACAAGGGCATCGTGATCGCCGGCGACATCCAGGTGAACCTGCTCGACATCGAGCTGCTCACCGTGAAGATCCGGCTGCTCGTGGTGTCGGTGGACAAGGCGGCCGAGCTCGGCATCGACTGGTGGCGGACCGACCCCATGCTGTCCAGCGAGGCGCGCGACAAGGAGCTGGCGGCCGAGAACGAGCAGCTCCGCGCCAGGCTTCGTGAGCTCGATTCGGCACCCTCGGAGAACGGTCAGTGAGTGGGACCGGCCGCTACCTGTTCGCCGTGGCCCGGGACCTCCGGGTCGCGGAGCTGACGGGCACCCAGGGCTTCCACGGGACCCCGATCGACGTGGTCGAGCGGGACGGCCTGTCCGCGGTCGTCTGCGACGTCGACCTCGGCGAGTTCGGCGAGGAGCCCCTCACGAGGAACCTCGAGGACCTGACCTGGGTCGAGCGTGTCGCCCGCACGCACAACGACGTGGTCTGGCGGGTGGCCGCGGCCGCCACGTGTGCGCCGCTGCGGCTCGTGACGGTGTGCGCGGACGACGACAGCGTGCGCGCCAAGGTGGACTCACTGCGGACCGAGCTCGAAAACGTGCTCGACCGGATCGAGGGACGGCAGGAGTGGAGCGTCAAGGTGCTGGTGCCCCAGGGTGCCGCGGTCGAGGCGGAGCCCGCCGCCACGCCGACCTCGGGGACCGACTACCTGCGGCGCAAGCGCGAGGCGGCCGAGCGTCGTCGTGACCTCAGCGACGAGGCAGTACGCGCGGCGCGCGAGGTCCACGACGTCGGCCACGCCCACGCGGTGGCATCCAGGCAGCTGGCCCCGCAGGACCCGCGGCTGACCGGGCGGACCGAGACGATGATCCTCAATGCCGCCTACCTCGTCGAGGCCGGCGAGCACGAGGTGTTCACGACCGCACTGCGGGCCGCGGCCGAGCAGCACCCGTCGGTGACGGTTGAGGTCGAGGGCCCCTGGCCGGCGTACTCGTTCGCGGTGCTGGGATGAGCGACCTCGACCTGCGGGCGACCTCCTCCACCGGGCTGCCGGCCACCGGCGCGGCCCAGGTGTCGCTCGTCGACATCTTGGACCGACTGCTCGGGACGGGCGTGGTGCTGGCGGGTGATGTGACGATCTCGCTGGCCGGCGTCGACCTCGTCGACATCCGGCTCAACGCCCTGATCACGAGTGTGCGCGCCGACATGAGGCGGCAGGGATGGGGCGCGCCGTGACCGACGACGCCCGCGGACGGCTCCGCCAGCGCATCGACAGCGACCCCGACTCGGTGGCCCGTGACCTGTTCAAGCTGGTGCTCTCGATCATCGAGCTGGTCCGCCAGCTGATGGAGGCGCAGGCCCTGCGCCGCGTGGACCAGGGCGACCTCAGCGACGACCAGGTCGAGGCCCTCGGCCTGGGGCTGCAGCGGCTGGAGGAGGCGATGGAGGAGCTCAAGTCCCGCTACGGGCTGACCACCGCCGACCTCAACCTCGACCTCGGACCGCTGGGAACCCTGCTGTCCGACAACCCGTGATATCGACCAGACCCAGGAGGATCGACATGACCGAAGCCAATGACATCGCCCGCGCCGAGCTCGTCGCGACCCTGATGCAGAAGGTGCAGGAGGACCGCTACCCGTCCACGACGATGCTGGACCTGATCGAGAAGCTGCTGACGCCGGACGAGATGCCGGCCTACGTCCTCGCGCTGCAGGACAAGCTGCGCTCGGAGACCTACCCGAGCATGCCGATGCTGATGCGGCTGGCGGAGCTCGTGGCCCCCTGACTTGGTGACCCTCGCTCGCCGGTTGTCGTGTACGGCTGGCGCGGTTTGGGCACGGGATGGGTGGGAGAGACACGCACCTCGGCCGCCCGAGAACCGATCTCGGACGGGGAAGACAAGCGCCGAGGGCCACCTGTGGGAGGGAAAGGATGCTCGAGCTCAAGAGCCGGTGGGACAGCGCCACCGACCGAGGGAAGTGGGCCGCACGCGGCGCGACGTTCGTGGCGAAGCTCAAGGCCACCAAGGCGGTGTGGTTACCGCCCGATGCCGGCGAGATCGGCGACAAGGCGTCCACGTCGGCCACGAAGACGGCCAAGGGGGCGACGAAGAAGTCGACCAGTGCCGCCAAGAAGTCCACCGGCGCCGGCAGGAAGTCGACCAGCGCCGCCAAGAAGTCGACCAGCAGCTCCAAGAAGGCGACCAGCACCGCCAAGAAGTCGGCCTGACCGGTTCAGCCCGAGCCGTTCAGGTCACGCCAGTCACGACGCGTCGTGACTGGCGTGGTAGCGCGTCTCCTCGTCCCAGTAGATGACGTGGTCGGCAAGCGAGTCCCGCATCGCGTGGAGGTTGTCGAAGGCCATCAGCGCCGGGTTGTCGTCGTCGAGCCACTGCACGACCACCCGCCCGTTGCCGAACTCCACGCCCTGGGCCGTCACCACCGAGAGCAGCGGCATGCCTTCACCCACCGGCCGCTCGAAGTGGAAGGAACGCATCCTGATCGCCATTTTCGGCTCCTGGTTCGTGAGGACGACGTCCGGTGGCAAGGTCACCTGACGGGCGATTTCTTGCGCCGATCATCGCACCGCGACACCGTCGAACCGTGGAGGCGACACGATGAGTCGGCGGGCCGGTCACTGCCCCAGCACGCCGAAGGCCTGCGCGTGGCAGTCGTTGCTCGCAGACCGGTGCACGCTCCCGACGGAGGCGAGAACAAACGCCCGGCGAGCCTTGCATCTGGACGAAGAACGACTCGCCGCCCGCGGCGGCCGGATGGTCCTGCTGAGCCGGGTCAGACCGCCTCGGCGTACCAGACCTCGTGGATGCTGCGGCGCATCATGGCCCGCTGCCGGGCCTGGATGAAGACGCCGGCGCAGGCGAGCACCAGGAGCAGGAGGTACCAGCCGACGCTGTCCGAGACGGTGTCGGTGAAGTCGCCGTGGGTGAACTCGGCGGAGTTCAGCGAGCCGACCAGGAGCATGAGCCCGCCGACGACACCGACGGCACCCGCGATGGAGCTCAGGACGACCAGCACGATCATCGGCATGTTCGCCACGACGCACGCGATGCCGATGACCACGCCGACGGCGAGGCCGACGAGCACGGCCACCCAGCTCCAGTCGATCCCGAGCGCGACCACGAGCCCCGAGCCGAGGGTGAAGCCGAATGCGGCCATCGCGAGGATGACGGCGACGTAGAAGTAGAGGTAGGCGAAGAGCGCGAAGATCAGGGCGAACGCCAGTCCGAGGACCCAGCCGAGCACCGTCCCGAGGAAGCGCTCGTCCGCGAGGTCGGCGACGAGCCCGGCGCCGAACGCGAACCCGGCGAAGAAGCCCCAGATGGGCAGCATGAGCCGCAGCACGAACTGGCCTGCGAGGAGCATGGCGGCCCCGGCGAGGATCGCGAGGAGCCCGAACAGGATGTCGGCCATGGTGGCAATGTAGGGCTCCCGGACCCTCTGCTCGGGGACGCTGGGACCGACGCTCCCGGAGCGTCAGTAGTCGTAGCCGCCGTTGCCGGACGACGGTGACGTGGTCGGGCTGGCCGATCCGGCCGGCGCCGCGCCCGTCGGACGGGCCGCGTGCCAGGTGAAGTCGACGCCGTCGAAGCTGTCCTCCTCGCCGTCGCCGTTGACCTGTCCGGCGCTGCGGTCGAAGGAGAACGTGTAGAGCGGCTGGCCGTCGAAGGCCACCTGGGTGGAGCCGTCGGGACGTTCGACGGTGCTGACGTCACCCTTCAGCGAGGCGGGCGCCGTCGGGGTCTGTCCGGCCGAGACCGTGAGCGGCAACCAGATGTCCGTGCAGCTGCTGCTCTTGCACAGCACCTGCTGCTTCTCCTGGTCGCTCATGTAGAGCGTCTGCCCGTCCGAGTTGGTCAGCACCTTGCCGCCGTCAGCGTCGCTGAGCGACACCGTCGTGGCCTGCGCGCCGGAGTCGCCTCCGGAGCCGGACGACGAGCCTCCGCTCGCAGTGCCGCAGCCGGCCAGCGTGAGGACGGCGATCGAGACCGCGGGCAGTGCGCCGCGTCGGAGCAGCGATCGCAGCGGGGTGGTGGTGGGCATGGTTCCTCCTGTGTGGCGTGTCGGACGGCGGCTGTGGGTGGTCAGGTGTCGGGTGGTCAGGTGTTGTGAGCGGGGACCGGCAGGTGCACGAGCACCTGCCCCTGGTCGGTCACGACCTCGAGCTCGCTGAGCTGGTCGCGTGGGATCGCCGTCTGGCCGGAGACGACCGCCTTGCCGTCGGGGTCGGCCACCCAGGTGGCCGCGACCTCGCGCTGGCCGTCACGCGACCGGGCGACGAGCGAGCACCACCCGTTCGGGTAGGCGCCGGTGAGCGTGAGCCGCAGCCCGGTGCCCGACTCGTGCGTCGACATCGCGACGGCCGCGGTGACGTGTGTCGCCGGGTCCACCGCGCGTACGACGGCCGCGCCCGCCGGTGGCGCGGGACTCCGGTCGAGCGCGAGGCCCGCGCCCAGTGCGACCGAGGCGGCGAGCGCCACCGAGGCGACCGCCGTCACGACGCGGCGACGACGTCGCGGTGGGGTTGTGTCCTCCTGCGTCAGCTGCACGACCTCCGCGGGGTCCAGCAGGGCCAGCCACGACACCGTGGCGGCCAGGCTGCTCAGCTCGGCCTGGCAGACGGGGCACCCCTCCAGGTGTCGCTCCAGGAGGTCGGACTCGTCCGGCTCGAGCGCGTCGAGGACATAGGCGCCGAGGTCGGTCTCCATCGTGCACCTCACAGGCCGGTCACCCCTCTCTCTTGCAGGGCCAGGCGCAGTGCCCGGAGCCCGTAATAGAGCCGCGACCGGACGGTGCCGGGCGGCAGCCCGCGGGCCGCGGCGATCTGGGCCGCCGTCATGCCCCGGAAGTAGGCGTCGTGGAGCACCGAACGGTGCTCGTGGCTCAACGTGCGCAGGGCATCGGTGAGGAGGATCGTGTCGAGCGTCCGGTCGAGGTCGTCGTCCGCCGCCGGCTCTGCCTGCTCCGGCGGGACCTCCTTCGGACGGGCGTTGCGCGCCCGGTAGCTGTCGATGACCAGGTGGCGGGCGGTGGTGAACAGCCATCTCCGCCTGGCCCGGTCCGGCACCGTGCCCGCCCGTCGCCACGCGCGGAGCATGGTCTCCTGGACGATGTCCTCGGCCAGGTGGCGGTCACCGTGCAGCATCCGCTGGACGTACGCCGTCAACGCGGCGGCGTGCTCGTCGTAGAGGGCACGGGGCTGCTCGGGGCCCCAGCCCACCCGAGACTCGCTCATACCTTCTAGAGACGTGGGGAGGCCCGGATTTGCTCATGCGCCCGGTGGCATTCGTGGCAGCCACACGGTTGGGTGGTGAGTGAGCCTCGTCGCACGGGATCCGGAAAAGAACTCCTTGGGGCCGGCGAGGCGATGTCGAGAACCGCCGTCCGGCTCCGCTCACCAGGTGAAGGGCCGCGAACGACGCAGCCCACGACGATGGAGACCACGATGCCGAAGTACCTGCTCCTCAAGCACTACCGCGGCGGCCCGGAGCCGGTCCGCGACGTTCCCCCGATGGACCAGTGGGCCCCCGAGGACGTGGAGGCGCACATGGCGTTCCTGCAGCACGTCACCGACCTGCTGCAGAAGAACGGCGAGTACGTCGAGGCCCGGGCGCTCACCCCGAGCCGCTCCTGGGTGCGCTACGGCGGCCCGGATGCCGCGCCGGTCACGACCGACGGTCCGCTGCCCGAGACCAGCGACCTGGTCGCGGGCTGGTGGATGATCGACGTCGACTCCTATGAGCGTGCGGTCGAGCTCGCGGCGTACGTCTCCTCCGAGCCGGGCCCCGAGGGGAAGCCGCTCTATGAGTGGATCGACATCCGCGAGGTCATGTCCGAGGCTGCGTCGGAGGACTGACCGGAGTGGACGACGAGCCGCCGGGCCGGCTGGACGAGGGCGCGCTCCGCGCTCTCGTCCCGCAGGTGCTCGCGGGGCTGCTGCGCCGGGGCGAGGACTTCGACGCCGCCGAGGACGCCCTGCAGGAGGCGCTGGTCGAGGCCCTCCGCGTCTGGCCCGACAGCCCGCCCCGCAACCCGCGGGGCTGGCTGACCACCGTGGCGACCCGACGGCTCGTCGACGCCCGCCGGAGCGAGGCGGCCCGGCGCCGCCGGGAGGAGACGGCGCAGGCCGAGCCGGCCCCGGTCGCCACGGAGGAGGGCGACGACACGCTCCTCCTTCTGTTCTGCTGCGCCCACCCCGATCTGTCCCCGGCCTCGCAGGTGGCGCTGACGCTGCGAGCCGTGGGCGGTCTCACCACGCGGGAGATCGCGGATGCGTTCTACGTCCCCGAGGCGACCATGGCGCAGCGGATCAGCCGGGCCAAGCACACCCTGCGCGGGCGCCCGCTCGACCAGCCCGGCGACCTCGCCGTGGTGCTGCGGGTGCTCTACCTCGTCTACACCGCCGGCCACGTGGGGCGGGTCGACCTGGCCGGCGAGGCGATCCGGCTCACCCGCCAGCTCAACCTCGCCACCGACGAGCCGGAGGCGCGCGGGCTGCTCGCGCTGATGCTCCTCAACCACGCCCGGCTGCCGGCGCGGCTCGACGCCGACGGCCGGATCGTCACCCTCGACCTGCAGGACCGCAGCCTGTGGGACACGCGCGAGATCGCCGAGGGCGTGCGGGTCCTCCAGTCGGCGCTCGCCGCCCAGACCGACGAACGCCGGCCCGGCCGCTACCAGATCCAGGCCGCGATCGCCGCCCTGCACGACGACGCGGCGAGCGCCGCGGAGACCGACTGGCCCCAGATCCTCGCGTGGTACGACGACCTCGTCGCGCTGACCGCGGACCCCGTCCGCCAGGACCCCGCGGCCGTGCTGGCCCGCGCGGTCTCGGTCGGCCACGCCCTCGGCGCGGACGCCGGGCTTCGCGAGACCGACCGCCTGCGCGAGGTGATCGGGGGCCAGTACAAGTGGCACGCCGCGCGCGGCTACCTCCACGAGCTCGGCGGGGACCTGCTGGCAGCGGCGGAGTCGTACGCCGAGGCGGCCCGGCTGACCTCCAACGTCGCCGAGCTCGACCACCTGGTCCGTCAGGCGGCGCGGGCGCGAGCCGGAGCCCGCCGCCGGTAGTAGGCGTACGTGACGAGCAGCAGCAAGGGGCCCCACAGGATGGCCGGCGTGTAGCAGGCCACGACCAGGGCGTGCCAGCCGCGGCCGTGGACCTCCTGGAGCCGTCCGGTGAACACCCCGTGCAGGGCGAACGCCCAGATCGCGGTGAGCACGAGCCCGCCGGCGGTGGCCGCGACGACGACCGGGGCGGGTGGGACGCGGCGACCACCCAGCCACGGGACCCAGGCGGGCACGACCTCGCCCCACGGGCGCACCAGCCCCAGCGAGAGCAGCGCCAGCGCCTCGGTGAGCAGGGTGAGGAGGACGACCATCACCGTCCCGCGGCCCGGGAACCCCTGCGCGTCCAGCGTCGCGCGGCTGAACCCCATCGAGACGCCGCAGCCGAGCATGATCCGCCACAGGCCCGACGGCAGCAGGACGAGCGGGATCAGGTGGGCCGCGACCACGGCCAGGCGCTCCGGATTGTCGTACGACGGGATGCTCATGCCTCGACGCTCGCTCGCGAGCGCCGTCCCGGACATCGCGCTGGGGTATGACGCCGTCATCCTCGAGGCTGACCGCAAACCTAGGATGTCGTGGTGGACACGGTTCTCGGGTGGTCCGCGGCCGGCGGCTGGCTCCATCGGCACCCTCGGTGGGCCGATGCGGGCTACGCGTCTGTCGTGGCGGCCCTGCTGCTGCCGGTCACGGCCCGCACGATCTGGGGCAGCTCGTGGCGGCCGGCGCTGCAGGTGGCCGCCGTGGCCGGCGTGGTCGTGGCGCACGCTGCCCTCGCCGTGCGCCGCACGGCCCCACGTGCGACGTTCGGGATCGCCGGTGCCTTCGTCCTGGGCCTGGCCCTCCTGCCGCCGATCGACCCGGGACCGGGGCAGTCCGGTCCCTTCTCGGCGGTCTTCGTGCCCAGCGTGCTGGTCTTCCCGGTGGCGCTCTACACCGTCGCGGCCTGGTGCTCGCGTCGGGTCTCGCTGCTTGCACTGGTGGTGTCGTCGGCCGGTGGAGTGGTGGTCGCCGCCCGGCTGTGGGGTGCGGACTACCTCACCGTCGCACAGCCGGGCGTGGCCACCAGCGACGACCCGGTGCGCAGCTGGTGGCTCTTCCTCGTGCTGGGCGTGGCCGCGATGGTGCTGCTGCCCTGGTGGGCCGGCCGCTACCGGCGGCTGCGGCTGCTCTACGTCGCCGAGCTGGAGGAACGGGCCCGGCGCGACGACGCCGAGCGGGCGGCCGAGGCCGGACGCGCGGTGGCCGAGGAACGCCGCCGGATCGCCCGGGAGATGCACGACGTGGTCGCACACTCGCTGTCGGTCCTGGTGACCCAGGCCGAGGGCGGCCGCCTGATGGCGGCCAAGGATCCCGCCGCGAGCGTCCGCGTCCTGGACACGGTCGCGCGGACCGGCCGCGAGGCGATGCAGGACATGGCCGGAGTGCTCCAGGTCCTGGACGCGCCGGCGGAGGCGAGCGGGGGTCCCGAGCGGCCGCAGCCCGGGCTGGCCGAGCTCCCGGACCTCGTCGACCAGGTCCGGCGATCGGGGCTCCCGGTGCGGTACGAGGAGCACGGCGCTCCCGGCCGACTGAGTGGCACCGCCGAGCTCGCCGCCTACCGCGTCACGCAGGAGGCGCTCACCAACGTGCTCAAGCACGCGGGATCGCGGGTGCCGACCGAGGTGGTGCTGACCTGGCGGGACGGGTGGCTCGAGGTCAGCGTCGAGAATCGTCTCGACGGATCGGACGGCTGCGGCGCCGGGGCGGGACTGGGGCTGCGCGGCATGGAGGAGCGCCTGTCCGCGCTGGGCGGCTCGCTGCAGGTGGCGGCCACGGCCCGCAGGTTCGCGGTGCTCGCTCGGGTCCCGACCGTCGCCCCGGCCGGAGGAGGCCCCTCGTGACCATCCGGGTCTTCCTCGCCGACGACCAGGCCCTCGTTCGCGACGGGCTGGCGATGATCGTCTCCGCCCAGGACGACCTGGTCGTCGTCGGAGAGGCCGGCGACGGTGCCGCCGCCGTCGACGGCGTACGCCGTACCTCACCCGACGTCGTCCTCATGGACGTCCGGATGCCGGTGCTGGACGGCATCGGCGCCACCGAGCGGATCCTCTCCTACCCGGCGCCACCGAGGGTGCTGATGCTCACCACGTTCGACGTCGACGAGCACGCGTTCGCCGCCTTGCGGGCGGGTGCCAACGGGTTCCTGCTCAAGAGCGCCAGGGGCGAGGAGGTGGTCGCCGCGATCCGCAGCGTGCACCGCGGCGATGCCGTGATCGCGCCCGGCCTCACCCGCCGACTGCTGGACCAGGTCGACCTCCCCGGTCCGCGCGTCGTGCCCCCGGCGGTGCGTCGCCTCACCGACCGGGAGCGCGAGGTCATGGTCGAGGTCGCCACGGGCGCGTCCAACGCCGAGATCGCGGCCCGCCTTTTCCTGTCCGAGGCGACGGTGAAGACCCACGTCGGCCGCGTGCTGGACAAGCTCGGGCTGCGCGACCGGGTGCAGGTCGTCGTGCTCGCCTACGAGGCCGGGCTCGTGCGCCCGCAGCGCTGATCCAGGCTGACTGGGTGTGTCCCTCTCCGGCTGCACTCACAGGTAGCCGAGCTCCGGATCCTGATGCCGACCCGCGTCACTCCGCCCACTAGGACGCAACCCGTCTCCCTCGCCAGAGCCCTGCTCTTCACGTTGCAAGGACGAAGTCCTCTATCAGTGCCGCCACACGATCCGGGTGCCCCAGCTGGGGGACGTGCCCGGCGGGTAGTACCTCGAGGCGCGCGTTCGGGATCTCGGCCGCGACGGTGCGGGCGCGCACAAGGGGTACGACGGGATCGCGATCGCCCCAGATCAGCAGTGTGGGCACGGCCAGGCCGCGAAGATCTTCGCTGCTGAGCCGCATGCCGGTTCGGAAGCCGTTGGCGGTGATCAACGCACGCAGCTCAGCCACGTTGGCTTCGGCAGCGATCGGGTCCCTGGCGCCGGCAACCAGGCTGTCGAGCAGGTCAGGGTGCTGCACGATGGTCTCCGCCTCGCCCACTGAAGCCATCATCTTGAGCAGCATCCGACGTCCGGGCTTCACTGCCCGAGTCATGAGGTCACCGACTCCCGGCGTAGCAACGAGCCTCAGCGGGAGCGGCACGCGACCGCCCGGCAGGGTGGGGACCGAGCCCAGCATGACGAGGCCACGGACCCGCTCTGGGTGGGCCAGGGCGTACCAGGTGGCCCAGATGCCACCGCCCGACGCACCGACGAGGTACGCGGCATCGAGCTCAAGGGCGTCCAGCACGTCGCCGACGAAGCCGACGGAGAACTCGCGGAACTCTTCCCACCTGAAGGAGTCTGGATCGCTGAGACCGCGGCCGGGTCGGTCGACGAGGTAGGAGCGGGTGCTGCGAGTCCGACCCAGAAGCATCAGGTGGGAGAGGGACGAGGTGTTGGTGCCATGTAGGTGGACGACGGGTGGTCCCTCACCGGCCGCCACGACATGGACGAGACGACCTGACGGGCGGGCGATGAACTGTGCGTGCGCGTCGACGGCGCCCAACATCCGGCGGTACGACTCTTCGATCGCGCGGGTGTGCCGTGGCGCCGGCGTGGCATTCGGGAGAGCGGCCATTGACTCACGATCCGTCCGGCGGACGGGGTCGCATAGTTCTGCATTCGAACCGCCGGTGGGAGACTCGGATCGTGAGCGCGCGGGAGGTCCCGGGCTACTGCTCTTTCACCAAGGCCATCGAACACCTCGGCGACCGGTGGAGCCTGCTCATCGTGCGCCAGCTCGGCGTATTCGGACCGCTGGGCTTCAACGAGCTGACGCGTTCGCTGCCCGGCAGGATCTCGCGGTCGGTGCTCATCGAACGGCTCCGACGACTGGAGACGCTGGGACTGGTCTCGCGGGACGAGTCCATCGGCTATCGCCTGACGACGGTAGGTACCGGCCTCATGCCAGTGCTCTACGCCCTGCGCGGCTGGGCCGAGACGTGGCTCCCCGACGACCCGGCCATGATGGAGCGCGATCCCGACGTCGTACTCGGGTGGTTGGCCCAGCGCGTGTCCAAGAAGCACCTACCGACCGAACCGGTGGTCCTGGAGTTCTGGCCCTACGAGCACGATCGGCACTACTGGCTGGTGCTGCAGGAGAACCTCGACCCGTACGGGTGTCTGGTCGACCCGCTACTCGACACCGGCCGCTATGTGTACGTGCAGTGCGCGCTTCCGACGCTGCTGGCGTTGGCACGCGGCCGGCAACGGTGGTCAGACGCGTGCGCCGACGGGTCGCTGACCGCTACCGGCGAGATCGGTCTGTGCCGCCGAATGACCGAATGGTTCGCCCCAATCACCGCCTCGATGGCGTCAGCGGCCGACTGACTCAGAGATCTTTCCGCACGCTCACCCCTCGTGGCGCTTCCTCCCGCCGTGTCAGCCGCCCGCCGGACCGATGTGCCAGCTGGCGCGTTCGCCCTGAAACCTCGGATGTGGTATCCCGTCCGGGCAGCCGCAGTGGCGACGAGGAGGCCGCTAGCGCCGGGCATATGCTCACCTGCAGGAGCTTCAGGTGCCGCGCCCATCAGAATCCGACCGCGTCCGTCGCCGCATGGACCGCAAGTCAGGCTATTTCTGCGAGCGATGGACCCTCCGCAACAGCCGGGAATGGGTCTGTCAACAGGCAACCGGACGCACCTTGGAGATGGGTTTCGGCACCGGACTCAACCTTCGTTGGTATCCGCGCGACATCCGGCTGGTCGCCGTGGACCCCGACCCGCAGCGGCTCGAGGTCTCGGGGGATCGCGCTCGCTCACTGGACCGAGCGGTCCAGGTCGCTCTCGCGGACGCTTACCGGCTCCCGTTCCGCTCTGACACGTTTGACACCGTGGTTTGCACCTTGATGATCTGCGATGTGGAGGACCGCGCAGACACGCTGGCCGAGACCTACCGCGTGATCCGGCCCGGCGGTTCGCTACTCCTGCTCGATCATCTCGAGCCGAGGTGGCGGCACGGACGACCGGCGACGTTGGGCCGGCGAGTCGGTTTCGCGTTGGCGGAGCGTCAGCGGTTGTGGGGTGGGTATTTCGAACGGGTGAGGCTGCAGAAGCCGGCAACCTGAGGCACCCATAGAGCCGGATCCGATCGCCCGCTTCTTCAAGGTCGAGGTCCACTCGCCCCCGACCCGCGTCACATCGCCGCCTGTCGGACATCCGGATCAGCCGAAAGTCGGGCGTTTGCCCCAGGACGTCATACGGACGGAGTCACTCATAAGCGGCGCGACGTATGACGTTCTGGAGCTCTGCGCGGATCTGCCGCGACAAGGGAGTCAGAGGCTGCAAGGGTCCCCGGTGGCTCTCTCCTTCGAGGGTCACATCGCAGGTAGTGACCGTGGACCACCTGACCCAGGTGGCCGGCTCGATAAGTCGGTGTACGCGGTCATTCGGATCGACACGAGAAGTCCGGGACGTCCACGCCGAGCTTCACTCCGTACCGCGTGGGCGGATCGGAGGGGAACCAGCGCGCCCACTCCT
>NZ_DASUFR010000034.1:0-18455 GCF_036274455.1 Nocardioides sp. | reverse complement strand
TCGGTGGTCGAGCTTGTCGAGACCTCCGCGGCCCGGGCTGGGTGCCGTCCCTGCGGTCATCTCGACAGGCTCGATGGGCGCTGGCCGGGCCTACCGGTGGTCGAGCTTGTCGAGACCTCCGCGGCCCGGGTTGGGTGCCGTCCCTGCGGTCATCTCGACAGGCTCGATGGGCGTTGGCCGGGCCTATCGGTGGTCGAGCTTGTCGAGACCTCCGCGGCCCGGGCTGGGTGCCGTCCCTGCGGTCATCTCGACAGGCTCGATGACGGTGTCCGGGCCTATCGGTGGTCGAGCTTGTCGAGACCTCCGCGGCCCGGGCTGGGTGCCGTCCCTGCGGAGATCTCGACAGGCTCGATGAGCGGTGTCCGGTCCCAGCCTCGGCTAAAGCGGCATCCGGGGTGCGCAGCCCGGGTCACCAGAAGGTCGCCGATGAGTCGGATGATCGCTCGTGGTCTGGTAGTGGCATGGGAAACACACCACGGTTCGACCATCTCGGGATCACCGTTGCCGACCTCGACGCCGTCACCGAGTTCTTCGTGGCGCTCGGGCTCGAGGAGGGCGGGAGGATGGAGGTCGAGGGGGAGTTCATCGACACCGTCTGTGGCATCCCGGGCGCGAAGACCGAGATCGTCGGGCTCAACTTCCCCGGCGGCGGGACCTGGCTCGAGCTGTCGAGGTTCATCCGTCCCGACCACACGGCGGGGTCACCCGAGGCGATGGCCAACGAGCTCGGGCTGCGCAACGTGGGCCTGGAGGTCGAGGACATCGAGGCCACGGTGGCCATGGCGGCCGAGCTCGGCTACGGGCTGGTGGGCGGGATCGGGGAGTACGAAGGCATCTGGAGGATGGCCTACATCCGCGGCCCGGAGGGGCTCGTGGTGTCGGTGTCGCAGCGGATCGGCTGACGCCTACTCACCGTTGATCAGCGCGGCGCGGTAGCCGGCCAACTTGGCGCCGTCCGCACTGGCGAAGCACTCCTCGGGGTTCGTCTCCTTGTAGAAGGGATCGCCCTTCGGGAGGTGGTAGATCCACTCCTCGCCCCGGTTGCCCTTGATCGGAGCCTTCCTGGGGCAGGCGCTGACCGAGATGGGCCGGTAGGACCGCAGGTCGTGGTTGGCGCAGTAGTCGCGGTGCCTGATGTCCTGCTGGCGGTAGCGCTTCTGGCGCGGGTGCCTGTCGTAGCCGTCGGTCGAGTCGTACTTCGCCTGCGACCCCTTCTTGATCTGCCGGAGCCCGACGTCGACGCGCCCGACGTCGACGTACCGGAGCAGCCGGCCGTAGGCGTCGGTCGCGTCGTGGGAGTCCGGGAGCGTGAGGGTGACGGTCGTACCGGCAGGAGCGAGCGCCTCGGCGATCCTCGTCGCCTTCGCGTAGCCGCACTCCTTCTTGTCCGGTGCGTTGACGCCGATGAGCCGCACCGTGCCGAGGTCGGTGACGACGGTGTCGCCGTCGGCCCAGTGGTCGACCGTCGCCGTGACGGTGGTGTCGGCCAGGGCGGCCGGTACGCCGGCGAGCGAGGCCACCACCACGGCGGACGCGACCAGCAGCTTCCTCACCAGGCGAGCGTAGGGCGCTGACCACCGGTGAGGCGGGGGTTCGGCGAACTCGGTCCGCTACTAGGCTCGATGCATGACGGCTGCCGGTGCCCACCCGGAACACGACCTGGTCCTCGTCGTCGACTTCGGGGCTCAGTACGCGCAGCTGATCGCGCGGCGGGTGCGCGAGGCGCGGGTCTACTCCGAGATCGTCCCGCACACCATGCCGGTGGAGGAGATGCTGGCCCGCAACCCCAAGGCGATCGTGCTGTCCGGCGGGCCCTCGTCGGTCTACGAGGCGGGCGCCCCTGCCATCGACGACCACCTGTTCACCGCCGGCACCCCGGTCTTCGGCATGTGCTACGGCTTCCAGCTGATGGCGCAGGGGCTGGGTGGCGAGGTCGCGCACACCGGGGTCCGCGAGTACGGCCGCACGCCGGTCACGGTCAGCGAGCCCGGGACACTGCTGGCCGACGTACCCGTCGACCACAACGTCTGGATGTCTCACGGCGACTCGGTGTCGCGGGCGCCCGAGGGTTTCACCGTGCTCGCGGCGACGGCGGGGACCCCGGTGGCGGCGTTCGAGGACGTCGGCCGCGGGCTGGCCGGCGTGCAGTGGCACCCCGAGGTGCTGCACACCGAGCACGGTCAGCAGGTCCTCGAGCACTTCCTGCACGACATCGCGGGCTGCCGGCAGACCTGGACGATGCTCAACATCGTCGAGGAGCAGGTCGCCGCGATCCGCGAGCAGATCGGCGACGGCCGCGCGATCTGCGCACTGTCCGGCGGCGTCGACTCCGCGGTGGCCGCTGCGATCGTGCAGCGGGCGATCGGCGACCGGCTGACCTGTGTGTACGTCGACCACGGGATGATGCGGCTCGGCGAGACCGAGCAGGTGCGCTCGGACTTCGAGGCGGTCTTCGACACCCTCGACGTCGTCGACGCCAGCGAGCAGTTCCTGGGTGCGCTCGAGGGCATCGTCGACCCCGAGGAGAAGCGCAAGATCATCGGGCGCGAGTTCATCCGCACCTTCGAGGCCGCCGAGGCGCGGGTGTTCGGCGACGCCGGGTCGGGCGCGACGGCCTACCTCGTCCAGGGCACGCTCTACCCCGACGTGGTCGAGTCCGGCGGCGGCGCCGGCACCTCCAACATCAAGTCCCACCACAACGTCGGCGGCCTCCCCGAGGACCTGCAGTTCGAGCTGGTCGAGCCGCTGCGCACGCTGTTCAAGGACGAGGTCCGCCTCGTCGGCGAGCAGCTCGGGCTCCCCTCGACGATGGTGTGGCGCCAGCCGTTCCCCGGGCCCGGGCTCGGCATCCGGATCATCGGCGAGGTCACCAGGGGGCGGCTCGACATCCTGCGCCAAGCCGACGCCATCGCGCGTGAGGAGCTCACCCGCGCCGGCCTCGACCGCGACATCTGGCAGATGCCCGTCGTGTTGCTCGCCGACGTCCGCTCGGTCGGCGTACAAGGAGACGGCCGCACCTACGGACACCCGGTCGTGATCCGCCCGGTGACCTCCGAGGACGCCATGACCGCCGACTGGGCCCGGCTGCCCTACGACGTGCTCGAGCGGATCTCGACCCGCATCACCAACGAGGTCGCCGAGATCAACCGGGTCACGCTGGATATCACCAGCAAGCCGCCCGGCACCATCGAGTGGGAGTAGCAGCGAGACCGCTTCCCTACCTCCCTCTAACCGTCAGCCTTTGCTCACACCTAACGGTTAGGGCAGCTGCTGCCGAGCCTGGCCGGCCTGGTCCTGGGCACCGGTTGCGGCGTCGTCCTGTTCCACACGCTGTCGGCCGCGCCACCCATCGGTCCACCCTGGGGCCAGCTGGCGGGGCTCGGCCTGCTGACCGTGCTCCTCGTAGTCGTGCTCACCGCACTGCCCGCCCGGCTCGAGGGACGGCGCCCCCTCGCGGCCGTGCTGCGCGACGCCTGAGCATGCGCCGGCCGGGTCGACCGAGCTCATCGAGCGTGCCCGCAGACGAGTGATCGACGCGCCCCGCCAGAGCCGGCCAGTCGCCGCCTGCCCTACGGGCGCACCTGGATGACCGTCTTGCCCTTGCGCCGCTCGCTGGAGCTGAAGGTCGCGACGGCGTCGTCGAGGGACGCAACGGTGCCGATGCTGGTGCGCAGCCGGCCGTCGGCCACGCGCGTCACGATCTCGACGAGCTGGTCGCGGTCGGCCTCGACGACGAAGTCCACCGCCCGGCCGTTCGCCGGTTCCGCCTCGACCGGGCCCACGATTGACACGAGGGTGCCGCCGGCCTTGACCAGTGCTGCGGAGCTCTTCTGGATGTCACCGCCGATGACGTCGAAGACCAGGTCGACCTCACCGACGTCGTGCAGGGCGTCGCTCTCGAGGTCGACGAACTCCTCGGCTCCGAGCTCGAGCGCCCGCTCCCGGTCTGCAGCCCGTCCGGTGCCGATGACGTGGGCGCCCGCCTCGGCGGCGAGCTGGGTGACCATCGCCCCCACGGCGCCGGCCGCTCCGTGGGCGAGGACGCGCTGGCCCGCCTGGAGACGGCCGTGGACGAACAGTCCCTGCCACGCGGTCAGCCCGGAGATCGGCAAGGAAGCGCCGGCAACGAAGTCGACCTCGTCCGGCAACGGCGCGAGGTTGCGCGACTCGATCGCGACGTACTCGGCGAGGGTGCCATCGCGATGCCAGTCGGCGAGGCCGAACACCCGCTGTCCCACCGACAGCCCCGTCGTGCCGTAGCCGAGGGCGGTGACCACCCCCGCCAGCTCATGGCCGGGGATCGACGGCGTGCGGTCGCGGCCGGCCCGGTCGGTCCAGGTCGAGGGCCACTCGAGCTCGGTCGACACCCATCCCGACGCGTGCACCTCGACGACGACGTCGTTGATCGCTGCCGACGGCTCGGGCCGGTCCACCAGCGTCATCCCGGCCGTCCCCGCACCCTGGTCCGTCACCACGACTGCCTTCATCTGCGACATCCTCTCCTCGCCTCCAGTTCCGTTACAAGCAAGTTACGTAATCCGGCGAGTTATGGCAAGAACTTGTAACGGAACTGGTTAGGATGCGAGCCATGCCGAGAGCGCGCACAGCGACGAAGAGGCCGTCCGAGACGACCGGCTCGCGTGCCGGCGGACGTCCCCGCGACCCTGCGCTCGACGAAGCGATCATCCTGGCCACCCGCGCCCGACTGGTCCGGGACGGCTACTCGCGGATGACCCTCGGAGACATCGCGGCCGACGCGGGGGTCAGCCGGCCCACCCTCTACCGGCGGTGGAGCCACAAGCTCGACCTCGTCGCCGACGCGCTGGACTACGGCTTCCGCAAGCAGCGCGACCTGTACGACGTCGACCTGAGCGGCCTCGAGCCACGGGAGGCGTTCGTCGAGGCGGTCCGCCGCCTGGATCCGGCGTACTCCAACCCGGACGCGATGGTGCTGATGGGCAACTTCGCGGGCGAGGTGATCCATACGCCAGAGCTGCTCGAGATGCTCCGCCAGCACGCGGTCGAGCCTCGGGTGACGCTCGTCGAGAAGGTGCTGTCCGAGCTCCAGGCCAGCGGGGCCGTGTCGCAGGACATCGACAGGCACACGATCGCAACCATGTGCTTCGGAAGCTACTTCGGGGCGTTCTACCGGGGCGACCGCAGGGAGGAGATCCCCGAGAGCGTCGTCGCTGTCCTGTGGCCGGTGATCGCGGCCTGACAGGCCTTCCCAGCGAGTCGAATCAGGTCAATAGTGTCGAGTTGACAGTCGACTCGGCTGTCGAAGGCGGAAGGGTTTGGCCATGGCTTCGATCTCGACACGCGAGAGTGGGGAGATCGAGGCGGCGAACGCCTCTGGCAACACCCCAGTCGTCTTCATCCACGGGCTCTGGCTGCTGCCCAGCAGCTGGGCTACGTGGGTGGACTTCTTCAAGCATAACGGCTACGCGCCGCTCACCCCGGACTGGCCGGGCGATCCGGAGACGGTGGAGGAGGCCCGGGCGAACCCGGACGTCTTCGCCAAGAAGACGTTGGGCGAGGTCGCCGACCACACCACCGAGGTCGTCAAGGCACTGGACAAGAAGCCGGTGCTCATCGGACATTCGACCGGCGGCCTGGTCGCGCAGATGCTCGCGGGCAAGGGTCTCTCTTTCGCCACGGTGGCGATCGATCCAGGCATCTTCCGCGGCGTCCTGCCGCTGCCGGCGTCCGTACTGAAGGGCGTGGGTCCGTTCCTCCTCGACCCGCGCACGCGGGGCCGCGCGCTCACCCTCACCCTGGACCAGTTCAAGTACGGGTGGGCCAACGCGCTGGACGAGAAGGAGGCGAAGGAGCTCTACGACACCTACCACGTCGCCTGCTCCGGGCTCGCGCTCGTGCAGATGGCCAACGCGAACCTCAACCCCTGGACCGAGGCCAAGGTGGACACGAAGCACCCCGACCGTGGCCCGCTGCTGATCATGGACGGCGAGAAGGACCACACCGTGCCCTGGGCGATCGCCAACGCGGCGTACAAGAGGCAGAGGCACAACCCGGGCGTGACAGAGATCGTCAAGGTCCCGAACCGCGGTCACTCCCTCACGATCGACCACGGCTGGCAGGAGGTCGCCCAGACCTCACTCGACTTCCTCAAGCGGGTCGGCTGATCGCGGTCTACGTCACAGGCCGATCTGGTTGACCGCGTAGGTCGCCTCTTCCACGGTGAACTGCTCGCCGTACGGACTCGACAGCTGGTCGATGAGTCCTTGGCGAGAGAAGGAGGAGAAGTCCAGATAGGACTTCCCGGAGCGGACCGCCTGCTGCTTCCAGTCAGCGCCGAGCTGGTCGACGGCCCAGGTGGCGTCCGCGACCTTGAAGCCCTCGCCATACTCCGACGACAGCTGGTCGATGAGGCCCTGGCGGCTGAACGCTGACATGTCCAGGTAGCTCTCAGCGCTCTCCAGGGCATTCTCCATGGCCAGCGTGATCTCCGATCGGCTCGGATCGCTCGGGAACGCGTCAACCGAGTCGGCAACGAGGTCGCCGTCAGTGTCCTGGTGGTACTTGGGGTCCTTCGGGAAGGCGTCGAGTCGATCCGCGACCCCGTCGCCGTCGGTGTCCTTGCTGAACTTCGGGTCCTCGGGGAAGTCGTCGTTCGGGTCCGGTACGCCGTCGCCGTCGGTGTCGACGTCCATCGCCGTCTGCACCTTTGGATCGGCAGGCAAGAAGTCGTCTTCGTCGTTGACGCCGTCGCCGTCGGTGTCGACAGGTGCAGGAGTCGTCGCTGGTTCGGAGACGGGGGACGGTGCGGTCGTCGCGACGGCATCGTGATCCGACCCGCCGGACGCGACGGGGTGGTGATCCGTGTTGTCCGAGCCTCCGCTACCGCTTGCAGCGCCGGCGACGACGAAGATGACAAGAAGAGCTCCTACGCCGCTGAGGATCGGGTGGCGCAGGAACCAGTTCCGTCGAGCTGGAGCTGCTGCGGTCCCCGGCGTGCCAGCACCTACGCCTGACCTCGTCGCGCCGGCCAAGTCGTGACCGGGGCGAAAGAGGGGTGCGGTGTGCTCTGTCCAGGCATTGCCGTCCCAGTACCGCTGCTGCCCCGGCACCTGTGGGTCTGGAAACCAGCCAGGCGGAGTCGTCTTGCTCATGCTGTCTCCCCGTAAGTCGTCTTGCAGCGCAGCCTGAAGCGCTCGCCCGCGCACGATAGGCACGGTTGGCCCCAGAGCAGGTCCCGATCAGTCACGGATGCTCAGTTCGAACTACTCCGACGCCCGAAGCGATGGCCCTGATGGGCTTCAGCAACCACACATCCGGGTGACCCACCACGCGGCGGAAAGGGTCAGGTCTCGTCTCCGGATCGTCGCCCGCTGTTGCGTAGACACCTCGTATCGGTGTCACATGGGGCGGCACCTCGTCGACCTCTGGAGACTTGAATTGGCACGCCCCTTCGCCCGCGCCTGCTCGTGGGCTGCCCTGCTCGCCGTTCTGGCCGTCCCCAGCGCTCCGGCATTGTCATCTTCGCCGGCGGATGCTGCGCCGCACGCCGGCAAGGTCCGTGGCATCCACGTCCAGCGCGGTGGACCGGACCGACAGGTCACCTTCCGGACCGCCCGGTTCGGCGAGGCGTTCCTCGACCTGAGCGTCGCCGCGCGCAAGGTCTCCTGGGGCAAGCCGGGGCACGAGTCGGCGGTGGTGTCGCTGTTCGTGGACGGTCATTACGCCACCGATGTGGTGATCACCTCCAACCAGCCGACGACCCGCGAGTTCGCGCTCGGCTCCCTCGCCGCCGGCGTGCACAGGCTCCGGGTCCACTACTCCGCACCTCGCTCGGCGCGCCAAGCGGGGGCGGCGACCCTGCGGCACCTGCAGGTCCACACCGTCTCCAAGAAGAGCCCGGAGTACGCCGCCGCGCGGTACGCGCCGGTGTTGTACGGCCGCAACGTGACGGGCCTGGGCGGGCGGTTCCAGAGCGCCGTGACGGACACCCCGTTGGTGGCCTGGCACGAGATCACCCCGGCGGCCAAGCGTGGTCACTCGATCATCGAGTACTCCGTGGTCTGGAGCAACGAGGACGGCGGCACCGACACCCCGGGGCTGATGGCTCGCTGGGGTCGCACCACCGACATCGAGTGGGTCTACCGCGTGGAGGTCAACCGGGCCGGCCACCGCGTCCGCGCGTCGGGCGTCTACCAGGCGAGCGGCCACCAGACCCTGCGCTTCAAGGGCCGGTACGACGGCACGCACCCGCTGCTGGAGACCTGCACGTCGAACAACAACATGTGCGACACGGTGGACGACCCGATGCGCTTCGCGCTCTCGACGCGTGATGTCCGGCCCGTCGAGCAGCCTCGTGAGTACCTCATGGACACCCATCCCTGGACCTACCAGGTCATGGCGCAGGAGATGCTGCGCGAGCACAAGATCGAGACTCCTTCCGACCCGGCCACCCCGGCGGTCGGTGACCAGCGCAGCTACCTCTACGTGGCGTTCGACCACGACACCACCCCGGCCGCGGCGCAGGCCGGAGTGGGGCTGGCCGTCGACGTCCGGCTCGCGGGTGACCCGACGACGTACTCCTCGGACCACCAGGTCCCGGAGTGGAGCGTCAACCGCGACGTCCCGGCCGCCACCACCGTGGAGCTGCCCGTCGGCACCACGCCCGCCGACGTGGTCTCGGCGTCGGTACGGCGGGTCCCGATCGGTCTGAGCGACAACGGCGCCACGCTCACCGTGACCGACATCGACCGCGCGTTCTTCCTCGGTCCCGACTACCTGCCGCAGGCCTCCTTCGTCTCCTGGCACGGCAGCCAGCAGCTGACCGCTGCCTCACCGACCGCGGTGCTGTGGCCGGCGGGCGCCGTCAGCTGATCCCCGCCAGCGGCCCGGAGACGCGGAAGGCTCGACACCTTGGCATGCCGCGGGGAAGAATCCAGGCAACTGGCTGATCAGTCAGTAAGAGAGATCCTCCGGGGGGCTACGTGAACTTCGACCCGACCGATCCGGCACGACGCCGCAGGGAATCGAGACCACAGCTCGCCCGTCGCGACGTGCTGCGGGGCGGCCTCTGGCTCAGCGTCGGGCTGGGGGCGGCACCGCTTCTCGCTGCCTGTGGAGGCGACGACTCGCCGCAGGCACAGAACGGCGGCGCCCCCTATCCGCTAGCTCGGCCCGACAGTCCGGTGACCTTGCCGATCAAGGACAGCAACCCACCCATCGATGACGGACTCGATCCGGAGACGGGTGGGGCCTTCAAGATCCTGAACTACGACCAGTACATGGCCCCGGGGGTCATGAAGACCTTCGGCAAGCAGCACGGCGTCGACGTTCAGGTGACGCCGTACAGCAACTACGACGAGATGCTGGCGAAGATCCGCGCACCGGGTGAGTCGTTCGACCTCGTCTTTCCTGGTCCCAGCGTGATGAGCAAGATGGTGTACACCGAGCTGCTCCAGCCGCTCAACCACTCCTACGTGCCCAACCTCCAGAACGTCTGGCCGGAGTACCAGGATCCCTGGTATGACCGGGGGGCCCAGTACAGCGTGCCGTACACGATCTACGGCACGGGCGTGCTCTATCGCGCAGACCGGGTGTCGAGCGTTCCGCCGAACGGCTACGACCTGATCTGGGACGAGCAGTACTCCGGCAAGGTCTACCTGCTCGACGACATGCAGGAAGCGATCGGCATGTCGCTGCTGCGCAACAAGATCAGCACCGACATCAACACGAGTGATCCCAACCTCGTCCGCAAGGCCACCGACTCGCTGACCGAGCTGATCGATCTGGTGAAGATCCAGACGAACGTCAATGCCTACTCCGAAGTCCCCGAGGGCACCGCGACGATCCACCAGGCGTGGTCCGGCGACGCCATCGCCGGTCAGTACTACCTGCCCAAGGGTGAGACCACCGACGTCTTGGCGTACTGGCGGCCTGACGACCCATCGGAGCGCGTCATCGGAAGCGACAACATCGCGATTCCCAAGAGTGCGACCAAGCCCGTGCTCGCACATCTGCTGATCAACGACCTGCTCGACAACGAGATCGGTCTGCGCAACTTCGGGTTCAACGGCTACCAGCCGCCGCTGACCAAGCTGTCCGCCCAGTACCTGATCGACCAGGGCTACATACCGCAGAACCTGATGAGCGCCGTCGTGCTGCCCGAGGACTTCACGAGCGGGCTCACGTTCTACGAGGTCAGTCCGAGCACCGAGGCGCTCTGGCGTCAGGCCTGGTCAGAGTTCAAGGCCGGTGGCTGAGCCGAAAGCCGACCACACCGGCGCGACACGGCGGTTGTGGCCGGCGCTCGCACTCCCGGGCACGTTCTGGCTCATCGCGCTGTTCCTGGTGCCCGTCTACGCCGTCATGGCCGTCGCCTTCAGCGGGAGCATCAACATCTTCGGGGAGCCGCTCCCGGCGTGGAATCCGCTCGACTGGCAGTTCGCCACGTTCAACGAGGTGGTCTCGGACTCGATCTCCGGTCCGTACCGCGAGGTGTGGATCCGCACCGCGATGTACACCCTCTGGGCGCTGCTGATCTGCATCGTCGTCGGGTATCCGGTTGCGTACTACACGGCCCGCCTGGCCGGGAAGAGGCGGGGCCTGGTCCTGGCCCTGATCCTCGCGCCCTGGTGGATCAACTACATCACCCGCATGCTCGCCTGGGTCAACCTGCTGCAGGACGACGGATACGTCAACAAGGTGCTGGGCGTCTTCGACGTGGGGCCGGTCTCCTGGCTGGCCGGCAACCCGTACACCGTCGTGATCGCGCTCGCCTACGGCTACCTGCCGTTCTTCATCATTCCGCTGTTCGCATCGCTGGACAGGATCGACCAGCGGCTGCTCGAGGCATCGCGCGACCTCGGAGTTGGCATGGTCCGCACCTTCGTGCACGTGACCCTGCCGTTGTCGAAGCTGGGCTTGATCACCGCGGTCGTCATCACGGCTCTTCCCATGGCCGGTGACTACTACACCAACACGATCGTGTCCGGGTCGCCGAGCACCACCATGATCGGGAACCAGATCGAGCTGTTCCTCCTGCAGGGCCCCCAGAAGAACTACGGCGCCGCCCTCGTGCTGCTGCTCTCGCTCGTCCTGATGTTCTTCATGGCCTATTACCTCGTCCTGACCCAACGCGCGAGCAGGGATGCCCGATGACGCTCACGAAGGTTCCCGGCAGCGCCGCCACCAGACCTGCTCCAGCCAGGAGATGGGTGCCCCCGTGGCGCAATCCCTGGCGCCGTCCGTACGTGCTCGCCACGATCACGTGGCTGTACATCCTGTGGTCGCTCCTGCCCGTCCTGATCGCGGTCCAGTTCTCGTTCAACGACGGCCGGTCGCGAAGCACCTGGCAGGGCTTCTCCACGCAGTGGTACTGCTGCGCCGAGGGGTCGGTGGGCGAGGACCCCAGCTTGCTGCTGGCCCTGCAGAACAGCCTGATCCTTGGTGTGGCGACAGTCCTGGTGGCCACGCCCCTCGGCGTGATGCTCGCGTTGGGGCTCACCCGGTGGCGCTCGCGGAGCAGCAAGGTGGCCAACGGCATCGCGCTGGTCCCGCTGGTCACCCCGGAGCTGGTGGTCGGCTCGGCGCTCTACCTGGTGATGGTCAACCTGTACCAGTTCGTCCCGCTGGGGCGGCCGGCCATGCTGCTGGGCCACGTGACCTTCTCGGTCTCCTACGTGCTCGTGGTCGTTCGGTCGAGGCTGCTGGCCATCGGCGGGGACTTCGAGGAGGCGGGCCAGGACCTCGGTGCGAGCCCGCTCCAGGCAATCCGCACGATCCTGATCCCTCTCCTCATGCCGTCGATCTTCGCGTCGTCGATGCTGGTGTTCGCCACGTCGCTCGACGACTTCGTGGTCAGCCAGTTCCTCTTCGGCGACGCGGCGAACGTCACCGTTCCCATCAAGCTGTACAACGCCGTCCGGTCAGCCCCGACCCCGGCGCTCAACGCCCTGGCCACGCTGCTTCTCGTGGCGTCGTTCCTCGCCCTGATCCTCGCGTACGTCGGGCTGCGGGCGGCGCGGCGGCGGGGCTCGCGCTCGGCCCTCGAGGACCTCGCCGACTACGGCTGACCGTCACCCGACGATGGATCAGCCGTCGCCGGCGAGCGCGGCCGGCGCGTGGTCCATCGAGGCAGCCAGCACCCGGAGCGACTGCGATGGCAGGTGCACGGTGACAGGCTGCCCGGTGGCCAGGCTGTGACGTCCCGAGCTGTTCGTGACCAGCGACTGCAGCACCGCACCGTGCGGGAGACGGATGGCCAACTGGGTCGTGGACCCCAGGAACACGACGCCGTCGACCATGCCCGGGATCCGGTTGGCGCCGGTGAGACCGGGCTCCTGCACCTCGACGCACTCCGGACGGATGACTGCCCGGCGTGCTGTCGAGTCGCCGCCGACCGGAGCCTGCGCCTCGAGGGTGAAGTCGCCGTACCGGACGGTGCGGGTCGGCGCGCTGCCCGGGAGGCACTCGATGTCCAGCAAGTTGGCCACGCCCAGGAAGTCCGCGACGAACTCCGTGAGCGGTTCCTGGTAGACCTCCTGCGGTGTCCCGAGCTGGACGATCCGGCCACGGTCCATGACGGCGAGCCGGGCCGACATCTCGAGGGCTTCCTCCTGGTCGTGTGTGACGAAGACGAAGGTGATGCCCACCTCGCGCTGCAGCGAGGCCAGCTCCGCTCGCAGTGAGATCCGGAGCTTCGCATCGAGGGCACCCAGCGGCTCGTCGAGGAGGAGCACCGACGGCTCGAGGACCAGCGCCCGGGCGAGGGCAACGCGCTGTTGCTGTCCTCCCGACATCTGGTGCGGGCGACGCTGGGCGTACTCGGTGAGCCGGACCAGCTCCAGCGCCTGCGCGACGCGTGCGTCCCGGGTTCGCTTGTCGAGGTCCTTGCGCCACCGCAGGCCGTAGGCGACGTTCTTGTGCACGTCGAGATGCGGGAAGAGCGCGTAGCTCTGGAAGACCGTGTTGACCGGGCGCTTGTGAGGAGGGCTCTGCGCGACGTCGACCCCGTCGAGGAAGATGTGGCCGTCGGTCGGCTGCTCGAACCCGCCCAGCATGCGCAGCGTGGTGGTCTTTCCGCAGCCCGACGGGCCAAGGAGAGTGAAGAACTCCCCGGGCTCGATCTCGAGGTCGATGCCGTCGACGGCGGTGGCGCCGTCGAACTCCTTGCGGAGACCGACGATCGAGATCGCTCCGCCACTGGTTCGCTGGGATCCGGTTTCGCCGCGCGGCATGCGTCGGAGTCTAGGCACAGGCACGTGGGGTTCTTCGTTGTCAGGGTCGAGGTCACGCCGCCCAAGAGCGAGCGACGTCTCGCGCGACTCGATCAGAGCCGAGAGGGGGCAGCGGTTCGAGGCGAGCCACGGCGGGTCAAGTACCCGGCGGCCCACATCGCCGCGGCGGTCACGACACCCCACGCGGCCGTGCCCCATCCTGCCGTCTCGCCAACACTGCCAAGCAAGTCGGGGTGAGTCGCGCAGAAGACCCCGAACCACACTGCCGAGGCAGCCGGCGGCACTACCGCGAACCACCAGCCGGTGACCCGGTGTGCCATCGCCAGCAACGCCACCGCCGCGGCCGCCGGGATCGCGAGCGCGAACCCGGCTTGCATGGGCAGGTGCATCAAGCCCCAGGTGTCGTCGTCGTCGGGCGCACCGTCACGCGCGGTGCCGAGGACATCCCATGCGTGCGCCAACCCCGCGACCAAGCCGAGCGCCACGAGTACGCCAATCGGCCAGAACCCGGGGGTCGCAGCCAATGGGCGCATCGACCAGCGCGGCCGTGGAAGCCACATCCGCGGGAAGGCACCTGATGCCGCCACCAGGAACGCCACGAAGATCTGACCCGGCGCGGGAGCCGCGACGCCGGCCAACAGGACTCCCGTCGCCACCGCGGCGATCTGCGGCCCAACCCACCCCGTTGGTCGGACCGCCCAAGCGATCAGCGGCACCGGAAGCAAGACGGTGTACAGCAAGCCCCAGCTCGTCGCCACGACCCTGGTCGGGTTCCAGTCGTATTCGTCGGGGAACTTGGACGGGAAGATGCCCACCATCAGGTCGATGACCCCGAAGAACAACACGGCCCACCACAAGGCCACGGCGATCGCGCCCAGCCGAGACCCCAGCGCCCGCTCCGCGCCCTCCGCTCCTGCCGTGGTGGCCATGGGCCCATTGTCTACCGGGCGGGCTCGCCTCTCATCCGAAGGTTCCGCGGGTCCAACACGCGGCGGTGTGACTCACTCGGTGCGAGCGTTGGTCGCGCCATGTGTGCGCTTGGCTGCATGGTCGGGCGTGAGCCCGTTGCTTTGAGAAAGGGTCGCGCTTGCTCGAAAGGCTGCGGCGAGCCGCGGCCGCGATCCGGCGACGCGTGCGCTGCCCGCGACTCCACCCGTGACTTCGTCAGTGCGTGGCTCTCAAGGAGGCGATCAGTTCAAGTACCGGACCTCGACTGCATCGATCGTGCCGTTGAAGGGGAACGGGGCTCGGTCGTAGTAGTCCAGGGAGACCGGTCCGCCGAGGCAGGTGCCGATGTCGAGGCAGTCGTTCGCGGTGAACAGCAGGGGGGCGCTGACCGGGACCTGCCCGGACGCGACGACGTCTCCGTCGGCCAGGAGCGTGATGTCCAGTGGGCCGCCGGGACGGGCCTCGGCGTACACGGTCTGGATCTCGATCTTGACCTGCCCGGAAGGCAGCGGTTCGGCTGAGCGGATCTTGGTGCGCATCAGGATGAAGCAGTTGTACTCGTAGCACAGGTAGCCCTCGTCCATGAAGCAGGTCAGACCGCCACCCGCGCCGCCAAGTGCGTAAAGGACACCGCTTGCGCCGTCGGGCAGGTGGGCGTCGATGAGAACGGTGTTGGCTCTGTTGCCCAACGCGGGCGCGCAGAACTCCGGCATCCGCACGATGTCACCGGTAAAGGTCCACTCGCGGTAGGGCGTGGAGATTCGCATCTCTGGGTGGAAGACCGGGACCCAGAGCCCGCCACCGATCGGGTAGACGCTGTTGCGGGCCGCCTCGATCGCGAAGGTCTCCTTCAGCTGAGCTAGCTTCTCGGGTTCCTCAGCCGCCAGGTCGTAGGACTGGGTCCAGTCCTCGTCGAGGTGGTACAGCTCCCACACGTCCTGGTCTGGCGTCCACTCCAGGATGCCTTCGGGAACACCGGGGACCCACGGCGCCCGTGGTCCGAACGCGGACGCCATCCAGCCGTCGTGGTAGATCGCCCGGCTTCCCATGATCTCGAAGTACTGCGTATGTAGCCGTCCCTCGGCGTCGGGGTCGTCGAACGTGTAGGCCAGGCTTACACCGTCGAGGGGTTGCTGCTCGACGCCGCGGACTACACGCGGCGGGGTGATTCCCAGGACTTCGTAGATGGTGGGGACAAGATCGTTGCAGTGGTGGAACTGGCTCCGTGGTTCGGTCTGGGGTGTGATGCGGTCGGGCCAGCGCACCACCATGGGGTTGCGGGTCCCGCCCAGGTGTGACGCGAGCAGCTTCATTCCCTTGTACGGGGTGCTGCCGGCCCACGCCCAACCTGCGTGGTACTGATTGTCGGTCTTCGGGGAGCCGAGCACGTCCAGCCCGCCGAGCTCGTCCAGCGCTTTGATGTGCATGTCGATAGTGGTGGGGATGCCGTTCTGGGCCAGCAGCTCGCTGATGGTGCCGTTCTGACCCTCGCCCGATGAGCCGTTGTCTCCCCAGATGTAGAAGATCAGGGTGTCCTCGCCGTACCCGAGCCGTTCGAGCTCGTCGACGAGTCGCCCGACCTGGACGTCGACGTGCTCTGCGAAGCCGGCGGCGACTTCCATGAGACGTCGTTGGAAGGGACGCTCGCCCTCGGGGATGTCGTCCCAGGCAGGCAGCCGTGGGTCGCGCGGTGTCAGCGCAGCGTTTTGCGGGATCCAGCCTGAGTCCTTCGCCCGCTCGAAGACGCGCTCGCGGTAGGCGTCCCACCCGTCGTCGAAGGCTCCGGCGTACTTGTCCGCCCATTCCTTCATGACGTGGTGCGGGCCGTGCAGGCAACCGCTGGCCCAGTACATGAAGAACGGCTTGTCCTGCTCGAAGGACTTGTGCCTACGCAGCCAGCCGATGGCGTCGTCGGCGAGGTCCTCGCTCAGGTGATAGCCCTCGTCGGCTCGCTTGGGCGGCAGCACGCTGGTGGTGTTGCGCACGAGGTTGGGCTCGTACTGCGATGCCTCGCCCGCCAGGAAGCCGTAGAAGTACTCGAATCCCTTGCCGGTCGGCCAGTTGTGGAAGGGACCTGAGGGGGTGGTCTCCTCGGCCGGCGTGTTGTGCCACTTGCCGAACGCTGCGGTCGAGTATCCGTAGTCGGTCAGCACTTCAGCGGCCAGCGCCGTGCTGCTCGGGATGTGGCCTGAGTAGCCGTCCCAGTCGTTGGCCAGCTCGGCGATCTGGCCATTGCCGATCCGGTGGTGGTTGCGGCCGGTCAGCAGTGAGGCCCGGGTCGGTGAGCACATCGCGGTGGTGTGGAACCGGTTGTAGCTGATACCCCCGTCGCGAATCCGGGACAACGTGTCCGTGCGGACCTCTCCGCCGAACGTGCTCGGCAAGCCCGGCCCGGCATCGTCGATCAGCACCACCAGAATGTTGGGGGCGTCAGCCGGTAGTCGCCGCTCCTGCACACGACGCTGATACGTCGACTCCTGCATCGTGCGCCCGGCCGTCGAGGCCGACGGAGTCGACGGAAACGGCAGCGCGTCTTGCCGCGGAAGCATGGGGAACTTGGCATTCATGAGCGGCTACTTCCTACCTAACAGATGCCAGGACCGTCGTTGCGCAAGTTCGTCCTGGCAACCGAGGACCTGCGTGCGGGCGTGCCTCACGATAGGGACGACGACACCCGAGCCGTTCACCCAAGTCGGGTGAGCAACACCCGGCCCGACCGACCGAAGTAGCAGAACGAGACCCGCGACGCGGGCGCCCTCACGCTCTTGACATCACCCACTGGGGCCGCAGCAAGTCGCGGTTGAGTTCAGAACAGATCGAGCGGCTCTGCGACCGCTCCGAAGCACCTCGGCCCATCGGGCCAGCCACCAGCCGTCGGGCCAAGCGGCCACCCGATCCGCGCCCGTTCTGGGCGAAAGACGCAGGGTGCGTCGTCGGTATCTCGGCTGACCGGATCGAGCCCGCCTGCCTGGTCCGAGTCGCGAGCACGCTTCGGTGGCGCTCACTCATCGCGTGTCGGGCTTCCGCCGCACCGGGTTCAGAGTGGTTCGGCGGTGGAGGTGTAGGTATGGCCCGTCGGGGTGGTGGTCTCGACGGTGTGTCTGGGGCCGGGGACGGTGCGGGCGGTCCAGCCATCAGCTTGTTTGGCGTAGTTGCACAGCTCGCACAGCCCCTGGCCGTTGTCCTCGGTGGTGGGGCCGCCGCGAGCTCGGGCCTCGATGTGGTCGGTGTGCCGGATCGGGGCGTCGCAGCCGGGGGTGCGGCAGACCTTGTCGCGGATCCGGATGAACTCCGCGAGCCGGCCCGCGAACAAGACGGCCGTCGAGTCCATGGCCATCAGCCTGCCGGTGGCGGGTTGTTCGTAGACCCGGCGCACCCACGCGTCCAGGCCGGTCTCGAGGCCGGTCTCGAGGCCGGTCTCGAGGTTGTCGGCGACCCAGCCGCGGATCAGCTCACCGGGCACCGGGCCGTACCCCATCACCCAGCCGGTCCCGTCCTCGTCGCCGAGGAGCACGCTGTCGCGGACCACGAGGTTGACCAGCACCGGGACCGCGCTGGCCGTCCCGGCCGGGACCGCGGCGGCGGCGGCCGGCGGAGCGGCGGCATTGGCCCAGGTCGTCTCCGCCTCCCGCCCGACGGTGTCGGTGATGCCGGCGCCGGGGTGGAGGATGCGGTCGATGAGGATGTCGGCCATCAGCTGGCCGATGCTGCGCGGGTCGCCGCCGGCCTTGGCTGCCCGAGCCGCCCGGGACAGCGTGGCGTGGACCGCGACGCCTGCCTTGAGCGGCAGCAGGGCGCTCAGGGTGGTCATCGTCTCGGGCGCCGGTCGTAGCGAGACGTGCCGGTCGGCCTCGGCGCGACGACGCCGCTTCACGACCGCGGCGGGATCGAGCTCGGCGACCGCCCGGTGCAGCCGGCCGACCAGCCGGCGCGGGGAGAGCCGCTGGACCAGCGTGGGATCCCCGCAGAGCTGTTCGTCGACCCGGGCCCGGTCCTCGGCGGTCAGGCAGCCGGTCTCGCGGGCGATCAGGGTGGCCTTGAACCCGTCGAGGTGGCCGGTCCGGAACGCCGCCCGGGTGGAGGCCAGCTCGGTGCGCAGGATCATCGCCAACCCGACCTGCCGCTGCCCGCGGGTCGGGGACTGCCGCAGCGCCAGCGCCACCTGGCTGGCCACCCCCCGGTCCCGCCGCGCAGCGGGCACCCCACGTCCGGCGGCGGCGCGGCGTTGGGAGATCACGAAGTCGGCCACGGTCTCGCACTGCGCGGCCTCGGTGGCACACCGCAGGGTCTCCAACG
>NZ_DASUFR010000033.1:0-20842 GCF_036274455.1 Nocardioides sp. | reverse complement strand
CAACTACCTGCTCCTCGACGAGCCGCGCTGGCACGCCGTCCGCCGCGAGTGCGACGCGGTCTGGCACCTCGTGTGCGACGAGGAGACGCGGATCGAGCGGCTCGTGCAGCGGCACAACGACTCCGGCAAGGACCCCGCCCACGCCCGCGAATGGGTCCTGCGCGTCGACCAGCCGAACGCCGACCTGGTCGAGGCGGCCGCCGCTCGAGCGGGTGCTGCGGACGAGGTGCTGGACCTCACGGACTGGTCGGGCGCAATCCTCAGCTCGGCTCGAGGGGGTTGACGATCCGGACCCCCCGGAGCTGAGAGCCAGTTGCCAGGTCGTCGCGGATCCAGGTCCGCTCGCCACTGTCGCGCCCGAGGGCATGCGCGTCGGCCACGGCCTCGATCGAGGCGAAGACGTCGTCGGGCCGGGTGTCATCGGCGTAACGGCGCAGCGCCTCGGCCAGCATCGCGTTGACCGACTCGCCGTGCTGTGCGGCTCGAGCCCGGGCGCGCTTCAGGGTCTCGGCGTCGACGGTGATGCGCAGGTTGGGCACGGGATCTGTGTAGCACCCCTGCAGCCCGAACGGGGGCGTCAGCAAAATCTGCGGGATCGCATAATTTGCGTATCCGCAGTTTATGCGGCACACTGGTCGCATGGCACCCGATCCGAAGGCTCTCGACGACATCCGCATGGCCCTGGCACAAGCCGTGGGCAAGGACGCCGACGAGGCCCTCCCCCACCTGCGGGAGGCGGCCGACCGGCTGACCGCGCTCATCGACGAGTCGATGGCCGAGGCGCTGTTGTCGGGCAAGGTGTCGATGCGCGCGGCCGGGGCGGCGGCCGGGCTGAGCGAGAACGCCGTGCCACCCCGCCTGGCCCGCACCCGGACCCTCGGCGCCTACGCCAACGAGGACGGCCGGGTGACGGCCGCCGGAGTCGAGCGGGCCAAGTACGACCACGAGTCCGGGACCCCGAAGCCCGCGCCCGCTCCCGCAGCCGCACCGATGCGGTTCAAACCACGCCGACGGACCTAGGAGGCCGACATGACGCGTTCTGACCTGACCCACCTCTACTTCCTGCTCGACCGCTCCGGCTCGATGCAGTCGATCAAGTCAGACATCGAGGGCGGCTTCGCGGCCTTCGTCGAGGAGCAGCAGCGCGGCGTCGGCGAGTGCCGGGCCACGCTGGCGCAGTTCGACGACGTCTACGAGGTGGTCTACGCCGACCGGCCGATCGCCGACGTACCGTCGCTCGACCTCCAGCCGCGCAACATGACCGCGCTGCACGACGCGATGGGCAGGCTGATCACCGACGCCGGCCAGAGGCTCGCGGCCATGAAGGAGGACGAGCGGCCCGGGACGGTGATCGTCGCGATCATGACCGACGGGATGGAGAACGCCAGCAAGGAGTGGACCGCCGCCTCGATCAGCTCACTGGTGCGCCAGCAGAGCAACGTCTTCGGCTGGACGTTCATGTACATGGGCGCCGACCAGGACGCGATCGAGGTCGGCGAGTCGCTCGGCATCGCCCGCGACCACGCGGTGACCTACAGCCGCTCGAAGAGCGCGGCCGCGATGGCCACCGCCTCCGGCAAGATCGCCAAGCTGCGCGAGGCGCGGGTAGCGGCTCCTGCGGCGCAGATGGAGGCGTTCACCGACGAGGAGCGCACCGCCCTGGAGTGACCTACTTCGGCGGCATCCGGATGCCGCCGTCGACGCGGACCACCTCGGCGTTCATGTAGGAGTTGGTGAGGCACTCGACCACCATCGAGGCGAGCTCGTCGGGGACGCCGAGCCGCTTCGGGAACAGCACGCTCTCCCCCAGCTTGGCCTTGAACGCCTCGGCCTCGGGCCCCTCACCGTAGATCGGGGTGTCGATCAACCCGGGTGCGATCGTGTTGAGCCGGATGCCGGACGCCGAGAGGTCGCGGGCCACCGGCAGGGTCATGCCGACCACGCCGCCCTTGGACGCGCTGTAGGACGCCTGGCCGATCTGTCCGTCGAAGGCGGCCACGCTCGCGAGGTTGACGATCGCGCCGCGCTGGCCGTCCTCGTCGGGCTCGTTGCGGCTCATGATCGTCGCGGCCTGGCGGGTCATGTCGAAGGTGCCGATCAGGTTGATCTCGACGACCCTCCGGAACGCGTCGAGGTCGTGGGCGGACTCGATCTGGCCGTCGCGGCCGATGGTCCGCTGCGCCCAGCCGATGCCGGCGGAGTTGACCACGGCGCGCAGCGGCGCGATCTCGGCGGCGGCGTTGACGGCGGCGGTGATCTGCTCGGTCTTGGTCACGTCGACCTGGGCGAAGACACCCTTGATCTCGGCGGCCAGCGCCTCGCCCTTGTCGGCCTGCACGTCCGCGACCACGACGGTGGCGCCCCTGGCGGCGAGCCGACGGGCACAGGCCGCACCGATCCCGGAGGCGGCGCCGGTGACGATGGCGGTCGATCCACTGATCTCCATGGCCGGGGAGCCTAGTAGCGGGTGGTCGCCCTACAGGTCGGTGGTCCCGCTCGCCACGACCACAGCCGGACCGGTGAGCAGGATCCGGTCGTCAGCGGTCCAGGTGACGGTGAGCGTGCCGCCCGGCACGTCGACCCGGTAGGCCACGTCGCTCTGCCCATCACCGGCTCCCGGTCGGTCGTGGTGGGCCACCGCGGTGGCGACCATGGCAGCGCAGGCGCCGGTGCCGCACGACCGCGTCTCGCCGGAGCCCCGCTCGTGGACGCGCATCGCGATGTGCCGCTCGCCACGGCGTACGACGAACTCGACGTTGACGCCGTCGGGGAAGACCGCCGGGTCGTGGCGCGGCGGCTCGAGCAGCGGGCCGGGCTCCTCGAGCCGGGACACGAAGGCCACCGCATGCGGGTTGCCCATGTCGACGTGGCGGGCCGCCCACGTGATGCCGTCCGCGATCACCGTCGTGTCACCGAGCACCGTGGGCGTGCCCATGTCGGCGGTGATCAGGTCACCGTCGACGGTGAGGGTCTTGACGCCGTCGCGGGTGTCGACGCGGATCGGTGTCGCCGGGTCGGCGAGGCCGGTGTCGACGAGGTAGCGCACGAACAGCCTGATGCCGTTGCCGCACATCTCCGACAGGGACCCGTCGGCGTTGCGGTAGTCCATGAACCACTCGGCGCCGGGGCCGGAGGCGCGGACCACCCGCAGCACCCCGTCACCGCCGATCCCGGCCCGCCGGTCGCAGAGCGCCCGGACCCGTTCGGCGAGCTCCTCGGCGGACCGGCCGCCGTGGATCGAGCCGTCGAGGTCGGGCAGGAGGACGAAGTCGTTCTCCGTGCCGTGCCCCTTGAGGAACGGGTAGGTCACCGGGTGCTCACCGGGTGTAGAGCCCTCCGGCGTAGTTGTCCGGGTCGTAGTAGGCGTCGAGCTCGGCGAGCGGCGTCCCGCGGCGCTCCATCTGCTGCGCGACCACCGCGCGGCGCGGGACGATGGCCTCGGGGTCCCACGTCTCCGGCTTCCACAGCCCGGACCGGAGGAACGCCTTGGCGCAGTGGAAGAAGATCGTGTCGATGTCGACGACCAGGGCCAGGACCGGCCGGTGGCCCTTGACCACCATCTCGTCGAAGAACGGCGCGTCGCTCACCAGCCGGGCCCGGCCGTTGATCCGCAGCGTGTCACCGCGACCGGGGATGAAGAAGTTCAGCCCGACGTGCGGGTTGCTGAGGATGTTGCGGTAGCCGTCGGCCCGGCGGTTCCCGGGACGCTCGGCGACCGCGATCGTGGTGTCGTCGATGACGTGCACCAGCGCGCCCGCCGGGTCGCCCTTCGGGGAGGCGTCGCAGTTGCCGTCCGCGTCGGAGGTGGCCAGGACGCAGAACGGCGTCGCGGCCAGCCAGTCGCGGTCGATGCCGGTCAGCGCGGACCGCTCCTTGGCGGTCACCGGGCCGGTCGCCTCCCCGAGGATCTCCACCAGCTGTTCCACGGTGTCGACTGTCGTGAAGGTCTGCGGCTCGGTCGTGGTCACCGCCCCAGCGTAGGGGCGGCAGACTCCGGTCGCCCCTCAGTTGTGACCTACGACGCCCGCCGTCGGCGCCTGGACGACGGTGAGGGCGAGGGCTGCGGTGGTCAGGGTGACGATCGGGCCCGAGAACATGCCGCTGGTGGTACCCGCACGTGCGGGTTCAAGCGGCGCGGGGGCCGACCACCTCGTAGCGCGCCGCGATGAACGCCTTGTTCCGGTGCACCTCGGCCAGCCGGAAGTCGAAGCGCCTCGGGAACAGCGGCCGCCCGGCGCCCAGCGTGACCGGGGCGATGTAGCAGATCACCTCGTCGAGCCGGCCGGCCTCGGCGAACTGCGCCGCGAGGTCACCGCCCCCGACCACCCACAGGTCCTTGCCGCCGGCCGCCTCGATCATCTGGTCGTGCAGCGGCGCCACGTCGCCCTGGGCGAACCGGAGGTCGGCGCCCTCGACCCGGCGGTGCTCGCGGTGGCTGACCACCCACGTGGGCACGTCGTACATCCAGGGCTCGCCCTTGTCGACGTGGTTCGCCAGGATCCACTCATAGGTCGTCGCGCCCATCACGATCGCGCCGATGTCCTTGATGAACGCGTCGTAGTTGAGCGGCCCCTGCTCGTCCTGCTCCTGGACGAACAGCCAGTCGAGGGAGTCGTGCTCGTCGGCGAGGAAGCCGTCCAGCGTCATCGCGGTGTAGTAGGTCGTGCGGGTCATCGCTTCATCCAGTTGAGCGGGTCACCGGAGAGTGCGGGCGAGTCGAGCGGCTCCCCGGCGAACAGGCCGTCCTCGACCAGGAGCTGGCGGACCAGCGTGCGCCGGGCGGCGGAGAAGGTCAGCACGTGCGCGACGATGCCGGCGAGCACGAAGCTCTCCGGCGGGTCGCAGAGGGCGTCGACGACACGGTCGGCCCACGCGTCGCGCCGGTCGATGTCGCGCACGACGGCCAGCCACGCGGCCGCCGCGTCCTCGAACCGCTCGACCAGCGACGCGACATCGTCCGGCTCCCGGTCCGGGTAGTCGGCTCCGGTGATCGACGCGACCCAGACCTCCTTGGTGAAGACCAGCCGCTCGAGCAGCTGGGCCAGCGACCGCTCGGGCCGCTCGAACACCGTCACCTGACGCGCCGGCAGCCGCGGCTCGCGGTAGCGCTCGTCGGGCAGCTGCTTGGCCGCGTCGAGCAGCACCCTGGTGTCGTCGACGTCGTGCTGGAGCATCAGGGTGGTGACGCCGGCGCCCCCGCTCGGTCGGCCGGGCTCGGCCTCGACCCAGAGCGAGAACGGCGGATGGAAGTGGATCCCGTTCGGCGCGGCCAGCCAGTGCGCCGTACGGCCCTGGTCCTTCAGCGCGCTCGGCGGATGGCCGTAGGCGCGAGTGAACGCCCGGCTGAAGCCCTCGACCGACTCATAGCCCGCCTCGAACGCCGTGTCCGTGACCGACGCGCCCTGGAGCAGCTGCCAGGCTGCGCGCTCCAGCAGCACCCGGCGCTTCATCGCCACCGGTGGCTCGCCGGCGCCGCGGGAGAGCTGGCGGCTGAAGTGGAAGGGCGAGGAGTAGGCGTCGCCCGCCATCTCGACGAGGCTGCGGTTGTCGTCGTCGAGCACCGCGTCCAGCAGCTCCCTGAGCCGGTCCCGCCCCTTGTAGTCCTCGCTCACGGGTCCAGTCTGGCCTCGCGCGCCGGCCACCGCCCGACCGAACTTGCTCACACCTCGCGGACCGCTGCGAGCGCCTTCTCGACCAGGTCCGGGTCGTCGTACCTGATCCATACGATGCGCGGGTCCTTGCGGAACCACGAGTCCTGCCGGCGGGCGAACCGCCGGGTCGCCTGCGCCGTGCGCTCGCGCGCCTCGTCCTCGGTGAGCTCGCCCCGGAGGTGGGCGACGACCTCCCGGTAGCCGATGGCCCGCGGTGCGGTGCGCCCCTCGGCCAGGCCGTGGTCGAGCAGGTGCCGGACCTCCTCGACGAAGCCGCTGGTGAACATGGCGTCGACCCGGGCGGCGATGCGCTTGTCGAGCGTCTCGCGGTCGATGTCGACGCCGATCTGGACGGTGTGCGGGTCGGCGTACTCGAGGACCGGGAGGGTCGCGCCGAACGGCTTGCCGGTGAGCTCGCCCACCTCGAGGGCGCGGACGATGCGCCGCCCGTTGTCGGGCAGGATCTGCGCGGCCGCCTCGGGGTCGCGCTCCGCGAGCAGCCGGTGCAGCGCCGGGGCACCCCGCTGCTCGAGCTCGCGCTCCCACCGGGCGCGCACAGTCTCGTCGGTGCCGGGGAAGTCGAACCGGTCCAGGATCGCTCGGGTGTAGAGCGCCGAGCCGCCGACGAGGACCGGCGTCGCCCCCTTCGCCCGGAGTCGCTCGATCACGTCGCGGGCCCAGCGCTGGAACTCCGCCACGGTGGCCGGCTCACGCACCGTGAGGGTGTCGAGGAGGTGGTGCGGGATGCCGCGGCGCTGGCTGGGTGGGAGCTTGGCGGTGCCCAGGTCCATGCCCCGGTAGACCTGCATCGCGTCGGTGTTGACGACCTCCCCGTGGAGGCGCTCGGCCAGGTCGAGCGAGAGGCCGGTCTTGCCCGACGCGGTCGCACCGACCACGGCCACGACGGGGACCGTGGCCGGAGGGGCTGCCATGTGGCTAGTGTGGCAAGGCCGCGGGGTCACTCGGGCCCCGCACGACCTCAGGAGCAGTCATGGGCTTCCTCGACGACGCCAAGGACAAGCTGAGCGACGCGGTCGACGATCACGGCGACCAGATCGCAGATGGGATCGACAAGGCCGCGGGGATCGCCGAGGACAAGACCGGCGGCAGGTTCGACGACAAGATCGACGCGGGTGCCGACAAGCTCAAGGACGGGCTGGACTCCCTCGACGGCAAGGACGACGACATTCCGTGAGCTCGAGCGACGCGCCAGAGTCCGCAGACGTGCCACCGATCCACGAGGAGCCGACGCAGTCCGAGGCCGAGGCCGCCGTCCAGGAGGAGAACGCCGGGACCTCGCTCGACCAGCCGTCGCAGTGACGCTCGACCGGTTCGTCGTCGTCCCGGCGGCGTACGTCTTCCTGCTGCGGGACGGCGCTCCCGCTGCTGGAGGTGGCGAGCCGGAGGTGCTGCTGCAGCTGCGGCAGAACACCGGCTTCATGGACGACCACTGGGCGGCCGCCGCGGCCGGTCACGTGGAGAAGGGAGAGACGGCGTACGACGCCGCGCGTCGCGAGGCCCGCGAGGAGATCGACGTCGGCGACCTCGTGCTGGAGTTCGTGACCGCGATGCAGCGCACCCGCGGTGGCGAGCCGATCGACGAGCGGATCGACTTCTTCTTCAGCACCCGCACGTGGTCGGGCACGCCGCGCATCGTCGAGCCGCAGAAGTGCGCGGCGCTGGAGTGGTTCCCGCTCTCGGCACTGCCGGACCCGGTGGTACCGCACGAGCTGGCCGTGCTGCGGGGCATGATCGACGGCGGGGTCGCGCCGTACACGACCTTCGGATTTCCGAGCCCGGGAGGCATCGATGAGTGACGACCAGCCCACGCAGACCGGCGACCTGGGCGAGATGCCGGACCCGGAGGCCGAGCCGGGCGAGCCGAACCCGGGCGGGGCCGACGCGCTGCCCGACGACGACGAGAGCATCCCGGCCGACCTGGGACTCGACACCAACCCCGCCGTCGACGAGTCGCCCGACCCGCTCAAGGAGGTGCTCTCCGAGGGGGAGGACACCGAGACCGAGGCAACCAGGTCGGGGGGCGGCGACTCCGGTGACCCCGGCGACCCCGGCGACTCCGGCGACAAGGAGTCCCCGGCTTAGCGGGTACCGCTTCATCATGAGCGGACACGAGCACGACACCGACATCCGCGACTCGACGCCGAACTCCACCGGTCCCGAACGGGCCGCCGGCGGCATGGGCGTCAGCAGCGAGCGGGTCGGCCACACCGGCCCGGGCCAGGTGGCCACCGACGGCGTGCGGGACACCTCGGCGCCGGAGGTCGGCCCTGACACCCCGCCCGAGCAGGCGCCGGGCGCGGTGGAGGTGCAGCCGGAGGGCATCGAGCCTGCTGCCGGCTACCCCAGCCTGGACCCGCGATCGCAGGACAAGCCGTACAAGGACGCGGAGAAGTAGGCGACGCCCGGTCGCGGGTGGTTGGGTCCGCTGCAGCCCGGGGGAGTCACCGGATATCCGGTGACCCCTGAGCTTCTGTGCCGAGATCTCGGCACAGAAGCGGATGGGTCGCTACAGAACCCCTGTCGCGGTCATCGACAGCTCGGAGCATCAGCCAGCGGCGCCGGTACGCCGACCGCCGGCATCCCCAGCACGACGCCGGCAGGCGCCGGCTCGCGGGTCCGCGCCTCCCAGGCGTCGCCGCTGCGGGTCCGGCGTACGACGACCGGGCCATCGGCCACCAGGTGGTGCGGGGCCGCGTAGGTGACCTCGACGGTGGCCACGTCGCCCGGACGGACCTCGGCTGTGGCTGACCCTCGGGAGGGCGCGGTGAAGTGCACGAGCCGGTTGTCGGGCGCGCGGCCGGAGAGCCGGTGGGTCACGGCGTCCTTGCGGCCCTCGCCCTCGGCGACCATGACGTCGAGGCGGCGCCCGACCTGCAACTTGTTCTCCTCCCACGCGATGTCGTTGACCAGCGCGACCAGCCGCTCGTAGCGGTCGGCCACGGTGGCCGGGTCCACCTGGTCGGGCAGGGTCGCGGCGGGGGTGCCGGGCCGCTTGGAGTACTGGAAGGTGAAGGCGCCGCTGAACCGCGCCTGCTCGACGACCGCGAGCGTCTGCAGGAAGTCGTCCTCGGTCTCGCCCGGGAAGCCGACGATGATGTCAGTGGTGATCGCGGCGTCCGGGATGGCGGCGCGGACCCGGTCGATGATGCCGAGGTACTTCTCCTGGCGGTAGCTGCGCCGCATCGCCCGCAGCACCCGGTCCGATCCGGACTGCAGCGGCATGTGCAGGCTCGGCATCACGTTGTGGGTCTCGGCCATCGCCGCGATGACATCGTCGGTGAACTCCGCCGGGTGCGGACTGGTGAACCGCACGCGCTCGAGGCCATCGACGTCGCCGCAGGCCCGCAGCAGCCTGGAGAAGGCCTGACGGTCGCCGAACTCCACGCCGTAGGCGTTGACGTTCTGCCCGAGCAGCGTGATCTCGCTGACGCCCTCGGCGACCAGGGCCTCGATCTCGCTGAGGATCTCGCCGGGCCGGCGGTCCTTCTCCTTGCCCCGGAGGCTGGGGACGATGCAGAACGTGCAGGTGTTGTTGCAGCCCACGCTGACCGACACCCACGCGGCGTACGCCGACTCGCGGCGAGTCGGGAGCGTCGAGGGGAAGACCTCGAGCGACTCGAGGATCTCGACCTGAGCCTCGTCGTTGACGCGCGCCCGCTCGAGCAGCGCCGGGAGCGACCCGAGGTTGTGGGTCCCGAACACCACGTCGACCCAGGGCGCCTTCTCGGTGATCGTCGCGCGGTCCTTCTGGGCCAGGCACCCGCCAACGGCGATCTGCATGCCCGGCCGCGCGGCCTTCTTGGGAGCGAGGTGGCCGAGGTTGCCGTAGAGCTTGTTGTCGGCGTTCTCGCGGACCGCACATGTGTTGAGGACGACGACGTCCGCGTCCTCACCCTCGGACGCCCGGACGTAGCCCGCGTGCTCCAGCAGCCCACTGAGCCGCTCGGAGTCGTGGACGTTCATCTGGCACCCGTAGGTGCGGACCTCGTAGGTACGCATGACCGGTCAAGGGTAGGCGCGGGCCACCGCCACGCCATACTTCACGCATGAGGGGTCGGTGGTCGATCGGGTCTAGCAGCTCGGTGCTCTCGCTCTGGTCGGACCACTCGTTCCTGTCGATCGGGTCGGTGGGCTCGTGCGCCAGCATCGGCAGCGTCGGGTCGTTCGCGTCGGCGTTCTCGATCGGCTCCTCGCAGAGCCTCGGGTCGTGGCTTTCGCACCAAAGCACGGGCTCGGTCCTGTCGCACCAGAGCGACGGGTCGGTACTCTCCAGCCAGGCGACCCGGGCGCTGCTCGGGCGGCGTACGGACGGAAAGCTGCCCACGGGGTCGGTGGTCGCCATCGGTGGGCTGTCGGCGGCCGCGGCCGCTGCGCACCTGTGCTTCTGGGGCTGGCGGCGCCGCCGGGGCTGAGCCTCAGCCCTCGGCAGAGGCGGCGACCTCCACCGCGGACTTCTTGTCCGTCACCCACAGGTTGATGACTCCGTCGATGACGACGGTGCCGTCGGAGGCGACGCCGCGCACCCGCACGGGCAGGTCGGGGTCGGGCGAGGTCCACTGCTCCGCGTCGGTCTCGGCGATGCAGGTGATGTCGCCGACCGCCTTGGCGGTGTAGGAGACCGTCATCCCCTTCGGGATCCACCGCCGGCCGGGCGGGATGGTGGCCTCGGCGAGCGCCCCCATCGCGGCCTCCAGGCCGTTGCAGAGCGCGATCGCGTGCACGGTCCCGAGGTGGTTGTGCACCCGCCGCCGGTCGCGGACGACCAGCTCGGCGTGGTTGGGCTCGATGACGGTGAACCGCGGGCGGACCGAGGAGAAGTACGGCGCCTTCCGCGCGAACGCGAGGGAGAACACCCGGGCGCCCACCACCGGGATCGACGTGCACGTGCGCCACAGCGAGAGGACCTGGGTCATGACGCCACGTTACTCGTCAGTAGGAATCGGCTCCTAGGCCAGGGACAGGAAGAACCGCTCGAGCTGGTCGAGGTCCTCCTCGCTGACCTCGCCGGCCCGGGCCGCCTGGCGCAGCTCGTTGGCGATGATCGCGAAGCCGGCGCGGTCGAGCGCACGAGAGACCGCCTTGAGCTGGTTGACGATCTCCTGGAGGTCCCGGCCCTCCTCGAGCATCCGCAGCACACCCGAGAGCTGTCCCTGCGCCCGCTTGATCCGGTTCACGACCTGGGTCGTGCCGTTGGACATCGGCGTTGCTGCCTGAGTCACACCGCATCACTCCCCCCGAGTAGACGCCAGGCCCTACGGACGTTCTCGCTCGGGACAACGTCCTGTCAACCTGACGGTTACGAAAATCTGCGGCGTCCCGGCGTCCCTTGGCGCTCAGCCCAGCAGCTCGACCCGGTTGCCGTGGCCGTCGCGGACGTGCACGCGCCGGTGGCCGGGGAAGGTGGCCCACTCGCTGAAGTCCACGACGTACCCCATCCGCTCCAGCCGGGCGGCCGTCCGCTCCAGCAGCTCGACCGAGTCGAGCAGCAGCGCCGGGTGCGCCTTGCCGGCCGGGGCGAACGGCTCCTCGACACCGACGTGCAGCTCGGCGAAGACCGCACCCTCCGCGTCATAGGCCCGGAACCAGGCACCGCCGCGGCCGGCCAGCTCCGCCGGCTTGTCGACCTCGGTCAGCCCGAGCCCCTCGGCATAGAACCGCCGCACCTCGGCCTCGCCGCCCCGTGGGCAGCAGACCTGCACGTGGTGCAGCCTCACGGCCGGTGCGCCACTGCGAACACCCGGCGGAACGGCAGCAGCACGGTGCCGTCGTCGCGGACCGGGTACGCCGCGGCGAGGCGGCGCCGGAACTCGCTCTCGAAGCGGGCCCGCAGGTCGTCGGGGAGCGCCTGCAGCGTGGGCCGGGCGCCGGTCCCCGAGACCCAGGTGAAGACCGGGTCGGGTCCGCGCAGGACGTGGGTGTAGGTCGTCTCCCACACGTCGACGGCGCAGCCGGCCGCGGCCAGGACGTCGTAGTAGACGGCGGAGTCGTGCGAGCTGGGCACCGCGACGCCGGCGGTGTACGGCGCGTAGTCGGCCTCGGCCGCGAGCTCGCGCCGGATGGTGTGGCTGGGCTCGTCGAAGTTGCCCGGCACCTGGAAGGCGAACCAGCCGCCCGGGGCCAGCGCGCCGACCAGGTCCGGCAGCCGCTCGAGGTGGTCGGGCACCCACTGGAGGGTCGCGTTGGACACCAGCACGTCGACGGGTCGTTCGGGTCGCCAGTCGCGCAGGTCGGCCACGGCGTAGTCCACGGTCTGGCCGAGCCCCGTCGCCTTCTCGATCATCTCCGGGCTCGAGTCGAGCCCCACGACGTGTGCGTCCGGCCAGCGCTCGGCGAGCAGAACGGTCAGGTTGCCGGGACCGCAGCCCAGGTCGACGACCTCGCGCGGTGCCGGTGCCGCGATGCGCGCGACGAGCTCGACGAACGGCCGGCCCCGCTCGTCGGCGTAGGCCAGGTAACGGTCCGGGTCCCAGGTGTGTACCACGTCCGGCTCCTCACTATCTTGATGTCGAGATAGTTTCCTTCGAGCGATCTCTTGATGTCAAGATAGTTGTCGGCCCGCCCGGCACTAGGCTCCGGCCATGACGGACTTCCCCGCCACGATCGTGGGCGACGGACCCGCGCTCCTCTGCCTCCACGGCGGTCCCGGGATGTCGGACTACCTGCCCATGCTCGGCGACGAGACCGACGGCTGGCGCCGGATCGGCTACACCCAGCGCGGACTGGCCCCGTCGGTCACCGACGGGCCGTTCACCGTGGCCCAGCACGTCGCCGACGCCGTGACCGTCCTCGACGACCTCGGCATCGACGACGCTGTCGTGCTCGGCCACAGCTGGGGCGGCTTCCTGGCGGCGTGCCTGGCGATGGCTCACCCCGAACGGGTCCGTGGGCTGTTGTTGGTCGATCCGCTGGGGATCGTGGGCGACGGAGGCTACGACCGGTTCGAGGCCGCGATGCAGGCGCGTACGCCGGAGGAGGTCCGCGAGAAGGCCGAGGAACTGGACCGGCGCGCGATGGCCGGGGAGGGCACCGAGGCCGACGCGCTGGAGTCGCTCCGGCTGGTGTGGCCGGCATACTTCGACGATCCCCGGACCGCGCCCCCGATGCCCGACGACATCCGGCTGTCGGTGCGTGGCTACAGCGAGACCTTCGAGGACCTCAAGAAGCTCACGAGCTCGGGCGAGCTGCCCGGCCGGGCGGCGGCGTACGGCGGACCGGTGGAGGTGCTCTACGGGTTGGGCAGCCCGATGCCCGTCGAGTCGGCCATCGAGACCGCGACGGCGTTCCCGCGCGGCAGCGCGACCGGGGTGCCGGCCGCCGGCCACCTCCCGTGGCTCGAGCAGCCGGGCTGCGTGGCCGACGCGCTGGTACGGCTGGCCACGCTGCTCTGAGCCTGTCTTGACATCAAGAATCTCGACCACGGCTAGGCTGTCCGCATGCGGGACGAGGTCGACGAGCTCACCGAGGCGTGGGCGCGGGAGCGACCCGACCTCGACCTCGGCCCCGTCGCCGTGTTCAGCCGGATCTCGCGGCTGGCCCGCCACCTCGACCTGGCCCGGCGCGCGGCGTTCACCGCGCACGCGATCGAGTCCTGGGAGTTCGACGTGCTGGCCGCGCTGCGCCGCGCCGGGGCGCCCTACGAGCTCTCCCCCGGGCGGCTGCTGCGCGCCACGCTCGTCACCAGCGGCACCATGACCAACCGGATCGACCGGCTCGCCGACCGCGGCTACGTCGAGCGGCACCCCGACCCCGACGACCGGCGAGGTGTGATCGTGCGGCTGACCCGCGAGGGCAAGACCGCGGTCGACGACGCGTTCACCGAGCTCATCGAGGCCGAGAAGGCGCTGCTCGCGGAGCTGCCGACGGGCCAGCAGAAGGAGCTCGCCGGGCTGCTCCGCCGGCTGATGACGCCGTTCGAGGACGCCCGGTCGGGCTGAGCTACTCCAGCACCTCGGCGGCCTCGAGCCACTCGTGCTCCAGCGCGTCGCGCTCGGCCGCGACCGCGTCGAGCTCGGCGCTCAGCTCGGCGAGCCGCTCGTAGTCCTGGCCGGCCGCGACGATCGCGGCGTTCAGCTCCACCTCCCGGGCCGCCACCCGCTCGAGCCGCCGGTCGATCCGCGCAAGCGTCTTCCTCGCCCCCCGCTCCTCCGCGCTCCCCTTCGCCGCCTTCGTTGATTCCGGACTTCCGCCGGTCGAATCGGCACTTCCGCCGGTCGAGTCGAACGAATCAACCGGCGGAACTCCGGATTCGACCGGCGGAAGTCCGGAATCAACGTGGCGGCGCTCGAGGTACTCCTCCACGCCGCGTGGGAGCAGGGAGATCTGGCCGTCGTCGAGCAGGGCCCAGACGGTGTCGACGGTGCGCTCGAGGAAGTAGCGGTCGTGGGAGACCACGACCAGGGTGCCGGGCCAGTCGTCGAGGAAGTCCTCCACGACGGTGAGGGTCTCGATGTCGAGGTCGTTGGTCGGCTCGTCGAGGAGGAGCACGTTGGGCTCGCTGAGGAGGAGCCGGAGCAGCTGGAACCGGCGCCGCTCGCCACCGGAGAGGTCGCCGAGCCGGGCGGTGAGCTTGTCGCCGGTGAAGCCGAACCGCTCCAGCATCGCGGTCGCGGTGATCTCGCCGTCGGCGGTGCGGGTGACCCGGCGGACCGACTCCACGGTGTCCAGGACCCGCGCCTCGGGATCGACCTCGTCGACGTGCTGGCTCAGGTGCTGCAGCGACACCGTGCGGCCGTGGCGGACCCGGCCGGCGGAGGGCGCGAGCTCGCCGGCGAGCAGGTTGAGCACCGAGGTCTTCCCGGCGCCGTTCACGCCGACCAGGCCGACCCGGTCGCCCGGCCCGAGCCGCCACGTCGCGTGCGAGAGCAGCACGCGGTCACCGCGCACCAGGTCGACGTCCTCCATGTCGATGACGTCCTTGCCCAGCCGCTGGCTGGCGAACCGCTGCAGCTCGAGGCGGTCCCGCGGCGCCGGGACGTCGTCGATGAGCGCGTTGGCGGCGTCGATGCGGAACTTGGGCTTCGACGTGCGCGCCGGAGGCCCACGTCGGAGCCAGGCCAGCTCCTTGCGGACCAGGTTGCGCCGGCGCAGCTCGGAGGCGGCGGCCTGCCGCTGCCGCTCGGCCTGGGCGAGGACGTACGCCGCGTAGCCGCCCTCGTAGACGTCGACGGCACCGTCATGGACCTCCCAGGTCCACTGGCTGATCTCGTCGAGGAACCAGCGGTCGTGGGTGACCACGACCAGCGCCGAGGTACGCCGGGCCAGGTGGTCGGCGAGCCAGGCCACCGCCTCGACGTCGAGGTGGTTGGTCGGCTCGTCGAGGACGACGAGGTCGTGGTCGCCCAGGAGGAGGGCCGCCAGCGAGCAGCGGCGCCGCTCGCCACCGGACAGGCCGACGACCGCACGGTCCAGCGTGACACCCGCGAGCAGCACCTCGACGACCTCGCGGGTGCGTGGGTCGGCTGCCCACTCGTGGTCGGAGCGCCCGGCCAGCACCGCCTCGCGGACGGTGTGGGTGTCCACCAGCTCGTCGTGCTGGCGCAGGTGACCGATCAGAAGGCCGCGCTGCTGCGAGACCCGGCCGGAGTCGGGCTCCACGAGCCCGGTCAACACGTTCAGCAGCGTGGTCTTGCCGTCGCCGTTGCGGCCGACGACACCGACCCGATCGCCGGCGCCGACGCCCAGCGACACCCCGGCGAGCAGCGGGCGGACGCCGTAGGACTTGGAGACTCGCTCGAGGTTGACCAGGTTGCGAGCGGCGCGCGGGTTCTCCCTAGGCATAGGTGACCACGTGGGCGCCCGCGACCGGGCCGTTGGCGACCAGGACGACGTCGTGGTGCGCCGAGAGCCGCCCGGCCACGTTGCGTGCCGCGTCGGCGTCGTCGGCCAGGAACAGGCAGGTCGGCCCGGACCCGGACACGATGCCACGCAGGGCGCCGGCGCGCCGGCCCTTCTCGAGCAGGTCGGCCAGGTCGGGCCGCAGGTCGAGCGCGGCCTCCTGGAGGTCGTTGTGCAGCGCCCCGGCCAGCCGCTCCGGGTCGCCGGTGGCGAGGGCGGCCAGCGTGGTGTCCGCATCCGGCGGCTCGACCGGCGCGTCCGGGTGGATCTCGTCGAAACGCCGGTAGACCGCGGGCGTGGACAGCCCCTGGGCGGACGGTACGACGACCCACCACCAGGTCGACGGGTCGGCCACCGGCTCCACGAGCTCACCGCGTCCGGTGCCGAGCGCCGTACCGCCCAGCAGCGCGAACGGCACGTCGCTCCCCAGCTCGGCCGCCAGCGCGAGCAGGTCGTCATCGGGGGTCTCGAGGTGCCACAGGCGGTCCAGCGCGACCAGGGCGGCGGCCGCGTCGGCCGAGCCGCCGGCCATCCCGCCGGCGACGGGGATCGCCTTGGTCACCGACACGGCGGCCCGCGCGGGGATGCCGTGGCGGCGGGCGAGCAGCCGGCCGGCCCGGTCGACGATGTTGTCGCCGGTGACCGGCACGTCGTCGGCGTCCATCCAGTCGGGCACGGTCACGCCGAGGGTCCATCCCGGGGACGGCGCGGCCGTGACGTCGTCGCAGAGGCCGACGGCCTGGTAGACGGTCACCAGCGGGTGGAACCCGTCGTCTCGCGGGGCGCCGACACCGAGATGGAGGTTGATCTTGGCCGGCGCGCGGACGGTGACCGTCATCCGCCGGCCTCGGCGAGGGCCTCGGCGATCCGCGCGAACGTCGTCACGTCGAGCACCTCGCCACGCGAGGCGGGGTCGACGCCCGCCGCTCTGAGTGCGTCCTCGGCCCGCTGGGCCGAGCCGGCCAGGCCGGCGAGCGCACCGCGCAGGGTCTTGCGCCGCTGTGCGAACGCCGCGTCGACGACCGCGAAGACCTGCGCGCGGCCCGCGCTGGTGGCCGGCGGTTCGCGCCGCGACCACGCCACCAGCCCGGAGTCCACGTTGGGAGCCGGCCAGAACACGGTGCGCCCGACGGCACCCGCGCGACGTACGTCGGCGAACCACGCGGCCTTCACCGACGGGACGCCGTAGGTCCGGGAGCCCGGACCCGCGGCGAGCCGGTCGGCGACCTCGGACTGGACCATCACCAGCCCCCTCTCGAGCGAGGGCAGGACGGTGAGCAGGTGCAGGAGCACCGGGACCGAGACGTTGTAGGGCAGGTTCGCCACCAGCGCCGTGGGCGGCGGGCCCGGTATGCCGTCGATGCGCAGCGCGTCGGCGTGGACCACCTCGCAGCGGTCGGCGCGGTCCGGGGCGTGCTCGGCCACGGTGGCCGGCAACCGGCCCGCCAGCACGTCGTCGACCTCGACGGCCACCACCCGGTCGGCCACCTCGAGCAGCGCCAGGGTGAGCGAGCCGAGCCCGGGCCCGACCTCGACGACCACGTCGTCGGGGCCGACCCCGGACTCACGAACGATGCGACGCACGGTGTTGGCGTCGATGACGAAGTTCTGCCCGCGCTGCTTGGTCGGCCGCAGGTCCAGCTCGGCTGCGATCCGGCGTACGTCGGCCGCACCGAGCAGCCGCACGCCGTCCGTGGTCACCCAGCGCACGTTAGTCGCGCGGCCGTGAGACCTCGGCCGAGTTTCGTGGAGCGACTCGGCGTGGCGCGGGCTACGTGGGCAGCCCGAGCTTGGCGGCACACGCCGGCCAGGCGCCGTAGCCGCCCGAGGCGTCGCGCAGCTTGGTCGCGATGGCGATCTGGGTCTCGCGGCTATGCTGGCTCGGCAGCCCGGTGCCGCCGTAGGCGTGCCAGGTGCCGAGGCTGAACTGCAGCCCGCCGTAGTAGCCGTTGCCGGTGTTGATGTGCCAGTTGCCGCCGGACTCACAGTTGGCGAGCCGGTCCCAGACGCCGTTCGGGATCTTGGTCCCGACCCGGACCACCTTGGGCCGCGGCTTCTTGAGGACGTCCTGGCTCAGCACCCGCTTGGAGGCGAGCTTGCCGTTCTCGAAGACGAGCATGTAGGTCACGTTGCGGACCCCGGGCTTGCCCTTCCGGACCAGCTTGGTCTCGCCGGCGTTCATCGACTTGTCCTTCTTCTCGACGACCGGCGCGGCGAACTTCTGGTGCGGGACGAACTTCTGCTTGGTCTTGATCGAGGTGAAGTCTGCGTCGCGCGTCATCGCCTGGGCCGGGGCCGCGACGAGGGTCCCGGCACCTGCGAGGACGACCGCTGCGACGACTCCCCCGACTGCTGGGACGACCGCTGCACGCATGCCGGCGAGGCTCTTGAGCTTCCGTGTCTGCGTATGCACGGGGCACGAATACACCAGTGTTCAACGACCGAATGCAAACCCTCGGGGCCGCTTGTGACCAGGTTCATCGGGTTTGTCAAGAGATCCAGGGCAGGCTCACCAGGGTCCGCCGAAAGCGGTTTCGGTGTTGGTCTCGATCGCCGCGCACAGCCGCTCGAGGTCGTCTTTTCGCAGGTCAGCGAGGGTGCGGACGGTGTGCGGCACGAGGTAGGAGGCGTTGGTCCGGCCGCGGTGGGGCATCGGCGTGAGGTAGGGCGCATCGGTCTCGACAAGAATTTTGTCGATCGGGACGATCCGGGCGGCATCCCGGACGGATCCGGCGTTCTTGAACGTCACCGTCCCGGCGAAGCTGAGGTGCGCCCCGCGGTCCAGGCAGGCCCGTGCGAACCCGGCGTCGCCGGAGTAGCAGTGCATCACCCAGCGCTCCGGCGGCCCCTCGTCGTCGACGACGCGCAGCACCTCGTCATGGGCGTCGCGGTCGTGGATCACCAGGGTCTTGTCGAGGCGCTTGGCCAGTTCGATGTGGCGCCGGAACGACTCCTCCTGGATCGCGCGGCCCTCGGCGCCCGTGCGGTAGGTGTCGAGCCCGGTCTCTCCCACAGCTCGGACCTTGTCGTGCGCCTGCGCCAGCCGCTCGATCTCGGCCAGCGCCGCGTCGAGGTCGGGCAGCCGGGGCGCCTCGTTGGGGTGGATGGCGACGCCGGCGACCAGGGCGTCGTACGTCGCCGCGGCCTCGACCGCCCACCGGGCGCCGGACAGGTCACAGCCGATCTGGACGATGCGCGGCACTCCCACGGCGGCTGCCGCGGCCAGCGCCTCCGCCACGGGCAGTGGCGCCTCGCCACCACGCCCCATGTCGAGGTGGCAGTGGTTGTCGACCACCGGGTGCGGCAGCGGCTCGGGTGCGGGTGGTCGCACGATCACGTGCCGTGCACCAGCGCGTAGACGTGCCGCTTGGGCACCCCGGCCGACCGGGCAACCTCCACGATCGCCTCCTTGCGGGCCATCCCGGCGGCCTCGCGGGCGGCCACCGCGGCGCGGAGGCCCTCGTCGTCGGCCGGTACGCCGGCGGCGGGGTCGGCGCCCGCCACCACGATGGTCACCTCGCCGCGGACCCCGTCGGCGGCCCACGCGGCCAGCTCGGTCAGGGCCCCGCGGCGTACTTCCTCGTGGGTCTTGGTGAGCTCGCGGCACACCGCCGCGCTGCGCTCGTCACCCCAGGTCTCGGCCATCGCCTCGAGCGTCGCCGCCGTGCGATGCGGCGCCTCGAAGAAGACCATGGTCCGCTCCTCGCCGGTCAGCGCGGCCAGCCGTCGACGCCGCTCGCCGGCCTTGCGGGGCAGGAACCCCTCGAAGCAGAACCGGTCCACCGGCAGCCCGGACACCGCGAGTGCGGCCAGCACCGCCGACGGGCCGGGCACGGTCGTGACGGGTACGCCGGCCGCGACCGCTGCCACCACGAGCCGGTAGCCGGGGTCGGAGACACTCGGCATCCCCGCGTCGGTGACCAGGAGCACCCGGTGGCCCGCCACGAGCTCCTCGAGCAGCGCCGGCGTGCGCTGGGACTCGTTGCCCTCGAAGTAGGACACCACCCGGCCGGTGACGGTGACACCCAGCTCGGCGGTGAGCCGCCGCAGCCGCCGGGTGTCCTCGGCCGCCACCACGTCGGCCTCGGCCAGCTCCCGCGCCAGCCGGGGTGGGGCGTCCTCGACCCGCCCGATCGGCGTGGCCGCGAGCACGAGCGTCCCCGGTGCGTCGGCCATGCCCTCGATCATCGCAGCCACCACGGCCACCACGGTGGCTGAGGTGCGAGGCGCCCCAGCGCCGAGCCTCGAAGCCAGGCGAGCCGGGGCTGAGACCCGCCCGGGTGCCTACCCTGCGGAGGTCTCGACAGGCTCGACCAGCGGGGCCACCACGGTGGCTGAGGTGCGAGGCGCCCCAGCGCCGAGCCTCGAAGCCAGGCGACCCGGGGCTGGGACCCACCCAGGTGCCTTCGCTGCGGAGGTCTCGACAGGCTCGACCAGCGGCGGGCCCGCGGATGCCTTCCTTGCGGAGGTCTCGACAGGCTCGACCAGCGGGGCCACCACGGTGGCTGAGGTGCGAGGCGCCCCAGCGCCGAGCCTCGAAGCCCGGCGACCCGGGGCTGGGACCCACCCAGGTGCCTTCGCTGCGGAGGTCTCGACAGTCTCGACCAGCGGGCCACCACGGTGGCTGAGGTGCGAGGCGCCCCAGCGCCGAGCCTCGAAGCCAGGCGAGCCGAGGCTGGGACCCACGTCGGTGCCTTCGCTGCGGAGGTCTCGACAGGCTCGACCAGCGGGGGGCCAGCGGATGCCTCCTTGTGGAGGTCTCGACAGGCTCGACCAGCGGCGGGCCAGCGGATGCCTACCCTGCGGAGGTCTCGACAGGCTCGACCAGCGGCGGGCCAGCGGATGCCTACCCTGCGGAGGTCTCGACAGGCTTGACCAACGGAGCCACCACGGTGGCTGAGGTGCGAGGCGCCCCAGCGCCGCGCCTCGAAGCCAGGCGAGCCGGGGCTGGGACCCACCCAGGTGCCTTCCTTGCGGAGGTCTCGACAGGCTCGACCAGCGGTGCACCGGTAGGTGCCTATCCTGCGGGTGCTTCGAGGCTCGGCCGCGAACGGCGGCCTGGCACCTCAGCCACCGTGCGCGGCCCGTTTTGCGCCTCGGTCATCGGCGAGGCCGGCCCCGTACAGTTGCGCGACGTGACAACCGCGCCGACGCTCGAGCAGGAGAGCCTGTCGTCGGACGTTGCCGGACGGCGATTGCCCACCGCGTGGGAGCGGGCCCGGAAGCGGGTGGACCTCGAGGACCCGGTGGTCGGGTGGACGGCGAGCCTCGGGCTCACGCTGCTCTCGCTGTTCCTGAGGCTGTGGAAGCTCGGGACGCCGAAGCTGTTCGAGTTC
>NZ_DASUFR010000032.1:0-4042 GCF_036274455.1 Nocardioides sp. | reverse complement strand
TGCGACGGCGTACTGAGGCTCGGCGGGTGCTCGCCGACGTCGCCGAGCACCGCGCCGACACGCTCATCGTCGTACCGACCGTGCTGCAGCGGCTCGTCGGCCTCGGCCGCGAGGCTCTGTCGGCGTACGACACGTCGTCGCTGCGGATCATCGTGTGCGGCGGCTCGGTGCTGCCACCCGATCTGTGCCGCCAAGTGGCCGCGGCGTTCGGCGACGTTCTTTACAACGTCTACGGCTCCACCGAAGTGGCCAACGCCGCCGTCGCGACACCGGCCGAGCTGCGCCGCGCTCCGGGCACCGTAGGCCGTCCGCTCGTGGGTTGCCGGATCGCCTTGTACGACGAAAGCCGCCGACCCGTCACCGAGCCAGGACGGCCCGGCACGATCTTCGCGGGCAACGGTTTGAGCTTCTCCGGCTACACCGACGGCGGTGGCAAGGAGACCGTCGACGGCCTCGTGTGCACCGGCGATGTCGGGCACTTCGACGCCGACGGTCTGCTGTTCATCGACGGCCGGGCCGACGAGATGATCGTCTCCGGCGGCGAGAACGTCTTCCCCAAGGAGGTGGAGGACAGCCTGGCCCGCCACGAGGCGGTGGTCGAGGTGGCCGCGATCGGCGTGGACGACGACGACTTCGGCCAGCGGCTGCGCGCCTTCGTCGTGCTGCGCGAGGGCGCCTCGGCCAGCGAGGAGGAGCTCAAGGCGCACGTGAGGGACAACCTGGCGCGGTTCAAGGTGCCGCGTGAGATCGTCATCCTCGACGAGCTGCCCCGGAACGCGACCGGCAAGGTCCTCAAGCGCGAGCTGGTGGAGTACGACGCCGGCTCGGGCGCCGACACGACAGGTGCGGACCAGCCGTGAGTGGACTCGAGCTCGGCGGGCCGGCGCCCGACTTCACCCTCCGCGACCAGTTCGGCCAGGACGTCACGCTGTCGTCGTTCCGCGGCCGGAAGGCGGTCGCGATCCTCTTCTACCCCTACGCGTTCTCGGGCGTCTGCACCGGTGAGATGGCAGGGATCCGGGACCGGCTCGCGGACTTCCTCACCTTCGACACCGAGGTGCTGGCGATCTCGTGCGACCCGGTCTACGCGCTGCGCGCCTTCGCCGACGCCGACGGGCTCAACTTCCCGCTGCTCTCGGACTTCTGGCCGCACGGCGAGGTCTGCCGCGCCTACGAGGTCTTCGACGAGCGCACCGGCTCGGCCCGCCGCTCGTCGTACGTCGTGGACAAGGAGGGGCTGGTCAGGTGGTCGGTGCACAACGCCAACCCCGACGGCCGCGACCTCGGCGAGCACCTGCGCCAGCTGCAGGCCCTGGCCTGAGCCGCCTCTCGGTCGCGGCGCCCGTGGGCCGCGGATCGCCCGTTCGGGCGGTGTGGACCAGTGGTCTGGACCAGTTGAGAAGTAATCCATTCGAAGGTTTGTGGCGGCGGCGATGTGGGCAGTAACTTCTACCCCGTTGAGCCGCTGGTGACCCGAGACGCCAGCGGCTCAACTTTCATCTCCGGGCATTTTCCGGCTCTCCCGGGGGCTCCCGTACTGTGCTGCCGCGACGGGCGTATAGCTCAGCGGTAGAGCTCTGGTTTTACAAACCAGCGGTCGGGGGTTCGATCCCCTCTGCGCCCACCGACGAGCCCACGACGGGCGACAGGACCCGCCCCGGACCGTTCCGGACCGGCCACGAGACAGGCCACCGGTCGCAGCCGACCCGTGGACTGACGATCTCGACCGGGTCGCTGCCGACACTGGTCCGGTGCCCGGGGCGCCTCCGGCGGAAACCGGGGGTCCCAGACTGTGGACGGCGCGTCCGGTCCTCGCCCATCCACGCCCGTCCCGACTCCGAAGACCTCCTGACCCCGGCTCGCACCGAGCCGGTCGACAGGGAGAGAGCACCAAGATGTCCGAGACGAGCAGACGGAAGTTCCTCGCCGCGACCGGGGCCGGTGTGGCCGGCGTCGCGGTCGTCGGCGTGGCAGGAGGTACGGCGCAGGCCGCGACCACACGCCGCAAGAACGCCGCCACCGAGCCGGTGGTGGCCTACGTGCCGGAGCCCGAGGCGGGCGTCCTGCACCTGATGGTCGGCGAGCGCGAGGTGATCGTGGAGGACCACGACCTCGTCGCCCGGATCCTCAACGCGGCAGGAGGGAAGTGAGATGTCGTCACACCGCGAAGCACCCGAGATCAGCAAGGACCCGGTGGCCGACAGCACCGACGTCTACGCCTTCGTCAGCCCCGACCGCCCGGACACGGTCACGCTGATCGCCAACTACATCCCGCTGCAGAAGCCGGACGGCGGCCCGAACTTCTACGAGTTCGGCGACGACGTGGTCTACGAGATCCACATATCCAACCGCGGCAAGGCCGGCGCGGACATCACCTACCAGTTCGACTTCAGCACCCAGGTCCGCAACCCGTCGACGTTCCTCTACAACACCGGCCCGATCACCTCGGTGAAGTCGGCGAGCTGGAACCGGCCGCAGCACTACACCGTGCGGAGGATCGCCGACGGCAGGACCAAGACGCTGGCCGAACACCTGCCCTGCCCGCCGGTCAACGTCGGGGTCCGCAGCACGCCCAACTACGCGGCGCTGGCGGCGCAGACCTACCACTCGATCCCGGGGGGCCGGCGGGTGTTCGCCGGACAGCGGGCCGACGCCTTCCACGTCGACCTCGGCAGCGTCTTCGACCTCGGGGCCCTGCGGCCGGTGAACCACCTGCACCTGATCTCGATCCCCGACGCCGCCGGCGTCAACGGGCTGCAGGCCTGCAACGTGCACACGATCGCGATCCAGGTCCCCAAGCGCGAGCTGACGCGGGACGGGTCGATGCCCACCGACCCGATGTCCGCGAAGTCGGTGATCGGCGTCTGGTCCAGCGCCAGCCGCAAGAAGTCGACGGTCTGGGACGCCCGGCGGGGCAAGGTCGTCGGGCACGGGCCCTGGAAGCAGGTCTCGCGGCTGGGCAACCCGCTGGTCAACGAGGTGCTGATCCCGATGGCGCAGAAGGACCGGTGGAACGCCCGTCCGCCGTGGAAGGACTCCGCGTTCGACCAGTACGTGACCAGCCCGGAGCTGGCGAAGCTGCTCCCGGTGCTCTACCCCGGGGTGTTCCCGAACCTGGCGGCGTACAAGAAGCCGCGGGCGGACCTCCAAGCGATCCTGCACACCGGCATCCCCGCCGGAGTCGTGCCCGGGTTCCAGAACTTCACCGGCCCGACCAAGGCGGACATGCTCCGGCTCAACATGGCCATCGCGCCGACCGCGAACCCCAACCCGCTCGGGCTGGTCGCCGGCGACGCCGCCGGCTTCCCGAACGGTCGCCGGCTCGAGGACGACGTGGTGACCATCGAGCTGCGGGCGGTGGCCGGGCTGACGATCCCGCTGGTGGACCCGTCGTTCACACCCGACGGAGCGGCCAGCGTGGTGACCGACGGCACGAGCAACACCAACGCGGCCCTGCTGGGCACGTTCCCGTACCTCGGCCTGCCCGGGGGCGGCTACCAGACCCAGCCCGGCACCACGAGCGCGTGATGGACGGCCACCACCACGACCAAGGTCCGCACCCGGAGAACCCATTCGCGGGCCAGGGCGCGGTGCTCCTGGACATCGGCGGTGAGGTCGGCGCGCTCGTGGTGACCATGCCACGGGGCATGGTCGGCGAGGAGGTCGAGGTGGTGACCGGGCGCGAGGCGCCCGGCCACCACCGGCCGCACGTGGCGGTGGTCGACCGGCCGGTGGCGGGCGGCGGCACGCTGCCGTCGCTGGTCTTCCCCGCGCTGCACGAGGGCAGCTACGCCCTGGTGCCCAAGGGCACCGACGATGTCCACCTCGACGTGGTCGTGCGCGGGGGCCAGGTCACCTCGGCCACCTGGCCGGCCTGAACGCCCGGTGGCTGAGGTGACGGTGGCTGAGCTTCTCGGCGGCTTCGCCGCACCTGGGTAGTAAAAGATTGCTGGGGGCTGTCGTCGGGCGGGTGTCGGGTCACAGTGGTGGGGTGGTCGCCACGGTTGGACGCCGACGCACCTTGGTGCCGATGAGCCCGTGG
>NZ_DASUFR010000031.1:0-8057 GCF_036274455.1 Nocardioides sp. | reverse complement strand
ATCCACGGTCCACGTGGGGCCCTCCACCACCAAGCTCAGCCACGGGCTCATCGGCACCAAGGTGCGTCGGCGTCCAACCGTGGCGACCACCCCACCACTGTGACCCGACACCCGCCCGACGACAGCCCCCAGCAATCTTTTACTACCCAGGTGCGGCGAAGCCGCCGAGAAGCTCAGCCGCCGTCGGTCGAGCCTGTCGAGACCTCCGCAGCGATGGCACCCGCTGGCCCGTCGGTCGCCGCTGGTCATCCGCAGACGGCGGTGCCGACCCGCTTCTCGTCACCGGTGGCCAGGAGGTCGAGCAGGCCACCGCGGAGGAGGGCGAGGGCCCGGGTGCGCTCCACCTCGCCGGCCCTGGTGCGTCGTACGCCGGCCGGCTGGGCGCGCGCCAGCACCTCCAGCCAGTCCTCGACGGTCTGGCGGGCGAAGCCGCTCCATGGACCGCCCGGATCCGTCAGCGACCGGGCGTACGCCTCGACCCACAGCACCAGCAGCCGGCGGTGCCCGGGTGCGCTGAGCCACTCCCACAGGGTCGTGGTGACGGCGTCGAGCCCCTCGCCCTCGATGCCCTCCAGCACCGCAAGCTCCTCCTGCCGTGCGCGGGCGAGCAGGTCCCGGACGAGCCCGTCCTTGGACCCGAACAGGTAGAGCAGCACCCGCGGGCTGCTCCCGACGGCGCGGGCCAGCGGCCGCAGTGACAGGTCGGACAGGCCGTGCTCGAGCACGAAGGCGTACGCCCCCTCCAGAAGCTCCTCGCGCCTTGCCGTCACCCGCGTTAGAGTAACTGAAACGAGTGTTTCAGTAGGAGGTTCACGCATGGGTGTCGCGATCCGGGCCGCGGACCGGCCGGGAGACCTGGGCTGGATGGTCTGGCAGCACGGCGAGGTGTACGCCGCCACGCTCGGGTGGGACACGTCGTTCGAGGCCCTTGTGGCGCGGATCGTGGCCGACTTCGCCTCGGCGGAGCCCGACCCGCGGCTCGCCGGCTGGATCGCCGAGCTCGACGGCGAGCGGGTCGGCTGCGTGCTCTGCGTGCCCGGAGCGGAGCCGCACGAGGCCGTCCTCCGGATCCTTCTCGTCACACCGGACGCCCGCGGCCACGGTGCCGGCCGCGCGCTGGTCGACGCCTGCGTCGCCCACGCCCAGCACGCCGGCTGCACCGAGCTGACGCTCTGGACCAACGACGTCCTCGTCTCGGCGAGACGGATCTACGAGGCCGCGGGCTTCGAGCTCGTCGACTCCGAGGCACATCGCTCGTTCGGGAAGGACCTGGTCGGCCAGCACTGGCGTCTCGCGCTGGCCCACTGAGCGCGCTCCCGGCCAAACCCCGTGAGCGCTGTCGGTGAATATTTGTATGGTCGCGGCGTGACAGACTCGATGATCTCGGCCCGCGGGCTGCGCAAGTCCTTCGGCGACTTCGAGGCGGTCAAGGGGATCGACGTCGAGGTTCGCCGCGGGGAGGCCTTCGGGTTCCTCGGGCCCAACGGCGCCGGCAAGTCCAGCACCATGCGGATGATCGCCGCGGTCTCGCCGGTCAGCGGGGGAGAGCTCCGGATCCTGGGCATGGACCCGGCCGTCGACGGGCCGGCCATCCGCGGCCGGCTCGGGGTGTGCGCGCAGGAGGACAACCTCGACGTCGAGCTCAACGTGCGTGACAACCTCTACATCTACGGCCGCTACTTCGGGCTGCCCAAGGCCGTGGTCAACGAGCGCGTCGACGAGCTCCTCGACTTCGTGCAGCTGACCGAGAAGGCCACCAGCAAGGTCGAGGACCTCAGCGGCGGCATGAAGCGACGGCTGACCATCGCCCGGAGCCTGGTCAACCGCCCCGACGTGTTGCTCCTCGACGAGCCGACGACCGGCCTCGACCCGCAGGCCCGCCACGTGCTGTGGGACCGGCTGTTCCGGCTCAAGCAGTCCGGGGTGACGTTGGTGATCACCACGCACTACATGGATGAGGCTGAACAACTCTGCGACCGGCTCGTGGTGATGGACAAGGGGCTGATCGTCGCCGAGGGCTCACCGCTGGACCTGATCCGCCAGCACTCGACGCGCGAGGTGGCCGAGCTCCGGTTCGGGGTGGCCGAGCAGGGCGAGACCCACGACGCGCTCGCCGAGAAGGTCGCCGACCTCGGCGACCGGGTCGAGGTGCTGCCCGACCGGCTGCTGGTCTACACCGACGACGGCGACCGCGTGATCGCCCGGGTCCACGAGCGCGGCCTGCAGCCCGTCGCGACGCTGGTGCGCCGCAGCACGCTCGAGGACGTCTTCCTCCGCCTCACCGGCCGGACGCTGGTCGACTGATGGCAGCGGTGGTCTCGGCGGGCCCGACCGGAGCGGCCTCCGGCGGTCGGCTGACGCTGTTCGACGGCATCCGCCGCCAGACCGACTACTGGACCGTCGTCTACCAGCGCACCTGGCGCGGGTCGGTCATCACCTCCTTCGTCTCGCCGCTGCTCTACGTGCTCGCCATGGGCGTGCTGCTCGGCGGGTTCATCGAGGCCGACCCCGACGTGCTCGAGGGCGCCACGTCCTACTTCGACTTCGTCGTCCCGGGCCTGATCGCCGCGCACGCGATGCAGACCGCCGTGGGCGAGACGACGTACCCCGTCATGGGCATGATCAAGTGGCAGCGCATCTATGACTCGATGCTGGCCACCCCGCTGGAGTGCCGCGACCTGGTGGCCGCACACCTGTCGTTCGTGCTGTTCCGGCTGGCCACCACGTGCGGCGTCTACATGCTCGTGCTGGCGCCGTTCGGCGTCTACGGCAGCTGGTGGGGGCCGTTCGTCGCCTTCGCCTGCCAGCTCCTGGTCGGCATGGCCTTCGCGGTGTGGGTCTACGGCTTCAGCGCCCGCCTCTACTCCGAGGAGGGCTACGGCATCCTCTTCCGGCTGGGCGTCTTCCCGCTGTTCCTGTTCAGCGGTGCGTTCTTCCCGGTCAGCAACCTCGGCACCGTCGGCGAGTGGATCGCGCGCTGCACCCCGCTGTGGCACGGCGTCAACCTCTCCCGGATGTTCGCCCTCGACAACGTCACCTGGTGGGTGGCCGCGGTCAACGTCGCCTACCTGGCGCTGCTCACCTTGGCCGGCTGGTTCTGGGCGGTCTCCGGGCTCGAGAAGAGGCTCGTCTCGTGACCACGGTCCAGGTGCAGCCCCTCGGCGCGGTCCGCGCGACCGCGCTGCTGGTGCAGCGCAACTACATCGTCTACCGCAAGGCGTGGAAGCTGTTCCTCACCGGCTTCTTCGAGCCGTTCTTCTACCTGCTGTCCATCGGCATCGGCGTCGGCCAGCTGATCGACACCTTCGAGTTCAACGGCCGGCAGATCCCCTACGCCGAGTTCGTCGCACCGGGGATGCTGGCCGCCTCGGCGTTCAACGGCGCGCTGATCGACGCGACCTTCAACACCTTCTTCAAGCTGAAGTACATCAAGCTCTACGACCAGATGCTCGCCACCCCCCTGAGCACCAGCGACGTGGCGCGCGGCGAGGTGTCGTGGAGCCAGCTGCGCGGGTCGGCCTACGCCGCGGCCTTCCTCGTCGTCATGACCGCGATGGGGCTGGTGCACTCGTGGTGGGCGATCCTGGCCTTCCCCGCCACGATCCTGATCGGCTTCGCATCCAGCGCGGTGTGCATGGCGGCCACGACGTACATGAAGAGCTGGCAGGACTTCGACAAGATCACGCTCGTCCAGCTGCCGCTGTTCCTGTTCTCGGGCACCTTCTTCCCGCTGAGCGCCTTCCCCACGCCGGTGCAGTGGCTGGTCGAGTGCACGCCCCTCTACCGTGGCGTGCTGCTGTGCCGCGAACTGACGACCGGCGCGCTCTCCTGGGGCTCGCTGGTCTCGGTGGCCTACCTGGTGGCCCTGGGCGTGGCCGGCCTGGTGGTCGTACGCCGTCGCCTGGGCGTGCTGCTGCTCACCTGAGCCGACGCCACCTACGCCAAGGTCAGCCCCCACAGCGCGGTGTCGATCCAGCGGTCGAACTTCCACCCGACCTCGGGCAGCAGCCCCACCTGCTCGAAGCCGCAAGCGCGGTGCAGCGCCTCGCTGGCGTCGTTCGGCAGCGCGATCACCGCCAGCACCTGGTGGACGCCGTCAACTCGCAGCCGCTCCAGCAGCTCGTCGTACAACAGGCGCCCCATGCCCCGGCCCCGCGCGGACGCGTCGAGGTAGACCGAGACCTCGCGGGTCCGGGCGTACGCCGGTCGCGGGCGGTAGGACGACGAGTACGCGTAGCCCACGACCTCCGGTCCGGGAGCCGCCACCAGCAGGTGGTCGCCGGGCTCGGAGCTGGCCAGCCTGGCCTCCCAGTAGGCCGTCCCGGGCGACGAGAGGTCGAAGGTCGAGATCGCGGTGCGCACCTGGTCGTCGTAGATGGCTGCGATTCGCGGGAGATCGGCAGGAACCGCGTCGCGCACCGTCACGGGGTCCATCATGATGTGCGCCATGAGCGGACAGGGCATCGTGCCGGACACGAAGGACTGGACGTGGGTCCTCGACGAGCGATGCCCCGACTGCGGCTTCGACGCCGGTGGCGTGGATCCGGCCGAGATCGGCCCGGCCGTCCGGGACAACGCCCGGGGCTGGCTCGCCGTCCTGGCCCAGCCCGGGGCGACCGAGCGGCCGGACGAACACACCTGGTCACCGCTGGAGTACGCCTGTCACGTCCGCGACGTGAACCGGAAGTTCACCGAGCGGCTGCAGCTGATGCTCGACCACGACGAGCCGCAGTTCGCCAACTGGGACCAGGACGCCACCGCCGTCGAGGACCGCTACGAGCTGCAGGACCCCGCCGTCGTGGGACCCGAGGTCGTCGAGGCGGCCGAGGTCGTCGCCGCGACGTACGACGAGCTCGCCGGCGCCGACGAGCGCACCCGGGGGCGCCGCGGCGTGCGCAGCGACGGCAGCGTCTTCACCGTCGACACCCTCGGCCGCTACCACCTCCACGACCTGGTGCACCATGCCCACGACGTCCGGGACTTCGCGGCCCGCGCCACCGTGGCGGCCTACGACGTGGACGCCGAGGCCTTCAGCGACGGTGTCTCGAAGCTCAGCGACGAGTTCGACGCCGAGCTCGACTGGTTCGCGGGAGCCGTCGGGGATGGGGGTGCGGTGCTCGAGATCGGCAGCGGCGGTGGCCGCGACGCGGCCGCGCTCGAGAAGCGCGGGCTGACCGTGCGGCGTAGCGACATCTCGCCGGGGTTCGTCGAGCTGATGCGCAACCGCGGCTACGACGCCGACGTGCTGGACCCGCTGACCGACGACCTCGTCGACGAACGGCACGGCCCCTACGACGGCGTGTGGGCCTGCGCCTGCCTGCTCCACGTGGCCCGCGAGGACGTGCCGACGGTCCTGACCCGGCTGGCCGGCGCGACGAGAGTGGGTGGCGTCCTGGGCATGTCGCTCAAGGAGGGCGACGGCGAGGAGTGGTCGACGCACGGCCACGTCCGCGGGCCGCGCCGGTTCGTCTACTGGCGCGAGGCCCCGCTGGGCACGGCGCTCGAGGACGCCGGCTGGCGGGTGCACGAGATCAACCACCGGACCACCAGCAACGGGCAGCCCTGGCTCGTCACCCGCGCCGTGCGATCCTGACCGCGTGAGGCACACCGAGTTCTGGTCGCGGATGGAGGATGCCCTCGGTCCGACCTACCACCGGGCCTGGGCGCGCCAGTTCGTCATGGCCGAGCTCGGCGGCCGGACCGCCCAGGAGGCGCTCGACGCCGGCGTACCGCCCAAGCAGGTGTGGGCGGCCGTGTGGCGCGCGCTCGAGCTCCCGGCGTCGGAGAGGTGAGCGTTCGGTCGGGCCCGGCAGAGGTCGCCGTGATCGGCGGCACCGGCTTCTACTCCTTCCTGGAGGCCTCCTCGAGCGACCTGGAGGAGCACGCGGTCACCACGCCGTACGGCGACCCCTCCGCACCGGTCGCCGTCGGCACCGTGGCGGGGCGGCGGGTGGCGTTCCTGCCGCGGCACGGCAGGCACCACGAGCACCCGCCGCACGGCATCAACTACCGCGCCAACCTGTGGGCGCTCGCCTCCCTGGGCGTGACCCAGGTGCTGGCGCCGTGCGCGGTGGGCGGGCTGTCGTCCGACGTCGCGCCGGGCGACCTCGTCGTCCCCGACCAGCTCGTCGACCGCACCACCCGGAGGGTGTCGTCGTACGTCGAGCACGGCGCCACCCACCTGCCGTTCGCCGACCCCTACTGCCCACGGGTCTCCGAGGCGCTCGTGGCGGCGGCACCCGACGTACGCCGCGGCGGCACGATGGTCGTCATCGAGGGCCCGCGCTTCTCCACCCGAGCGGAGTCGCAGTGGTACGCCGCGCAGGGCGGCACGCTCATCAACATGACCGGCGCCCCCGAGGCGGCGCTGGCCCGCGAGCTGCGGCTCTGCTACGCGGCTCTCGCGCTGGTGACCGACATGGACGCCGGCGCCGAGGCCGGGTCCGGAGTGGGGCAGGCCGAGGTCTTCGCCCGGTTCCGGGACAACCTCGTTCGGCTCACCGGCCTGCTCACCGCCGCCGTCGCTGCGCTGCCCGACCCGGCCGGGTGCACCTGCTCGACCTGGGCGGACGGGATCGAGCTGACCTACGACACGCCGCGCGTCGTGCGTTGAGTCGAACACCTGTTCGGCTAGTTTCGGTCCACAGGTGCGACGCCGGGGCAGCTTCTCCACAACCCGACGACCGGTAGGACCGGATGTCGGCGGCGATCCCTAGCGTCGAAGGAGCACCTGAGACCTCACGACAAAGGAAGGCAACGGCACATGGCTGCTGCAGACCGCGAGAAGGCGCTCGACGTCGCCCTCGCCAACATCGAGAAGCAGTTCGGCAAGGGTTCGGTCATGCGGCTCGGCGACGAGTCGCGCGCGCCGCTCGAGGTGATCCCGACCGGGTCCATCGCCCTCGACATCGCCCTCGGCATCGGCGGCCTGCCGCGCGGCCGGGTCGTCGAGATCTACGGGCCGGAGTCCTCCGGCAAGACCACGGTCGCCCTCCACGTGGTGGCCAACGCCCAGCGCGCCGGCGGCATCGTCGGCTTCATCGACGCCGAGCACGCGCTCGACCCTGAATACGCCAAGAGCCTCGGCGTCGACACCGACGCGCTGCTGGTCTCCCAGCCCGACTCCGGTGAGCAGGCGCTCGAGATCGCCGACATGCTGATCCGCTCCGGCGCCCTCGACCTGATCGTCATCGACTCGGTGGCCGCCCTGGTGCCTCGCGCCGAGATCGAGGGCGAGATGGGCGACAGCCACGTCGGCCTCCAGGCCCGGCTGATGAGCCAGGCGCTGCGCAAGATGACCGGTGCCCTCAACAACTCCGGCACCACCGCGATCTTCATCAACCAGCTGCGGGAAAAGATCGGCGTGATGTTCGGGAGCCCCGAGACCACCACCGGTGGCCGGGCGTTGAAGTTCTACTCCTCGGTCCGTCTCGACGTGCGTCGCATCGAGACCCTCAAGGACGGCACCGACATGGTCGGCAACCGCACCCGGGTCAAGGTCGTCAAGAACAAGGTGGCCCCGCCGTTCAAGCAGGCCGAGTTCGACATCATGTACGGCAAGGGGATCAGCCGCGAGGGCGGCCTGATCGACGTCGGCGTCGAGGCGGGGATCATCCGCAAGGCCGGCGCTTGGTACACCTACGAGGGCGACCAGCTCGGCCAGGGCAAGGAGAACTCGCGCGGCTTCCTCGCCGACAACCCCGACCTCGCCAACGAGATCGAGAAGAAGATCCTCGAGAAGCTCGGTGTCGGCCCGACGGTGGCCGACGAGACGCCGGCACCGGCCGAGCCGGTCGGCGTCGACGACTTCTGACCCACACGATGGTCGAGCCCGTGATGCCGGACGGTGGCTGAGGTGCGAAGGCGTTCTGCGCCTGAGCCTCGAAGCACCACGCCGACGCCGGGACTGGACCCCGGCTGGTCGAGCCTGTCGAGACCTCCGCAGCGATCGCACCTGGGTTCGCGCTGCGGTCGGCTCGACTCGCAAGAGGGGAGGCAACGTGACTGAGGACCAGCCCCCACCTGCCTGGCTGGGCGATGTCGCTGACGGCGTCGAC
>NZ_DASUFR010000030.1:0-4696 GCF_036274455.1 Nocardioides sp. | reverse complement strand
GGCCGTGTCGCCGCCGCCGTAGACCGCGACGCGGCGGCCGAGCAGCGGCCGCTCACCCTCCTCGAGCCCGTGCAGCAGCGAGACGGCGTCCACCATCTTGGCCGCGGACGCGGCCGGCAGGTAGGCGCGCTTGCCGAGCTGAGCGCCGACGGCCAGCACGACTGCGTCCCAGCCCTCGTCGCGCGCCGCACGTACGTCGGTGACCGGGCTGTCGAGCTCGATCCGGACGCCGAGCGTGAGCAGCCGCCCGATCTCGGCATCCAGCACCTCGCGGGGCAGCCGGTAGCGCGGGATGCCGTAGCGCATCATGCCGCCGGCGTGCGGGGCCGAGTCGCGGATGACGACCTCGTGGCCCAGCAGCGTGAGGTGGTAGGCCGTCGACAGGCCCGCCGGGCCGGCGCCGACCACCAGGACGCGCCGTCCTGTCGGCGCAGCGATGACGGCGACCTCCCAGCCAAGCTCGTGGGCGCGGTCGCCGAGGAAGCGCTCGACCGAGTTGATGCCCACCGCCTCGTCGAGCTGGCCGCGGTTGCAGGCGGTCTCGCACGGGTGGTAGCAGACCCGGCCGGTGATCGCCGGGAACGGGTTCACCGCCATGATGTTGCGCCACGCGGCCTCGTAGCCGGCGTCGCCCTCCTGGGCCAGCCCGAGCCAGGTCCGCACGTCCTCACCGGCTGGGCAGGCGTGCCCGCAGGGAGCCGTGAGCGTCTGGTAGACGGGACGGTCGGTGCGCCACGTGCCGGTGTGGTCGGCCCGGCTCGAGCCGGGACCCAGGGTGACGGCGAACGGGAGCTGCATGTCGGTCATGTCCGGACCTCGTCCTTCGGCGCGGCTTCGTCGGGCTCTCCCTCGAGCAGCCCGAAGCGGGCGATGTAGCGGTCGGCCCGCTCCTGCAGCGCGGCCACGACCTCGGGCCGGCCCTCACCCCGGAAGAGGTGGGCGAACCGGGTCTGGGGCCGCAGGTAGTCCTCGACCGGGACGGGCTGCCGGATCGGGGTGACCCCGGTGACCGTGCCGTGCTCGGCCTCGAAGACCGGGAACAGGCCGCTGCGCACAGCCAGGCGCGCGATCCGCACGGTCTCGGCCGACTGCGTCCCCCAGCCCAGCGGGCAGGGCACCAGCAGGTGCAGGTAGCGGGCGCCGTTGATCCCCATGGCCTTGACCACCTTGGCCTCGAGGTCATGCAGGTCGGCGACGGTCGCGGTGGCGACGTAGGGGATCTCGTGGGCCATGGCGATCTGCGGCAGGCTCTTGCCGGTCCCGAAGGAGTTGCCCACCGAGCCGCCGAGCGGACGGGTGTTGGCCGTGCTCGCGGCGGGCGGGGTCGCACCCGACCGCTGGACGCCGGTGTTCATGTACCCCTGGTTGTCGTAGCAGATGAACAGCACGTCGTCGTTGCGCTCGAACATGCCCGAGAGGCAGCCGAGCCCGATGTCGACGGTCCCGCCGTCCCCCGCCTGGGCGACCACCCGGATGTCGTCTCGGCCGGTGGCCCGCAGCGCCGCGGCCACCCCGGAGGCGACGGCGGCGGCGTTGCCGAACAGCGAGTGCAGCCAGGCCACCTGCCATGCCGACTCCGGGTACGGCGTCGAGAACACCTCGAGGCACCCGGTGGCGTTGACGGTCACCATCCGTCCTCCGGCGGTGCGCTGGGCGGCGTCGAGCACCACCCGCGCCGCGAGCGCCTCGCCACAGCCGCGGCAGGCGCGGTGACCGGACGTGATCGCGTTGCCGCGGTCGCGGCTGGACTGGATGGTCCGCTGGTCCTCCTCCAGCAGCCGGTTTCCGGCGGCGAAGGTGCCGATCTGGTACAGCTCGCTGGTCACGGCAGCGCCTCCTCGCGGGCGAGCTCCCTCTGAGCGACTCGCTCGTCGAGGTCGCGGTAGTCGAGCACCCCGGCGGGCTCCCACCCGTCGAGAACGTCGCAGACCAGGTCCACGAGCCCGGCCCGGGTCACCGGACGGCCGCCCAGGCCCATGACCACCTCGCGAACCGCGGTGCCCGTGGGGGCGCAGACGTGCACGTCCTGGCCCAGAACACCCCCGGGGCCTGTCGCGACGGCGCGGTTCACGACCACCGCGTTCGCGATGCCGGACAACGCGTCGTGCAGCGCATCACCGGGCCAAGGCCGGTAGCACGTCACGCCGAGAACACCGGCCCGGACGCCGTCTGCCCGGAGCTGGTCGACCGCGTCGGCCGCCGTCCCCCACACCGAGCCCATCACCACGAGGACCACCTCCGCGTCGTCGGTGCGATAGGGGCGCAGCAGCCCCCCGGAGTCGCGTCCGAAGGCGCCGCGGAACCGGTCCGCGACCTCGGCCAATGCGTCGAGGGTGCGGCGCTGACGCTGCGCCATGAGGTACTTCACCTCGGTGTAGGCGTCCGGCCCCACCATCGCGCCGATCGTGACCGGGTGGTCCGGGTCCAGCCACTGCCGGGGCCGGAACGCCGGAAGGAACGCGTCGACGTCGTCCTGCTCGGGGACGTCGATCTCCTCCATGGCGTGGGTGAGCACGAACCCGTCCATGCACACCATCACCGGGAGCGACATCTGCTCGGCCAGCACGAAGGCCTGGACGTGCAGGTCGACCGCCTCCTGGTTGGACGAGGCGAAGAGCTGGACCCATCCGGAGTCGCGCTGCGAGAGAGCATCGGAGTGGTCGTTCCAGATGTTGATGGGCGCACCGATCGCCCGGTTGGCCACGGTCATCACGATCGGGAGGCCGAGCCCGGAGGCGTTCGGCAGCGCCTCGGCCATGAACAGCAGCCCCTGGCTGGCGGTGGCCGTGTAGGTCCGGGCGCCCGCCGCGGAGGCGCCGATGCAGGCGGAGAGCGCACCGAACTCGGACTCGACCATGAGGTACTCGCACGAGGTGAGCTCACCGACGGTGACCAGCTCGGACAGCCGCTCCACGATGTGGGTCTGCGGCGAGATGGGGTACGCCGCCACGACCGTCGGCCGGCACCGGGCCACGGTCTCGGCGACGGCCTTGGAGCCCTCCACCTGCCTACGCATCGTGATGCTCCCGTTCGCTGACCAGGTCGTGTGCGTCCGATGCCAGCTGCAGGTTGGCCTGGAGCACGTCGTCGGTGGCGGTGGTGAACCGCTGCCGGATCGCCTCCTGCAGCGCCGGCAGCCCGACGATGCCGGTCAGGGCGACCACCGCACCGATGAGCGCGGTGTTGGGGAGCGGGCGGCCGAGCCGCTCGCGCGCGAGCTCGGACGCCGGCAGGCACACCGCGTGCTGGTGTCCCTCGAGCCGGAGCCCTGCATCGGCCAGCTCCGCCGGCGTACGCGCGGAGTTCACGACGACGACGCCGTCCTCGGCCAGCCCGTCGAGGACGTCGGCGGCCCGCAGCAGCGTCGGGTCCTGCACGACGACGACCTGGGGCGCGTCGAGCGGGTCGTGAGCGCGGATCGGCTTGTCGTCGATCCGGCAGTAGGACACGACAGGTGCGCCGGTCCGCTCAGAGCCGAAGCTCGGCAGTGCCTGCGCGTGCAGGCCCTGGTCGAAGGCGGCCAGGCTCAGCAGCTCCGCCGCGGTGACGACCCCTTGTCCACCGCGCCCGTGGATGCGGACGTCGAGAGTCATGTCACGCCACTGGGGTGGTCACGGACTCGCCGACCAGACGGACCAGCTCGGCCAGTCTTGCGGTGTAGCCCCACTCGTTGTCGTACCAGCCGAAGACCTTCACGAACCGACCCGAGGCCTGGGTGAGCGAGGAGTCGAACACGCAGGAGGACTCGTCACCGATCACGTCGACGGACACGATCGGCTCGGTCTCGTAGCGCAGCCGTCCCTCGAGCTCCGGGCTGTGGCTGGCCGCCTGGAACGCGGCGTTGACCTCCTCGACGGTGACCTCCCGGTCGAGCAGGACCGCCAGGTCGACCAGGGACCCGTCGACGACGGGCACCCGGAGCGCGACGCCGTCGAGCCGTCCGGCCAGCTCGGGCAGGACCAGGCCGACGGCCCGTGCGGCGCCGGTGGTGGTCGGGATGATGTTGACCGCGGCCGAGCGCGCCCGGCGCAGGTCCTTGTGCGGGCCGTCGATCAGGTTCTGGTCGCCGGTGTAGGCGTGGACGGTCGACATGAAGCCCTGCTGGACCCCGAAGGCCCGGTGGAGCACAGCGACCATGGGTGCGACGCAGTTGGTCGTGCACGACGCGTTGGAGACGACGTCGTGGTGCTGGGGGTCGTAGGTGTCGTCGTTGATCCCCATGACGATGGTGGCGTCGACGTCCTTGCCCGGCGCCGAGAGGACCACCTTGCGGGCACCCGCCTCGAGGTGCTCGCCGGCGGACTCGTAGGTCCGGAACCTGCCGGTGCACTCGACCGCCACGTCGACGGCGTACGAGGCCCAGGGCAGCGCGGCCGGAGTGGTCGCGTTCGACCACGGGATCTCGACGCCGTCGATCTCCAATGCGTCCTCGCCGGCCTCGACCAGGTAGGGGAACGGCCCGTAGGTCGAGTCGCGGCGGAGCAGGGCAGCAAGCGTGCGCGGGTCGGCGAGGTCGTTGACGGCGACGACCTCGAGGTCCTTGCTCAGCACGGCCTGCCGAAGCAGTGCGCGGCCGACTCGTCCGAGCCCGTTGATCGCGATCCTCATGGTCAAGCTCTCCCTCCGTGGGCCGCCCGGCCCTCTGGTTCCACGCTCGGTCATCCGCCCGGGCCGGGGCAGGGTCATGCGTCCTCGC